>CAYNKI010000272.1:0-4894 GCA_964397675.1 uncultured Pirellulales bacterium
TGGATGAGGTGATTTTTGAAGAGTTTAAGGCAACCGGAAATATGGAATTGCACCTCGACAGACGCCTTGTTGACAGAAGAATCTGGCCATCCATTGATATTAGCCGAAGCGGGACCAGAAGAGAAGAATTACTGCTTGACCCAAAAGAGCTTGAGCTTGTTTACCGTTTGCGAAGAGTCCTGAGTGAACTGAATCCAGTCGAGGCAATTGAACTACTCAAAAATAGATTATCCAAAACCCGAACTAACGCAGAGTTTCTAATGACAATGAACCTTGACTGACGTCAGGCAAGTCTCGATTAGGCCGACCTGAGGCATAAAGTCAACTGTTTTTAAAGCAAGCAGTAATATCGATTTTGACTTTATAGTTCCCTTTACTTTGCTGCTTGTTTTTATTAGTATAATATTCCGGCTGTTGTACTATGCCGGAATTTTTTATAGGCGAATGTCTAAATCGAATAAACCATGAGCGAAAAACTCTCGAAAGTATATGAGCCTAAAAAGATAGAGAAATGGGCAACGGATATCTGGTTTGCTCACACGTATTTTCATGCTGAACCTATGGATGAGGGACGAGGCACGAAAGACAAGCGACGAACTTATACCATTGTAATTCCACCGCCTAATGTTACGGCACCTCTTCACCTTGGCCACGCACTCAATAATACATTGCAGGACATCCTAATTCGGTTCCGTAGGATGCAAAAATACAATACATTGTGGATGCCTGGTACCGACCACGCTGGCATCGCTACTCAAACGGTCGTTGAGAAGCGAATACTATCGGGAGAAGGGAAACGACGAACTGACTTTAAGCGGGAAGAGTTTGTCACCCGCATACAAGCCTGGAAGGACGAATATGAGGCTCAAATTATCAACCAATTAAAAGCGATGGGCTGTTCCTGTGATTGGCAGCGAACACGCTTTACAATGGATGAGGTGTGTGCAAAAGCGGTCAGAGCTGCGTTTTTCAAACTCTTCAAAGACGGGCTGATCTATCGCGGCAAACGGCTTGTCAACTGGGACCCAGCTACGCAGACAGTATTAGCCGATGACGAAGTAGAACATGAATTAGTGCAGGGACATTTCTGGTATTTAAGGTACCCCCTTGTTGAACCCATTGATATTGCGGGAGAACGGATCGAACACGTTACTGTGGCCACAACTCGGCCAGAAACAATGCTGGGTGACACGGCTGTAGCGATGAATCCTGCGGATCATCGTGCTGAATATCTCGTTGGCAAGAAAGTTCGGCTTCCGATAGTGGGCCGCATTATCCCTATAATTGCCGACGAGCATGTCGTTTTGCCCGATCCTGATAGTGAGGATGAAAAGGCGAAGTTTTCTACCGGCTTTTTAAAAGTCACACCTGCCCACGACCCTGATGACTGGGAGATAGGCCAACGTCACAATCTTCAGGTAATAAACGTAATGGCACTAGATGGCTCGATTAGTGACAAGTTCGGCTGGGAGGACGCTGAATCGCCAGAAGCACAATCTTTACTTGGTATGGACCGTTTCGAGGCGCGTGAGGCTATCGTGGAGTGGTTCCGACAGAAAAATCTCTTTGAGTGCATCCGCGAATACGCACACGAGGTGGGACATAGTTACCGCAGTCACGTCCCGATTGAGCCATACCTGTCGGACCAATGGTATATAGCCGTTAAACAGCCCATCAAGCATCTAACAAAAATACTCGGCGATGGGCTTATAAAAGGGACGGACGTACCAGTCAACTCGCTTGCAGGTTTGGCCTTGAAACCTCTACTCGATGGCCGGATGCGATTCATTCCTGAACGTTATGCTAAAACCTATCAAAGCTGGCTGGAGAACCTGCGCGACTGGCCAATAAGCAGACAACTGTGGTGGGGACATCGCATACCAATTTGGTATTGTAAAAAATGCAGCCAAACCAACACGGGGATGCAAGACCCTAAAATCTGCGAAAAGTGTGGCTGCGACGATTTAATTCGGGATCCAGATGTTCTGGATACCTGGTTCAGTTCAGCACTTTGGCCATTTAGTACAATGGGTTGGCCGGATGATACGCCGGAACTGAAAACATTCTATCCCAGCGATGTGCTTTGTACGGCCCGCGAAATCATTACGTTGTGGGTCTCGCGTATGGTAATGATGGGCCAGTATTGCATTGGGGATATTCCATTCACCGACGTTTATATTCACGCCATGATCCAGGATGGCGAAGGACGCAAGATGTCCAAGAGCCTGGGCAATGGGATCGATCCACTGGTAGCTATTAACAGCCATGGGGCTGATGCAATGCGGCTTACTCTGGCCAGCATGACCACCGAAACGCAGGATATTCGTATGCCGGTCGTACTAATGACACTGCCGGATGGCCGGAAGGAAAACACCTCACCAAAGTTCGACATCGGGCGAAACTTTTGTAATAAGCTTTGGAATGCCTCACGCTTTGCCTTGATGAACCTTGAGGGAGTTGACCCAGCCGAATTCGACCCTGAGAAAATGGATATTACCGACAAATGGATTCTTTCTCGCTTGGCACAAACTGTCGAAAAGACAGGCAAATTCTTAAATGAATTCAAATATAGCGAGCCATTGACGCAGCTTTACAGATTCTTCTGGAATGACTTTTGTGACTGGTATCTTGAGTGGATTAAACCAAGAATGCGGAATGAGCAACAAAAGCCGATTGCTCAAAACGTTTTGGCTTTCGTCCTGGACCAGACACTACGTCTATTGCATCCATTTGTACCGTTTATTACTGAAGGAATATTTCAAAAGCTAAATGAAATTGCACCTGTTCGCAAGCTGCAAGGACTTACGGAAGCTGTGAAATCTGATGCGTTGGTTGTTGCTGAGTGGCCGGATGGGCTGGATTCTCTCATTGACCATGACATTGAAAAACAGGTTTCGATTATCCAGAATCCGATTCGTGCGATAAGAGATGTTAAGAATAAATATAACATTCCTCCTACAGCAACTCCGACAACTTCGGTGAATACCAGTGTCCGAGTTGCAGAAATATTAAATAGAAACTGCGAGCTTATATGCCAAATGGCAGGCACTAAGGTATTAACGGCTGGCAGTAATATAGAAAAGCCCAAGAATGCTGCTACTGCAATAGTCGAAGATATGCAAATTTATGTTCATGGCGCGATCAATCCTGAAGCAGAACGAGCTAAACTTGAAAAACAAAGACAGCAGATAGAAAAAGCTAAAAAGTCTGTAGAAAATAAGCTTAATAATGAAGATTTTGTTAATAAAGCCAAACCGAAAGTAATCGCGCAGGCCAGGGACAAGCTGGCTGAGCTAACAGAGCAGTTAAAGGCCGTTGAAAGGCATCTTTCAGAGTTGGATAGCTAATATAGGCAAGGAAGGGACACAATGGACGTAGAGGCTGAATTATCGAGAATAATCATTAACGAACAATCCGACCAGCAGATAATTGTTTTGAAGGAACGTCACGGTGAGCGTGGTTTTCCTATCGTTATCGGCATAGTCGAGATATTCGCCATCGACCGGCGGTTAAAGGGCATCACGCCGCCCCGCCCAATGACGCACGATTTATTAGACAACGTTATTGAAAATCTCGGCGCGAAAATACAAAAGATAGTTATAAATGACTTACGCAACCACACTTTCTATGCGCAGATACATCTGAGTTTGAATGGGCGAACCGTCCAAATTGACAGCCGGCCATCTGATGCGATTGCCCTGGGATCGGCATCAAATACTCCTATTTATGTCGCTGAGCATGTGTTCGAGCAGACTTCGCAGTAAAATAATTCGCAATAATCAACAATGCAACACCAATGCAGAGCATAGCATCTGCGATATTAAACGCTGGCCAGTGTCTACCCGGCCAGTACACCACATCAATAAAGTCGCGCACTAAGCCACCATTAAACAACCTGTCGTAAAGGTTCCCGCAAACACCCGCAGCAAAAAGCGCCAAGGCAGCATGAAACAGTATATGCTGACTTCCACTGGAAATAAAAATCGCAAAAATTATTACTAATGCAATAACTGAGACCGCTACTAATAAGCCATAGTGTCCAGGAGCTATCCCAAAAGCAGCGCCAGGATTCTCTATCCTGACCAATTGCAAAAAACCATTTATAATCAAAAAGCTATTGCCCGGTTCTTGCTCCAGCCAGCTAAATACTGCGCTTTTACTGGCCAAATCCAGCGCTAAGCCAATCACCATAAATGGCCAGAAAACAAGCTGTGCCTTCAGACCCGGCAGTACAAAAAATCGCCGTTTTAAAAAGGCCTGGTCTGAATTTAGATGGGCATTATGTTCTTCTCCGTTTAATTGTGTCACGCTTTAAATCCCATTGAAGTCCTGAGTTCCATTACCTCGTATGCTTTCGTATCAGTTCCAGCAACATCTCATGGCGAGGCAGATTATACCACGCTAACTATCGGTGTCAAAAACTTTTACCAGCATACAGATTTTCTGTTTTTCTAAATGTTTGACATACTTAGCACGGCTTTATATCATATCCTGTTAATTCAGTTGGCGTGTAAGGTTCGGACGAGGCAATACCTTGTCTCTGTTGCTTTTGTATGAAAGGCTTTACTGCTTATGGCTAAACGAAAAGTAGTTTTGAAAAACAAGCCGTTTGTATTAATCATTCGTGACGGGTGGGGCTATAATCCAAACCAGGACGAGGATAAATATAATGCTATCAAGTGTGCTAACACGCCCATTGATGATATGCTAATGGCAGAATATCCAAACTGCCTTATCCATACCAGCGGAGAGGATGTAGGTCTTCCCGATGGGACGATGGGTAACAGCGAAGTCGGACATCAAAATATTGGAGCCGGCAGAATCGTCCCACAGGAATCGGTAAGAATCAGCAGAGCTATTAGCGACGGTTCGTTTTTTCAAAACAAGGAATTCT
>CAYNKI010000273.1:0-4891 GCA_964397675.1 uncultured Pirellulales bacterium
TGTCACCCCGAGCGCAGTCGAGGGGTCTATTTAAACAGATTTCTCGACTTCGCCCCTGTTTCTGTCTTCGACAGAAGACACGGGGGCTCCGCCCGAAATTGCAAATTGCCTACATTGGCCATCTTTGCTATCATTACAAATTCATATACTATTAAATTAACAGATTTTCTTAGCAGGTTCTCTAAACTATGTCGGTTCAAGACAGGTTAATCCATAGCGGCAATATAATATAGGGAAATTAGCTACTATAGAGAATAAGCTGGTCCAGATTTGGCGCTGTAAAAAATAAAAAGAGATATTGGTTCTAACCCTGCCAGCACTTATTATATTGTGTCATAGCATATTGTTGCTGCTATGTAACTACTGTTTTACAGGGCTAAGATGATGTGATATAGAAAATCTTGACCCTTATTCAAAAAAACATTTGACAGCCCAATTTTATCGTGCCAAAATATTTCTTATAGTGGGAGTGCCGACCCAAATACGAAGCTTAAAACATTGTTCTATGGGACTTGGACAAATGTGTAATTAAGCCTGAATAATCATTATACAGAAACAACAAACCGCCTTTAGCAAGGAACATATTTTAACCGACGCATGGAGGGGTAGCGTTATGAAGTTAGAAAAAAGAAAGCCTTCTGGTAGGGAAAAGGATGAGGCATCTATAAAGCTTCTGGCCCAGCTAAGGGAAAAATTATATTCTGAGCACGTGGGCACTGCCCGTCAGACAGCTTTTAATCTATCCTGGATGCAGGAAGATGGTTTAGACATCCTAAGGGAGGCTTTATTTAGCAAGGCATCCAGGAGCGTGAAAAGCGCTGCTGCCTATGGAATGAGGAAGATGCGCGGCAGAATGCAAAAAGCAGCTTTAGAGATTTTGTCACTGGGTTTAAAGCATTATGATAAGTCCACTGCCGTAGTGTGCCAGAATGCCTTATTGGTTTTAATGAAAAGGGCTCCAGGGAAACTTTCTTCTGAGCAGAAGATCCAAGCAAGCAGGTTTGAGATTAGACAAATCAAGGCTAAAAGCAGATTTAAAAAGAGCAAGGATAAGGTAAACAGAAGCAAAAACATAATTTTCCGAGAGTAAGATTTTTTACGGAGTTAAGAAACTATCACATACCAAGCAGCACGCTAAAAAAATTTTCACTATAGGCCGATAAAAAGTTTTGCTATTTCACATGATGCCATAGCTAAGCTTTTAGTATGCTATCCTGCGATTTTGAGATTGAATTGTAATTGTCTTTTTGGTATGATGATGTCATCATTAAGAAAGGGTGGTGATATGAGCATACTCCGATTTATGTGGAAGTGGTGGCATGAAACATGGCGTCACAATGAAAATCTAACATCATTGATTGACTCACATAAGTGGGAAAATAAAATCGAGATTCTTAGACGTTTGTCGAGCAAGCGCTATTAATCTATCACAGATTAAGTTGCCTGTTTTTAATCACCTATTATAAAAATCGAAACTTACTAGTTTTCTTCTCCTGTGCCTTCAGTGGCACGGTTCTTATACGCTGCATTTGTCCAAAGGAACCTATTCGGATACGTAAATTTTTTAACTCTACGACGTCCCCTTCATTGATCTTTTCCATCTCCAGAGAGAATTCCTTTAGGTTACTCACCGCAGCTTTATTTACTTCTAAAATAAGGTCCCCACCTTCAATGCCAGCCTCTGCTGCAATGCCGTTTCGTTCTACTTCCGTTATAATCATTATTGGATATGCACTTTCAAAGTCGAACTCTTCTGCAACTTTCTCGGTTAGCTCCGAAACTTCCATTTGAAAGAATTTCCTCGCGATTTGGCGACCATCTGGTAATGGCTTTGCTACCAAAGTCAGTTTGGCCGTCCGGCTCTGAGGACGTGAGGCTTGCAGCTTTACATATTTTATTAGTATAGGTTGTCCAATTTGCTTATCCATCATCTTGATATAGAAATCGATAACCCCAGTGAGTTTGCGCCCATCAATCTCAAGCACTATATCGCCGGTAACCATACCATTTTTATCAGCGGGGCTTTCCTTGATCACAGAGTCGATAGCCAATCCAGTAAACTTGTCAACTGTTTTCATTCCGCCCATTATCAGCCCTAACTGAACACGACGTAGTTTTTCCGGCATTAGCATGTGGGTTAGGTTATCAGACAGCGTATCGACAGGTATTGCAAAGCCGATATTCTGTGCTTCTGCTCGAAGAGCAGTATTTACCCCTATTAACTCACCATTAATATTCAATAGCGGACCTCCACTGTTACCGGGATTAATGGGAGCATCGGTTTGAATTAGTCCGCGCAACCAGAATCCTTTGCTTACCTCGATATCCCGGCCTACAGCACTTATGACGCCGCTGGTGACTGTATTTGCATAGCCATAAGGATTGCCGATCGCTATCACTGTTTCACCGATCATCAAGTCATTGCTTCTGCCTAAATGAATAAAGGGCAGTTTATCCTCGGTTTCTATTTTCAGGACAGCCAGATCTTTGTTTTCATCGGCACTGATTACTTCTGCGAGAAATTCCCGACCATCGCTGAAGACTACTTTGATTTTTTTGGCACCTTCAATTACGTGTGCATTGGTGATAATATAGCCGTCTTCGTGAACGACAACGGCTGAGCCGAGCACTTTGACTTGTCTTTGGACCCTCGGACCACGGAACATATCTGACCAATCAAACTCAGGCCAAATAGAAGTTGATACTGTACGCTCACCAGAGATGTTTACAACTGCCTTATGCGTTTCCTCATATACTTTTACAGTGGGTGTTCGTCTATCGAAAGTTAGATTATCCTGGGCCGATACCGGCTCAACAAGACCGGTTAAAAGTATAGCCGTTATTGCCACTACCGATAATAAATTTGTTACTCTCACAGCTCTAACCTCCATTAATCTTTCTTTCATTAATCTTTCTTTTTTTAACACGTAGCTATATTTTTCTCTGATATATCTACTCGGCAATATTGCTTTAGGTTCTGATTACCATAATAGCTAAATTCACTATTTTATTTCAATCATTTTCTTCCTAATAGTTTTTTATCTGGCTTTTACCTGCTAATTACAACAATGCTAACCTGATTAATCAATTTGCAGTTGTATTGTTCCAGCCCAGCTATAATTACCTTCATAGCCCTATAAGATAAGCTTTTTGAAGACCGAACCGCGGTAAATCCAAGGCATGCTTAAGTCAAAACGGTCTGGTTAAGTGCACAGCCCAGCAGGACGATAAATTTTCAAGTGGATAAAGTGTGCATAATAAAGAGATAGTGATAAATGTATATTCGTAAGGTCTTATTGATAAACAAGTTAACTCTGGCACTGCTGCTGTTGTAAGCATAGAAAAAGATGCGGTCATCTTGCTACATAATGGATAAAGAAAGATACTGAGGCTCCATACCGCACAGAAGTCCGGCAGCGAGCAAAAGCGTCAGATGCCTGTAAGCCAAATTATCAAACAAAAGAGCGAAACTGCAAAAACCTATTTGCAGGCTAAGTGGGCTCCCGCATAGGTGCAAACAAAAGCTAAACATGTAGAAACATTGTTGCGTAAAGCGGTTATCGAGCCTTATGAAACAGATGGTCAAATGGAAGGACTCAGGATAACCGGCTTGGAAAAAGTTCCGATAGCAGGAAACCTTGGCCTGAAAAACGGCGACATCATCCGATCAGTCAATGGACAGCAATTGTCCACAGCAAGAAGAAGGCCTTCCAAGTTTTTATGAAGGCTCGGACGAAGCCAACTATGAGTGTGGAGCTATTACGAGAGGGAAAGACTAAAGAGCTTTCATTTGTTTTGCGCTAGCATTCTGTAAAACGTGGTTTACAGGGTTGTCATTGCATCGAACCACGAACACAGAATTTCGACATTAGATATCGATATTCAAGGTTCTAATGACTTTTTGGGGCCAACTAAACTGCTCCTCTATAATTGATTCTGCAAACTCAAATCAACGGCTGTTCTTGACAAGTCTCGCCTAAACTGCTACTTTACTGTTCTTGAAGTTAAGCCAATTTCAATATCGCTCGAAAGGATCTTGTAAGGAGAACACAATGGATTGTAAAAAATTCGTCGAGGAACAAATTGCTGACATCAAAGAAACCGTTGGAGACGCAAAGGCTATTAATGCTTTGAGCGGCGGTGTGGATAGCTCTCTCACTACTGTGCTCGGTCACCGTGCTCTGGGTGATCAACTCAAAACGGTCTTTGTTGACAGTGCACTGATGCGCGAAGGCGAACCACAGCGAGTTGTGGAGACTTTTGCTTCGTTAGGTATTGCTGTGGAGTTAGTGGACGCTCAAGAAGAATTTCTTTCTGCCCTGACTGGTTTGACCGACCCAGAAGAAAAGCGACAAGCTGTCACTGATACATTTTATTCAAAAGTCTTTGCCAAGTTAGTAAAGCGATCGGACGCAAAATTTTTACTGCACGGCACAATTCTCACCGACATCGAGGAGACTGTCGCTGGTATCAAACGCCAACACAACATTCTTGCTCAGATCGGCATCGACCCCGAAAAAGCTTACGGCTATTCGGTCATTGAGCCCTTAAAAATCCTGCGAAAAGACGACGTCCGCGAAGTCACCAAGTTTTTGGATTTACCAGCCGAAATTTCACAGCGTATTCCATTCCCCGGCCCAGCCTTAGCGACCCGAATCGTCGGCGAGGTGACACGCCAACGCCTGGCTACTGTCCGCAAAGCAACTGCTATTGTAGAAGAGGAATTGGACGACAGCGGCGCCTTTCAATATATGGCTGTACTGCTAAACGACCGTGCAACGGGCATAAGGGACAACAAGCGCGAGTTCGGCCAGATAATTGTCGTCCGCTGTATCCAGAGCACCGACGCCCGCACGGCAACTGCTACAGAGCTTCCCTGGAAAAAGTTGCA
>CAYNKI010000274.1:0-4882 GCA_964397675.1 uncultured Pirellulales bacterium
TTATTACTATGGCTTTGAGATTTCTGTTGATAATAACGATTGGTTGCTTCTTCATACGTATAGGATGGCAGGCATCACTAATCTCGAAGCCAGCGCTACGGTAATCCCCGCTCCCAGTGCTGTCACCCTTGGCAGTATTGGCGTAGGCCTTGTCGGCTGGCATTGAAAGACCAATGTAACCTGTTGTGATAGAATTTCTCATACCGGCACCGCGAATCCGAGTTTTTACCAACATCATTTTGGCCTATCTAAGAAGAACACCATTTGTAGCCGGGTAGAGTTCAGTTGCTCTGACTTGGCCATTATTATCCGGCAAAAAGTCCAATATCCTATCGGTTATATCTTTTGCTGCAGTCCGCACCGAATTCTCCAGCACCGAGCCTATTTGCACTTGTGCCACGTATCGAGCAGGATCCCGGGCCAGATTTGGCCTTCGACCAAAAGGCCCAGAAAAATCATTCTCATCGGCAGTAATCTGGCCGTTCAATATATAAAAGTTCAATACCACTGTCTGACCGTGCGTTGGAGCAGGTTTGTGGAATCTGTGGAGCAAACAATCGATTTGCTGACCAGCTCGCGATGTTAATTGGGATCGTTCAGTACTGTCAAGGATCCAGCCATGCGCGGGATAGCACACGCGAGGCCTATGGCCCAGTATTCCTCCCGGCCGGGAAGAACAATATACAATATAGACATCCACCCAGATGTTCCTGGCACTGTTAATATATCGTCTACTTAGAAAATCGTCTGCAAAGTGCCTCTCCATATATTCACGGGTAGTAGTAGGGATGCCTAAGTCTGTGCCGGTCCAACTGCCAATTCGTGTTGGGAAAGAGTCCAGTGGTACCGGTAGATTAATGGGGGCCTTGACACTGAGCTTCAGGTGAGATGCCACCAGGCGTTAGGTTATGCACGAGGCTATCAACAGCAAAATGGCCAAGATCCAAGCCAGCCATAGGTTTATTTTGCCCGCGGGGAAATTCACGAAATCCTCCTGCCCGCGTCGCCCAACACTTGCGAAAACCCTACATGGTGAGGCTCTGCCGGTCAATGCCGGATTTGTGCGCGTTGACTTTCTTTGGGCCTTTGCCCAAAAGCAGGTCAAATTCCACGTCCGGTTACTGTGCCTGACAGGGTAAGAAGCAGCCATTTTTCTTTCAATGCCTCACAGCAAAAAAGATACATCTTGCTCAAATATCAATCTTTCAAAGTACTATTATCGTCTAATTTGCTTAACTATCTTTGCTTTTGACAGGATTATTCTTACAATTAAAAGTTTTTGGCCAGAGGAAACTCCGCAAGGCGATGCAGTTCACTTCCAGTCCGGCCTGATTGATGACATCCATATCTACGACTTGGCGGTGAGGCCATAAGACACGTCCAAGCCAAACAAAGATATCTCTACTCAAACTCTTCCCGTAAGTGAGCAGGTTCTCCGTATCACTCCTGCTGCTCGGCCTCGGTGCGGTGATGTTAAGAAGGAAACAAGAAAAATGACTCTTAAATTTCACTTTTGGTTACCTCCTATTCTTGTGCCCGAGAAGGGGCGTGATCTATGAAGAGCATTTATCATTCCTTAATGGAAAAAGTGACAAAGTTTCCTCAGGTCAGAAAACCAAGATCGGCACATACCCGCACATTCGATGTCGCTCAAGGCAGGCTCTCCGCGGGCACATGCCTTAGCAGACTGATTTATATACCAGATTAGCCACCTTCACTGCCACGTCAAGGAAAAAATGGACTCTTAGAGTTATTCTCTATTCCCATTCTGAGAATTATTTTATACCATATCGTGTGGAACAAAATATGGACAGCCAACAAGGTAAACTTCAACCACATCTGCAAGGAAACTGAAACGAGACCTGACGTAAATGGAGCGCGCGGCTAAGTTCTTGATTTCCTTTCTTGGCATCCTACGGTTTGCTCTAAGACGGAATTGAAATGATGGTAGTGTCATTGCCCAATAGGTGGCCGGGTGAACTGTGACTAACCTCAGCCCTTTTTCAGAAAACATGCCTTGGAAATTGGCTGTTTTGCAGTCGGGATAGAAATGCGGCGCGCGCAACCTTAGGCAAAGGCTTGGCTGTTTCAGCGTTTCCGCTTTACGTGCCCGTTTAGCCTTCACCATATTCCACCTTTCCGCACGCCTCCATGCGATTCAGGACGGTCGGTTTTCCCTTGTACGTTGGGTCTTTGCAGGCTGTTGCCAGTCCCTGCTGGGGAAAGGCCCTTCCCGACATTATCTCCACAATCCTTGTATAGGTACTTGGCTGCCTACCCCGCAGCGTTCCTTCGGTGCTCTTACCCGTTACTTCCCGAAGGACTACGGCCTCACCTTAGAGAACAGCGCGGCCTTCGGCCGCAGCCAAATCAGCCGCTTCGCGGCTGGGATTTATCGCATTGCAACCAACGGCATATTTATAAAGGACGGCACCAAAGCAGGCACCGACCTATGCCGTATCCCGAAGTACTTCGTCAAGACGCTTCGGTCGCTTCGGAGCGTTGCCTTATCCTCCTTGATGATATTAAGATTATACAGAAAACATGCCGTTGGCATAAAGCGTCAAATCCAAAAGTCTTAGGAGCGAAGAGGGAAAAATCTTCTTAAAAAAACAGGAAACTGAACGTTAGTAGTACAGAGGTTCGGCACGCCAAATTATCGTCGCAATGCAACTTCCACGACGGAACTTATTTCGGGGCTGCAGTCATTCCATTATGTTCAAGCTCCCATACTTGTTAGACCCTCTGGTTGCACCCACCACTGAACTAAGTCTTCAGGGCAGCCGGGCCGTTTACACCACGCATCGCCCGGATGGTTACCCATTCCGAGATGTGGCATCGCTACGTGCCTGAATCGGGGAAATTGGCACGACCCCGATGTACATCGGGGCTGGATTTCGGCCTTGTCGGCTGCTCCGTGGTCCGATGTTAGCTTGACAAGTACATATGTAGTCAATTTTGATGACATCAAAATTGATGACTTGACTTGTAGGGAGTTATCAGACATATTAAAGTTTTTCTATCTGCGGCAGTGATTGGACATTCCTTGCTGAGCTCGGTACTACCAGCGACCTGAGCATTGAGCGAAGTGCCATGTGACAAAACACTAATTAGACAACCTTCGCATAGAAGGAGAAAGGAGTGCGCCTATGGACTAAACAAGAGTAAAAGTATGTTATCTATGCTATTGTGATTGCTAATGCCTGGTTAGTAATCAGTAAGGAATGTCAATAGTGAAAAAGACAAGGAGGTCTACAAATGATTAAGAAGTGTACATTCTGTTTGGGGGCCATTCTGATATTGACTTCTGCTGGTTTTGCAGCCATTGGGCAGACGCCCTCCCTATGCACATCGGGATTGGTTGCATCCGGCCACAGGGCGACAGTTGGCCACTGTCAAATGGCACACTCATACTATTACCGTAGTGCTGTTGGCCTTCAACAACAAACATGTATTGTTGGTTGCCAATATCAAGTAATTCGCCGTTTCTGCTGGTGGCCACCTCAGCCACCGTGTACGACTCCCCACAAGCCACCGTGTACGACTCCCCACAAGCCACCGTGCACAACTCCCCACAAGCCACCGTGCACGACTCCCCACAAGCCACCCTGCAAGCCGCCAGCCAGCCAGCCATGCATCGTTGAGGGCGGTGATGCCAGTGCTACTGCTGTAAGTTATGGCGGAGGTGTTGACCCAACTGCTCAGGCAGTTGGTGGTGACGCCAGCGTGGTGACTCACAGCAGGTCTTTATACAACCAGCCATACATCGTCAAGGGCGGTGATGCCAGTGCTACTGCTGTAAGTTATGGCGGAGGTGAAGCAATTGCTCACGCAGTTGGTGGTGACGCTATGGTGGTAATTAAGTAATTAACTGACTATTTGGAGTTGTCCTGAAGTCACAGAAGGCCTTTTTCAAGGCCTTGCCCAATGGAGTCTTAAGGTGAACCTCCTACTTTAAGGGTATGGAGTTTAGCTTTGAGACTCCATTTTTATTTAATCCGTTGGTGTTGTAAAAGTCACCAAAGATTGCTTCAGAACGATAATCCTCTATGCTGAGCCAAATTGACCTGACCGGGACCTTGTTCACAATCACTTGACGCCCGTAGAATCCCCACCGGATCGGCCTTTTTTTATTTATTCTTGTTATGTAGACGAAATCGCCGAAAGGTTCTCTTTGAGTTGCTTGAGAGGACCTAAGACCGGGAGTCTGACCAGCAAATAGTATCGATCACAGCAAGAAAGGGCCACACCGGCTCTTGAACCGGCCCTTCTGCCAAGCAACTAAAGGAAACGCGGCCAGCAGATCTCGCTCGTCATCCGAGGTACACGATCCGGACACATTGCACCATGGTTATGTGACATTAAAATGGGTAGTTACAGCAGCATGAGTACGACCAATAAGTTCGATAGTACCGTCGACGAGTCTCACATGGAAATGACTCAAAAAGTCATGGACAAGATGCTCCAAGGTGGAAAAAGGCAGGACAATTTAGACACTGGTTGGACACTGGCACCGAAAAATAGCAGGAAAGCAAACAGAAAAAAAGAAGCTGCTGAAACGGACTCGTCCGTAACTCCCTCTCCCACGAGCACTTCCGAACAGCTCTGTGCAATGGAGCCAATGGGATTCGAACCCACGACCTCTTGCATGCCATGCAAGCGCTCTCCCAACTGAGCTATGGCCCCAGATTGATATAATAATAACATAGATAGCAGGCATCAGCAAGTAAATTTTTTATTCTGATTTTTGGGACTGCCAAATTACAATATTTTAAGAACTGCTGATGTAAAAAAGCGTATTATAGATCGTTGAAAGTATAAAATATAGTAACCGTTCAGGCCATTAGTTGGTCTGAGGCAGAAGTGATGGAGTAGGAGTTTG
>CAYNKI010000275.1:0-3403 GCA_964397675.1 uncultured Pirellulales bacterium
TAGGCAGAACATTTATCTCGCCCGACCAGAAAATAAGAGAGCTGGAGGTTAAACTTAAGCTGGCGGTGGTAGAAGAAGTGGTAGGCGGCAAACGCGTAGTGGTGGTGGACGATTCAATTGTTCGCGGCACTACCACCAGAGGAAAGATTAGAACATTACGCAAGGCCGGTGCAAAAGAAATCCATATGCGAGTCAGTTGTCCGCCGCTCCGGTATCCGTGTTATTACGGCGTGAATTTCCCGACCAAAGAAGAGTTGTTGGCAAATAATCGCGACCTGGAGCAAATCAAAGAATTCTTAGAGGTGGATAGTGTCGGTTATATGTCGTTGGAAGGCCTGCTTAGCTGTGCGAATCTGCCGGCCGATCACTATTGCACCGCCTGCTGGACCGGCAAATACAGAATTCCAATCGACATAGCAGTCAACAAGTTCACTATGGAACGCTATCAAATGAGAATGTTCGATGAAATCGATATTTGAACTCGATACTTAATAAGGAAAAGTTTAGGGCGTAGCTAAACTAATCTTAAATGGAAAATGTCAATTACCTTATTTTTCATTTAAGAGGGTGCTAATGGCACGATCAACTAATCCCAAGAAGTTTCTTAGTGAAGCTGATTCAGTTCGTATAAATTTCGCTATCAAAGATGCCGAGCGGAAGACCTCGGCTGAAATAAAACTGGTAATAGCTCGTCACTGCTGGACAAACATAAAGGTTAAAGCCTCGAAAATCTTCAAGCAATTAGGACTGGACAAGACAAAACAACGCAATTGTGTGCTAATCCTCTTTATAGTGACTAACCGTGAGTTTCTTGTCTATGGTGACCAGGGAATACACGAAAAAGTTGGGCAGGGTTTCTGGGATGATATCCGGGACAGGATGGTAGCAGCTTTTCGTGAAGACCGGTTAGGCGACGGAATCTGCCAGGGGATCAATCTTATAGGGGAAAAACTTTCTAAATATTTCCCTCATCAAAAGGATGATATAGACGAGATATCCAATGAAGTTGTCTATAGAAGCTAAAACCATATTGCCTTTAGCGGTCTTTAGTACACTGCTATTAGGGCGGCTATGTTTTGCACAGGAAAAAGACTATTCGCCTTTTCCTAATCCCGACGCCGGATATGTTACAGACCTGGCAAATCTGTTAACCGACCAACAGCAAGAGCAGCTTGAGAGGATGCTGTATGAGGCAGAGAGGAAAACCGGCGTTGAAATTGTCGTAGTGACTATCAATTCTACAAAAGACTTTCCAGGCACGCCGAACAGAACAATAGAAGGATTCGCAAGAGCGCTTTTTGACGCTTATCGCATCGGCAATCTACCTAAAAACGATGGCGTCCTTCTGCTGGTTGCCGTCAAGGACCGAAAGGCAAGGATAGAGCTTGGTGCAGGATACGCCCATAGAAGGGATTCAGATGTCAGGCGCATAATGGACAAAAAGATACTACCCAGTCTTCGCCAGGACCGGTACGCAGAGGGGATTATCAAGGGTGTCAAGAGCCTGGCGCGCGAATTCGCCCGCGTATTTTTTATCCCCGCGTGGATTCTCATAACCCTGATAATTGCTATCCCAACAGCATTGATTTTCATAATTATCAGCCTGTTCAAACACGGCAAGCGTGGCTGGGGTTGGGTGTGCGTGGGTTTATTGATAGTGATATTGCTCGCGTTACTCTTGATGCTTAGCAAGGTGTCTACCGGAGGAGGTGGAGGAGGAGGTGGAGGCGGAGGCTCCGGCGGTGGGGGAGGTGCGTCAGGAGGCTTTTAAGGATATTCAAATGATTTGTCCAAAATGCCAAGTAGTAAAGCTCATGGAGAGAAAAGCAAAAGGGAAAGATTTTACTGTAGGATACTGCCGGAAATGTAAAGGGCTATGGTTTGACCGGGACGAGCTTGAAGAAGTAATGCCTACCACGATCAAGGAGTTGGAAGTACCGGGCAATGCCGTGAAGAAAGTAGAAAGGCTATGCCCCAAGTGCGAAAAAGCCCTATATGAATTTGACTATCCACAAACTTATGTTACTATCGGTATGTGTAAAAAGTGCAGAGGCCTTTGGTTGGATGCAGGTCAATTCAAAGAAATACAAGCAGTGAGAAATTCTCTGAAGCAGTCAGGAGAATTGAAGGAATATGCCGACGTGCCTGGAGTCAGGGGTGCTCTGATCGGCCTCATTGACTTGGCAATCGGGAGCTTGCAGGCTTCGATCGAGGATTTTTGGGGTGATTTATTGAGTTGAGGAATGAATATTCCCGGACTAAATGAAAAAAGACATTAATGCCACAGGATAAGGTCCTATGGTAACGAGTATTGAGAATGGCTAAATATGTCAGCTATGAGCAAAGCGGTGTGAGTATCGATGCCGGCGAGCAGATGGTGGGGCAAATCTACTCCAGCTTGGCCAGTACCTTTGGGCCTCGTGTTATTGAATCCAAGAATGCCTTCGCGGGGATGTTTCGGCTGGACTACGACGAAAAACTCTTTAAGAAAAACTATAAAAATCCCGTTCTGGTGGCCTGCACCGATGGCGTCGGCAGTAAAGTCCAATTAGCGGCAAAAATAAAAAAGTTCGACACCGTAGGCATCGATTTGGTGGCGATGAACGTCAATGACATGCTCGTGCAAGGTGCTGAGCCGTTATTTTTTCTGGACTACTTGGCTGTTCACAAGCTGGAGCCCAAAGTAGTAGCGGAGCTGGTAAAAGGCATTGCAGCAGGCTGCAAAATGGCTAACTGTGCACTTATCGGAGGAGAAACAGCCGAGATGCCCGACACTTACAAAAAAGGCGATTTCGATATGGCAGGCTTTGCAGTCGGAGTAATAGAGCGGGGGAAAATCATCACTGGACAAAATATAAGGCCCGGTGACATCATTCTGGGCCTGGCCTCAAGTGGACTGCACAGCAACGGCTACACGCTCGCTCGTAGCATCTGTTTTAAGCAGCACAATATGCAAATGAACGACGTGGTGGACCAGCTCGATGGCGTCGTGCTTGGTGATGTATTGTTAGAGCCGACGCGGATTTACGTTCGGCCGATAGTAAAGCTATTGAGCCAATATAAGGTCAAGCGAGTTGTCCACGGCATGGCGCACATTACGGGCGGAGGCCTGGTAGGAAATATTCCACGTGTGCTGCCGAAAGACTGCAATGCAGTGATTAACAAAACGAGCTGGCCGAAACATAAAGTATTTACATTCCTGCAAAACACAGGCCCTGTCGAAGAAAACGAAATGTACAAAGTCTTTAATGTGGGGATAGGGTTTGTACTGATAGTAGCTGAGAACTTTGCCAATTCGATAGCAAAAAAATTGAAAAGATTTGGAGAAAAGATTTACAAGATAGGCAGAATAACGACAGGAACCGGTAAAGTAATTCTTAAATAATCCCCTAACTACTTATTA
>CAYNKI010000275.1:3503-4864 GCA_964397675.1 uncultured Pirellulales bacterium
TACTTATTACAAGAAGGAGATGAAATATGAGCGGCATTTTTGGAGTAGCCTCGAAGAATAATTGTACAGAAACTCTTTTCTACGGCACAGATTATCACTCACATCTCGGAACTGAATATGGAGGCATAGCAGTACTGGGAGAAGATTTCACCCGACAAATACACAACTTAGGCCAGAGTCAGTTCAAATCAAAATTCTATGATGATTATAGGCGAATGAGAGGCAACAAAGGCATTGGCGTTATTAGCGACTTTGACGAGCAACCTATTTATCTAAACTCAAAATTTGGGCCCTTCTGCATAGTAACCTGCGGGTTTATAGAAAACGCTGAGCGGTTAGCAGAAGAGCTGTTAAAAAAAGGTATATCTTTTAGCGAGGTAAGCAACAGGGCAGTGAACAGCCCAGAGTTAATAGCAAAACTTATCAACCAGGGAGACGATTTGATTGATGGCATAGAGAATATGTTTGGTGCCATAGAGGGCTCCTGCTCGCTCTTGTTATTGCATAAAGATGGAATATATGCAGCCAGAGACAGGTTTGGCCATACTCCTCTGACTATTGGCAGCCGCCAAGATGCGTGGGCGGTGACAAGTGAAACCAGCGCCTTCCCAAATAATGAGTTTGAGATAACAAAACACATACAACCCGGAGAGATAGTTCTGATAAACGAAAATGGAATAGCCCAAAGAAAACCTGGCCGAGCAGATGTAAACCAAATATGTGCGTTTTTCTGGATATATGCCGGCTTTCCTGCGTCAAACTATGAGGGGACAAATGTGGAAATGGTTAGGGAAAGATGCGGCAGGTATCTTGCGAAACGCGATAAGGATATCGAAGCTGATCTTGTCTCAGGGATTCCGGACTCCGGAATTGCCCATGGATTGGGATATGCGATGGAATCCGGCAAACCATTTAGACGTCCCCTTGTAAAATATACAGCGGGATACGGCAGAAGCTATACCCCGTCTTCGCAGGAGACACGCGACCTAATTGCTAAAATGAAACTTGTCCCTATTAAAGAAGTAGCCGAAGGCAACAGTATTGTCGTGTGTGAGGATTCCATAGTAAGGGGAACACAGCTTAAGAACTTCACTATAAAAAAGCTGTGGGACTGTGGTGCTAAACAGATACATATAAGACTTGCCTGTCCACCTCTAATGTTTCCATGCAGATTCAATTTTTCTACACGTTCAATCCATGAGCTTGCTGCTCGCAGAGCTATACGAAGCCTGGAAGGTAAGGACATAGAAGATGTATCAGAATACGTAGACGCAAACAGCGAAAAATATCAAAAAATGGTGGAATGGATTGCCAAAGACCTGGATGTAACAACACTTAGATATCAGACCATAGATGATATG
>CAYNKI010000276.1:0-4848 GCA_964397675.1 uncultured Pirellulales bacterium
GTCTAAAAGTGAGCTAAAGTGGGCTAAAGTGACTAAAGTGAGCTAAAGTGACGCGCAGCGTCATTGCGAGTGAAGCGAAGCAATCTCAAGCCTGAGCAAGGAGATTGCCACGTCGCTGCGCTCCTCGCAATGACACTTTGTGTCACTTTAGGCACTTTACACTTCTTAGTGTCTTGGTGGCACAAGAGGTTTCATAATGTTTAAAATAAAATACTTTATCCAGCAAAGCTGGCTGTTGATTGTTGCCTCTTTTTGTTTTGGCCTGTTGATAGCGGCAACTAACGCTGCGCTATCGCCGAGAATAGAGCAGAACAAAATCGACAAACTTAACCGGCTCGCAGGTGCCCTGCTGCCGGAAGCTGAAAACTTCATCGATTTAGACAATTTAGATATAGAGATCGAAGTTGAATCACTCAGAGGAAAAAAAGAAAAAATTAAAATCTATAAAGCCATGTCAGGAGCAGACGAATGTGTCGGCTGGAGTTTTAACGCCGCCGGCTCAGGCTTTCAAGACAAAATTGAACTGGTCATTGCGGTGGATAAGGATTTTGAAAAAATCGCCGGTTTCGATGTCCTTGCGAGCAATGAGACTCCTGGCTTCGGTGACCAGATAAAATACGGATACTTTCGAGACCAGTTCAAGGCAGCGCCGGTTGAGCAGCTCCAGCTTGTAAAAACAGGTGGACCACAGAAAATTGATTCTGAAATCGTCGCAATAACTGGGGCTACCGTAAGTAGCGAAGCGGTTGTTCAGATAGTAAATCACTATATAACACAACTCAAGAACCAGATGCAAAAGAAAGGGCTGATCGGCAATGGCAAATAAGACTGAGGCTAAGGCAGAGCTTTATAAAGAAACGCTCATAGCTGGCCTTTGGCGTGAGAATCCTGTCTTTCGGCTGCTTCTGGGAATGTGTCCCACGCTGGCGGTTACCGCCGCGGTCAAGCCAGCTTTGACTATGGGCCTTAGTGTTATCTTTGTGCTTCTTTGCAGTAATATTGTGGTTAGCTTAATGCGCAACTTTCTTAAACCCCACCTGCGCATACTGATGTTTACTCTGACCATATCGACCTTCGTCACTATTGCAGATTTGTTCTTGAAAGCCTTTGTGCCGAGGATGAGCGAAACGCTCGGCCCATATGTCCCCTTAATTATTGTCAACTGCATTATTATTTGCCGAGCTGAGGCATGTGCCAGTAAAAACCCTCTTGTAGTTAGCGTCATCGACGCACTGGGAATGGGTGTTGGCTTTACCTTGACACTATGCGTTTTGGCTGGCGTTAGGGAGCTGCTCTCCACAGGCAAGATATTCGAGGTACAAGTGATGCCCGATGTATTTGTGCCCTGGGCTGCGATGAGTATGCCGGTGGGAGCATTTTTGACTTTGGGTCTGCTGCTGGGATTAGTAAATACACTAACAAAAAAATCAAAAATTAAAATGTAAAAATCAAAATGACATATAAAAATGTAAAATGTAAATGTCATTGCGAACCCGAACAAAGTGAGGGTGTGGCAATCTATGACTTGCAAATGGTAGAGATTGCGGAGCCTGTTGCGAGCGCAGCGAAGCAATCCCAGACTCCGAGTTTGCTTCAGCACTTCGTGCCTCGCAGCCGCTTTGCTCCTCGCAATGACAATCTTGGCCATTTTGAATTTAGATTTGTAATTTTGATATTTGCTTTTTGATATTTAATTCTACGAGATCAATATGGATACATTTAACATTTTAATCATGGGCTTTATATCGATCGTTATAGTCAACAATCTTGTCTTGACGAAGTTTCTCGGCATTTGTCCCTATCTCGGCGTATCCGGCAGAATTGATATGGCTTTCGGGATGGGCCTGGCAGTGACATTTGTTGTAACTCTAAGCGGCACATTAACCTGGCTGATTGACCACCTGATTTTGATGGATTCTCCGCTGGAGGTAACGCGATACGTCTGCTTTATATTAGTCATCGCTGGGGCTGTCCAATTGGTGGAAATGTATGTTCGGAAGTTTTTTCCTGGATTGTACGAAAGCTTTGGCATATTTTTGCCGCTGATTACTACGAACTGTGCGATTTTAGGATTGTGTCTGTTTATTAATCTGTGGGGCATTGAAGACCTGCGCGAAGCGGTTGTTCTTAGCTTTGGTGCTGGACTTGGCTTTACGATGGCTATTTGCATTATGGCTGGTATCCGCGAAAATCTTAATTTGGCTGATGTACCGGCCTGTCTTAAAGGCGCACCTATTACACTAATCACTGCTGGATTGCTGGCTTTAGCCTTTATGGGTTTTGCAGGAATGATAAGATAAGAAAGCGAAAAACTTAAAACGAAAAGTGTAAAAACATAGTGTAAAACTAAAAAGTTTTAGGTTTTGAGTTATGGTTTTTATCTTTTAGCTTTACATTTTTAGTTTCATATTGAGTATGACTGATATGTTGCAATTCTGGAGTAGCGCATGGCCTGCTGGGCTTACAATGTTAGGCCTGGGCAGCGGCTTCGCAATAGTTCTTTTGATAGCCAATGAGAAGCTAAAGGTCAAAGTTGATCCTAAGGTTGAACAAATCCACGAGGTCTTGCCGCACCTCGACTGCGGAGCTTGCGGCTTCGGCGGTTGTGCTCAATACGCAAAAGCTGTTTTGAAAGATCCAGAACTAATTGGTAAATGCGCACCGGGAGGGACAGAAACTTCGGAAAAAATCGCTGAAATCCTGAATCTGCAGGTTCGAACCGATGGTTTTCCCTTCCGTCCAATCGTGCACTGTCGCGCTCACGCCGCTGACAAAACATATTATGGTCAATACCAGGGGATACAAAGCTGTACCGCTGCAAACGCATTATCTCCTGTGCAGGCTTGCAAGTTCGGCTGTCTTGGTTTCGGCGATTGTACGAGCGCCTGTAAGTTCGATGCCCTTCACATTGTTGACGGCTTAGCCGTCGTTGACTACGAGAAATGTACCGGCTGTACAGCCTGCGTAAAGGCTTGCCCCCGCAATCTAATTGAAATGGTTCCCTTCTGTAGCGAAAACATGATGACCGTCGCCTGTAGCAGCAAAGAGACCGGCAAGGTGACACGGTCCATGTGCAAAGTCGGCTGTATTGGTTGTGGCATCTGCGCAAAGCAAACTGATATTTTTTCAGTAGAGGATAATTTAGCTCGTGTAGATTATGAAAGATACCAACTCACCGAGCAAGCCGAAACCGCTATGAACAAGTGCCCGACCGGCGTAATTGTCTACCGCGGCAGAACCGCCCCCGCACCTCGCCAGCCGGTTTCCAAAGCCGCCGTCGCATCGAAATAATATTTAGCCCGACAATACTTCGACTCTGCTCAGGACAGGCTTATCGCGGGATTTGTCCACCTCTGCGCCTTGCAAATGCTTCTCTTATATGTCGAGGGTGCCGTTACCCCTCGACCCTTAATTTCCTCAGAGAAAACACATCAAGTTCTGCTGAATCTTCTGGAAAAATGGTCTTCTGGTAAGCCTGTTGATTTGCCCACTTTAAAAATGTCGTATCTGGCCTGTTTGGTTTTTTCTTCTTGTCTGGATTTTTCTTTGTGATAGCATCAATTTGTTCGAGAATTGCGATTGTATTAAGCGCCTTTTTGAAACAAATGTGTTTGAACAGTAACTAAATTTAAAGGAGACGATATTATGGCAGTTTTAGGAGTAAGTGGCAGTCCGAAGGTAGGAGGTAATACTGATAGGATCATAAAAGCGGTTCTTGAAAAAAGTGGCAAGGAGACTGTTTTTATTAACCTTTCAACGCTGCGTTTTGATCCATGCCGGGGCTGTTGTCATCTTTGCGCCACAACAAATTTATGTGGTAGAAAAGACGAGCTCCATCCGTACCTTAAGCTGGTACTAGAATCAGAAGCTTTAGTATTGGGAACGCCCTACCAGCTCGGAATGCCAACAGGATTTATGTATAATTTTCTAACACGTTTGTCTTGCTTCTATCATATCAAAAAACTTTTAGCCGATAAACCAGCCATACTAATATCTGTTGGAATAAAACCAAAAGAAATACAAAACGGAATAGCCAGTTTTGAGAGTATGGTTACACACAGTGATCAATTTAATTTACTTGACCACATATATTTCAATTCACAGACTCCCCCATGCCTTACATGTGGAGCTGGGAGTTATTGCTATGTTGGTGGGTTGTGGAAATATGTACTTGGTCAGGATAAAAATAAATTAAAAGATTTTAAATTTACACCTGATAAATTTAAAAAATGGGAGGATTATCCCCAAATAGTTGAAGAAGTAAACAGGTATAGCAAAATACTTGCAGAATTATAGGTAAGATAAGCTAAAGAATTAATTAAGACAGGGTGAAATACAGGCAGAAAATTTAACGCTTGATGAATACAATCCAAAATTGTATAAGAGGTTAAATTATGAATCACGAGAAAGATCCACGAAAAGGAAGAAAGACTGTCATGTCAGTGCGTCCCTGGGGGAATATACATTTGATTGTTAGGAATCAGCAATGCTCTGTCGATTTGACTCATATAAAACCGGGCGAACGCTCAAGCCTGCATTCACACGAAATCAGATATGAGCTCTTTCATTTTCTTGATGAAGGCGCATATCTTGAATTAGATGGAAAAACCTTTCAACCAAAAGTGCATGAGGAGTTTATGATTGCTCCCGGTGTGAAACACCGGTTTTGGGCAAAAGATAGGGAATTCAGGATGCTGGTTATCTGCTTCGGAGAGTGGATAGAAGAAGATCAGGTACGGCATAAAGATGATTATGGCAGGGAAGGAACAAAGTTAAAACTCTAGCGTGAGTTTAGAACTTATCCCGGCTTCGCCGGGGACTTTTTAATCTTTCACAATAAGACGTTTC
>CAYNKI010000277.1:0-4848 GCA_964397675.1 uncultured Pirellulales bacterium
TCTCACCGACTCTTATCATCGACAGATACAACGGGCTGAAAATCTTCTCGTGCTTAGCCATCGCCTCTGAAAGTGACTGTCCGGAACTTACTGCCTGCACAATGTCATCGAGCATATTCTTCATTGCGATTTTATGCTGTTGCTCACGAATTAGCTCAAGTCCATTCAGCAATGGAAGTCCTGCTCTCAAGGCGGTGCTCAATTGAGTGGTCATAGCTAAAACATCTTTGCTTGAAACCCTTCTCGAACCAAACCTCACAAACCTAAGCAGGTCCAGCGATACTTTTTTCTCACTATCGACGACTGCCGTCTGGGCCTTTTCTGCCAGCTCTATGACGAACTGGCCCTTATCCGTCAGGCTGGCAACGGCACCTCTGCGGTCAGCCGCCTCTATTATCCCCGTGATGTGTCCGCCACCTTTGTCAACTGCTTTGTAACTAAATTGACCCAAAAGTCATCCCTTAAAAACTAAGAATTTGACTAAAAATAAATTTATTCTTCGTCACCTATAGTCTTTGCCACTCTGAAAACTTCCTCAGGAGTCGTGATACCTTCTATTACCTTTGCAATACCATCGTGCACCATAGTTATGTGATCTGCCGGTGCCGCCCTTACAATCTGGTCGGTGGTCGGTTTTGTCGCTATCAAATCCCGCAGCTTGCTGGTTATTCTTAGTAGCTCAAACATTCCTGTACGTCCGCTCATACCGGTCTGGGTACACTCATTACAACCTGCACCATGATAGAACTTCGTACCGGAGTTAATCTCTACCGAACCGTTTAGGGCTTTGATTAGATTCTCATCTGGTTTGTAAGGCTCTTTGCACTTCGGACAAATCTCACGCAGCAGCCTCTGAGCCAACACAGCCTCCAATGAACTTGCTAACAAAAACGGCTCAACACCCATATCAATCAATCTTGTAACCGCTCCCGCTGCATCGTTTGTGTGAAGCGTGGAGAAAACAAGATGTCCGGTCAAGGCTGCACGAATTGCTATATTAGCTGTTTCCTTGTCGCGGATTTCTCCGACCATTATAATATCTGGGTCATGCCGTAATATGTGTCGCAGACCAGTAGCAAAGGTTAGTCCTCTTTTCGGATTGACCGGCATCTGGTTGATACCTTCAAGCTGATATTCCACAGGGTCTTCTATGGTTATCATTTTTACAGCCGGTGAATATATCATATGTAACGATGCGTAAAGTGTTGTTGTCTTGCCGCAGCCGGTCGGGCCTGTCACAAGTACTATCCCGTGTGTTTTTTGCAGACATTTAGTGAAACCTTTCAGACACTGAGCGTTCATCCCCAAATCCTCAAGCTTAAACAATGATGCGGTTCTATCCAGAAGTCTGAGCTGAACGGCCTCGCCAAACACCGTCGGCACGGTCGAGACACGAATATCAACCCTCCCGTTTTTGCCCGTAAATTCGATGTGTCCATCCTGCGGCACAAATCGTTCGGCAATATTCATATCTGCCATAATCTTAACACGGGATATAATTGCTGCTTGAAGCCTCTTCGATGAGGGACTTTTTTCTACAAGTATACCATCAACTCTGTACTTTATTTTTACTTCGTGCTCGAATGGCTCAATATGTATATCACTTGCCCGAGCCTCAATTGCCTCTAAAATTACTAAATTCACAAGATTAACCAAAGAAGGCTCCCTGGCTAACTCATGTAGCTTGGCAGGCGAATAATCACCATTATCTATCTCATTCTCGGCTTGCTGGTCAGCGGGGACGAGATTGTCCAGCATTCTTGCCACATCACTTCCGTAAAATTTCAGTATCGAATTTTCCATCTGCACCGGATCAGCGTAATATCGCCGCATTAAATAGCCGGTTACCAGACGTAAATCCTCAATAGTCCTCTGCTGGAAAGGATCCGTCATTGCCACAGCCAATCGGCCATCATCCTTCCATAAAGGTAAAACATTGTACTTGTTGACCAATTCTGCCGGTATAAGAGAAGTGATGTCAGAGCTTATCGAGATGTCAGTTAAATCTATTTTTTCTATCCCAGCCTGAAGCGCAAGTGCTTCATTTAGCTGAGCTTGCGTTATATATCCCAGCTCCAGTAAAATCTGGCCTAATGGCCGATGCTCAACCTTCTGCTCTGCAAGTGCGAGCCGAAGGCGCGACTCATTCAAATACGCCTTTTCACGAAGCAATTGACCCAGCATTTTTTTCTTATCTTTATTCTTGTCTACCCGTGGATTCATTTCTGCCTGCCTATATCACAGTAAAAAAGTTACCTTAAAACTCTAAGTATAAACAAAAAAAGAAGTTATGTCAACTCAATTAGTATCGGCCTCTTTGCCGTCCTTTCAAGCACTGATAGAAGCATCAACGACGATATTATGGCAACAGGAGTCGAGAAAAAAGCTAAATCTATGTAAAATAACAGCCGACTGTTAAACAGTATTTATGTAATTAGACGCTTAATTGTGCGGATTTATTACCAAAAAAAAGGTTTTTATGAGCAAAAACGTACAATTCCTAATCATCTGTACCATAAATACTGACTTTTATATAAAAAATCATTTGACAGCTAAGATATATGCTGCCAAAATGTTGAGTGGAGCGGGAGTACCGATCCAAGAGTGGGGCTTAAAAGATCGTTGTCTTGAGTGATCAGGACAAACAAATAATTCATCGTGAGTAGTCCTGTTTTAGGAGTATTGATCATATTGGCCCTGCACTACTTTCACTTTACATCCGTATGTGGGAGTTTGCTAAGATTTAACCTGTCTGACGACAGTCAAGAAAGTCAAGGATGACAGCTTTATGAGGTTAGATAAAAGAAAACCTTCCGGTCGGGAGAAAGATGAAGCATCTATAAAGCTTCTGGCTCAACTAAGGGAAAAATTACACTCTGAGCAGATAGGCACTGCTCGTCAGGCCGCATTTAATCTATCCTGGATGCAGGAAGATGGATTAGATATCCTAAAAGAGGCTTTATTTAGCAGGGCATACAAGAGAACGAAAAGCGCAGCTGCCTATGGAATGAGGAAGATGCGTGGTAGGATGGAGAAAATAGCCTTAGATGTATTGTCTCATGGTTTGAGGCATCCTGATAAGGCTACTGCAGCGGTGTGCCAGAATGCCTTGTTGGTTTTAAAAGGTAAAGGCCCAAGGAAACCCCCTTATAAAAAGAAAACACCGGCAGGCAAGTTTGAGATTAGACAGTTTCAGCAAAAAAGAAAGCGGAAGAAGGTTATACAGAATGTAGGCAGAAGGAGAAACAATTTTCCCAAATGAGCAGATGTGGAGTTTTCTGCATCGCTAAGAAATCAAAAGACACTTCAAATAGAATCAGTAAACGATCCCACAATAAGTTCATTTTGTGCAAATAACGTAACTATATTATTGAATTTTGGGCGTGGTTCAATCCTGGGTGGCAGCCTTATACCGATCCCGAAGTACTTCGGGATGGTGTTTTTTGCCTTCTATCATCTGAGCCTTGTTTGCCTTGATGTGTAGAAATTGCGCTTACCAATGCCATCGCAACCCAAACGCCACTCGCTATAGCGAATAAGGTCCCAATTATTACAATAATTAAAATAGCTGCTTCCATCTTTACGCTCCGCCTTTAATTTTTTCGATCCAATGTCCCAATGCGTACGCCATAAGTGCCGCCCCAAGAGCTGGAATAATAGCAGGTACCTTGATTGCAGATGGAAAGATGAACTGGAACATTATCGCAACGAACGTCCCCATACCCATTGACATGATTCCGGCAAGTGGACGGGCCCGGCCCGGTGGGAGCCATAAACCAATGATAAGAGCAGGTAAAATCGCTGGAGCCCAAATCGTGTAACAAATGAGCAGTCCGCTAATTATGCTCGGAACAGCAACCGCACCAGCGGCGGCAACTGCCGCGATGATAATAGTAGCGCAACGCCCAATATTCAAAGCAGCTTTGTCTGGTAATTCCGCAAATGGCTTAACAATATCCTGAGTAAATGCTACAGCACCAGCGTTCAATAGCGAATCAAGGCTGGACATAATTACTGATATGAGTACTACTACTAAAAGGGCATAACCTCCGGCGGGCATGATTGATTTAACCAGATCTAAGAGAACATGGTCTTCATTCGTGCCATCAGGAATAATACTCCGACCCGCAATTCCAAGCGCTATCATAACCGTGAACCAAACTATACTAAAGATACCTGCTAATATAAAACCGTTTCGCGATATTTGCGTTGTTCTGGATGCTAACGCTCGATTTGCATAGGGTGGTATGAGCGTTTCTCCAAGTAGGAAAGCCGCCACGAGGCCCACAATATCAATAGAGGATGTGGAACTAAATCCTGTCATCGTAGCTGTGACTGCCTCCTCAGTAAAAGTCGCAGCGCCCTGTTTGAGATGAAATGCGAGCACCAATAATAAAGTAAGAGGCAATAAAATGGCGAAAGCAGAGAATTGAAAAGCATCAGTGATAACGCTGGCTCGCAATCCTCCGAATGTTGTGTATAGCGCTGTCACGCCAACCACGATAGTGACAGATGACCAGATCGGCAGTCCAAATGTATCACTCAATACAACTCCACCGGCACTTGCCATAACCGCCGCGAATCCAGCACATAAACCGACGGAAATAATCCCCGCAACAATTTGGCACTTTCGGTCATATTTCTGACCTATAGCGTCACCCAAAGTGTAACAGTTTTTCAAACTTCTAAGCCGAGGAGCAACCAGCAGGCCAACCAAAATGTTCTGGACCGAATATGCCAGCCCTATAATCAGAAAAAGGAAGCCGCTTTTGAAACCTCTGCCGACAAAACCAATTGAAAAACCCGGCCCCACGTACGTGGCAGCCAGGCTTCCAAATACTAATGCCA
>CAYNKI010000278.1:0-4791 GCA_964397675.1 uncultured Pirellulales bacterium
CTATCACAGCCTGGTTGCTGTCGCTAAGGTATACATCGTGCGAGGCTGCCTCTCTGCCCGCTCTCCAGCTAAGAGTAACATTGTCCACGTTCGTATCTGTTGTGCCGGAATCCGGATTAGGCTCTCTTGCCAGGACAGGTACGTAGAAGAAGCGTACCTCGCTCAGACCGTACTGAGGCACAATGCCTCCCCAGTTGCTGTTAGCGGTGATCTTGACGTATTTCGCTACCACACCACCAAGATCAACAGTGGTAATGTTTGCATAACCAGCCGTACCGGGACCTCGGGCAAACTCATGAGTAGTGCCTAATGTGGTCCAGATGGCCCCATCGACCGAATACTCAATGATAACGTCTTTGAGCCCGAAACCGACAGCCGGCTCCAGACTGTCATTAAAGTTCCATACCCACATCTCGTGCAGTTTATAAACCTTGTCGAGATCAAATTCGATCCAGGCCGGCTGTGGTCCTGCCATACTGCTCAGCCACATACTGTCGACACCTATGTTTCCGTGCAATAAGCCGCTGTCATCCAGCCCTGAACCGTTGACGGTATTCTCAGGCCCTTTAACTACGTCGCTGCTGGAAGCGGTGGCGGTGATATTCTCGCCGGCGAGTTGATAAGCTACAGTCTCAATGGTAAATCTCCAGACGTTGCCTTTGAAGATCGTAAGGTCCGGCGGGACGTTCACTTCATCTATGCGCCAGTAGTAGGTTTTGCCCAGTTCCAGACTATCGAACGCATAGATTGTCTCGCTTTGACGGCCCTGATACACAGCGCTGTCGGTCGTAGCATCATTGACATCGTCGAAATTGGTGCCGAAATATACGTCGTGTTTATCAGCATACATTCCCGGCGCCCAGTTGAGGACCGCCTGCCGTGGCACACCGGTCTCCTCATCAGCAGGACTCGGCTCAAGAGCCAACTCCGTCTTAGGTGGATGTAGTACACCTATCATGGCCTTCTGAATCTCTTCCGCTGTCAGCGCCCGGCTGTAAATACGCACATCGTCTAACCGGGCTTTTATATATCTAGAAATAGAGCCGGCAATACACCTTGCCCCTACGATTACTTTATCATTCGGTGCGGCAGTTATGCTTCCGGTGTCATCAATGATGAAATCGACATTACCATCGACATAGAGGCACCTTGTTACGCCATTATACGTTCCGGTGATATGGTGCCATTCGTAGTCGGCAATGTTCGAGATTCCATCGGGATTAATACCACCGCTGGTTCCTCTTATGGTGAAGGTTGCAAAATTAGAGTCTTTAATTCTGCGAAGTCCCCAGCCAGTGGACTCACTGTTTTTTGAGACTAAAATCCCCCAGTTTTGTATGAAACCATCGCCGATGCTCTTTAGCCAGCACATCACAGTGATATTTTGTGCCATTGTGCTGACAGCCAGCGTCTCAGAATTCCCGCAGTCCACAAAGCCAGGATTCCCGGTCCCTTTACCGCTAGTTTCCAGTACCTGGCCTCTCATAGAATCGTTAACTATCTTTGCGTTACCCACGTCACCCATCAATGTGCCGTGGTTGTCGTAGCCGGATGAATCATCCGCGTTGCCCTCAAACTTCAGCCAGAGCACAAGATTTTGGTCGCCTGCAACCGCTGAGCCGCTCATAAACAGTCCCAGCACCAGAACAAAAGAAACTAAACAAATCAATTTTTTAGACATGATATTCCTCCTTCCTTACAAAAAAGGTTAACATAAACATGCCTTGGCAACACACCAAAACGTTAACATTCGTTGTTTTCAACAAAACAATCTTCACCAACAAAAAGCTATTATTCAGTTCATATCATAATTACCTACTTTCTCCAGTTAGCAGGGACAGCGAAAGTGCGAGAGTACCAGGCGGCGTCCTCGTAATCCTGTTCGATTTCTTCCCAGCAGGTTGGGACATTGATAGGCCATCGTGTCTGTTGGGCTTAAAAAATCTGTTGTTTGAACCAGGATGACTGCTCTCCTTTCCGTTTTAACCAGGATGCAGAAAAACCGCTAAGTCGGGTTCGGTAACTTTGAGAACTCTCGTCCAAAGAGCTTTCATAGGAACGGTAACTATAAGATTTTTTCCTGACACTTCCGTTGTCAGGGTAACATTTGAAATCTCTTCTGTAACGCTAAAAGTCGATGTGCTAATACCTAACGCCGCCAGATCTATAGTAACATCCACACTTGAAACACCACCGTTTTCCGGTGTCCAGACAGAAAAATAATAAGGGGGCAATGAGCCAAAACGTTCGACAATGATTTGAGACTGGGTTTTGTTGTGTGTGGCGTGTGTAACCGGTTGCCAGCGGGCTAATCTCATAGCCTCAGCCGTAGGAATATATTTATCCCATAGTTCCTTATCTCGGGTGTATTTTGAATAATCCGGATTATAAAGTGGATGGTCCGGGTCTGTTATAAAGTATTCGAATTTGATGGGCGATGGAAATCCATAGACCGTGTTTTGGGACAGCGCCCTCTTTACCTTCTCTACTGTAGGTAGCTCGCCGCGTTTTATAATATTACCGCTGGCAATCCTGTAACTCTTTCGTCCCATTACTGTTCTCTCGTAATCGTATCCATTTTGAGAATACAGGCCTATTGCATTCACCTTAAAGCTTCCTTCGTGCCAGCTGCTATCCAGCATGGGAGCTATAAACCACCGACCATCAATTTCACCTATATCCGCTACCTTGCCATTGTCTCCCCAGCCATAGATCTTCATTCCGGCTCCTTCTATATAACAATCACCTTCAAGAAGAACCCAGCCTCTTAGTTTTTTGAGAAATTCTATCTGGCCCCAGTAATTGTAGTGAACAACCCGACCATTTTCATCAAAGGTAAGCGTATAGTCCACATAAGGAAAATGTTGGCGTCTGTAGCTTGTGTGTCTTGCCCAACTGCCTACTGTATCAAAATGTATAGAGTCAAAGTTAGGGTTGGCTTGCCCCAAAACACCTGTTACTTTATCATACATATGGGCGCCGTGGGTGTCAGGTACCGGCGACTGATTTGAGAACAGGTCCATATCCATATTAAGCGGAAACGCAACTGAAGTCGCTCCTGGCGTTATGATAAAGGTACCGCCGTTAGGCTTAAAGAGTCGGCTGCTATAAAAAACGGCGCGACCTTTATTGGGATCGTCATGCCAATGAAAATTCGTACATTTCTCGATTTGCTCTATTAATGTCGCCTCGTCAACGATACTCGTTCCATCAATATCTTTCGCAGCGCCTTTGAGGTTAAAATAGGCCATATGGGCGGGTCTATTTTCAAAATCTCTTTCCGGCTTATAATTACCACCATGGTGCCATATCCCAATGTGATACAATTTTTTGATTATCCAGTCGGGATTGTCGTAGTAGTCACTAAACCAGTTGTAATACTTCTCAAGCGCATCTCTGAAGCCCCAATCTTTACTCACTCGATAAATACGGAACGAGAATGCGGCCTTGGATGGAAACTTGGAAGTATCAGAGCAAAGACCTACCGCGAACGTAAGCCTTAAACCATCATTGTCGCACCCGCATTTAAAAACAATCGGCTTTGTAGGCGGAATAGCCATAGCAACGCCGGTTAACGGTCCTGAAGCCGTTGGAAGAGGATATAAATTATTTTCAGTAGCTCCCCCTGTTCCACCTCCAGGGACACTACGGGTATAGTTAATACTGTCCCACCACCTCCATCCCATTGCATCAAGCGGAATTTTGAACTGCAGCCAGATGGCTCTATCTACTGTGGGTGAAGTAATGTCTTCCAATTCGCCGGCAACCTCGATATAGTCTCCCATTTCTTTATAATCAGCTCGGATGGATAAGTTGTCCGGTTCTCGAGTGGTGGCGCCGGCTGTAGCCGTAAACTGCCAGCCTCCGGTTATCGCCTGGATTTGTCCTGTGAATTGTGTATAGTCCGGTAATGCTCCACTGGCATCTAAAAAATAAAATCCGCCGGTATAACATCCGGATATGTCTGTTCCATTGTATTTTGTGTCGTCAAGTACGCCAGTTGAAGTCAGAGTAAATTCGAGTCCGTCGCTTGTGGAAAGAACAGCCGAAAAAGCGGCGTTATTGCCAGCCATCAAAACAGCGGCCATTAGAAACAATCCGGATGTGGTGATGTTATTCGGTTTCATGATAAATCACTCTTTATCAGCAAGATAATACCGGCCCGTCACCTTAAAATGTCGGTGACCTTTCACAGAGCCAAAATGTCATTTAAACTTAATTAAACCGTTTTTTTATTATTTAGTCAAGCTTTTTTTGGCGATTTTTTACCAAGTAGTCGTGTGGGAAAAAGGGGTCAGGGGCATTTTCTCGAGGAATAGATTGCCGCGCCCCGATAAATCGGGCCTCGCAATGACAAGCATCGAGAATCCAACTTTAGCTCACTTTAGGCACTTTAGTTCACTTTAGCTCACTCCTCACTAACGAGCAGCCAGCATCTCACTTGGTAAACCTGTGTAATCCGTGGTTACTTACTATTGAACTATCAGTGTGAATCCGTGTAAATCCTTGTCTAAAAAAATCCGTGTAAACCGTGTAATCCGTGGTTTAAAATTTACTTGAAATCTAATCTGTTTTATGGTATAATATGTATCTAACTATTGATAGTTCATAGTTCATAGATAACAAACATCAGGAGGTTACCCAAATCGCCATCGTTTTACAAAACGCCGGAAAACAGGGCTTTTTTGTCATATCAGTCCGAAATAGCAGAGAAATAGAGAGTGAGTTTTACTATAAATTATGCAAAACAAAGCCAATGTTAAAATAGGCAAAATAAACGTAAGCATAGCA
>CAYNKI010000279.1:0-4769 GCA_964397675.1 uncultured Pirellulales bacterium
GTGAGTTTATTCGTAGATATCTGCAGCACGTGCTGCCCAAAGGTTTTCATAAGGTACGCTACTACGGAATCTGGCATAAATCCAATGCCAACCACGTAAGCACATTGGGCGGCTCAATTATCTTGGCCGCCATACTATCAGGCCGACCCATAACTAAGACAGAAAATGAAGAACCGCCGATTGCCGGCAGCAAATTGAAATGCCCACACTGCGGCAGTGACCAGCTGATCTTGCTTGAACAGCTATCAATACCACGTTCACGTAACCCATCCCCTGAAATATCCGCCTGCGCTGGATAACCTTTTAACATCTCTATCCATTTATAACCATAAGCCGTTTCTAACGCAGTTTACCGGCCCATCGCTGCCGGTTTGCCCGCATATCCAATTTGGGCTCCAAAAAACGAAACGCTGCCTCCATTTACAGCCAGAATTCGCCATTACATCATCGATAGATTGCCCACGCTTTCATTAAAATACCCCAAAAGTTCTCACATCATGCATCCCGCGTTTAGTACAACAAGGTTTTCGAGACGGTAAAACGCCTCGAAAAGCCTTTATTCGTTCAATCAATGAACGGAGTGAGTGACAGCCAATAGCTGATGACTTCGCAGTTCTCGTTCATGAGATCGCTGAAACCTCCTCCAAAAAAGGTAGAAGGGCGGTTCCAGAAGGAGCTTTTTATCAAAAATAGGGGGGGGTGTTGTCTGCAGGTCCAATGCTCTAATTGCTTTTAATTCAGTAGGATAGGGCGCATATCGCGATGGTCTCATTTATGGTTGACAAGCGCACGGTGTGGCATGGGGAGTCTCCCGTCAATTTCGTTTCTTTCCAGGCTTGCCCCGTGTGGGAAGGCATGCGCCGACTTTGCGCAGCCACAATTCGAGTTTTTCGTCCAACTGCTTTGCCAATTTAGGAAAGCGTGTTACGAGGTTGTGTTCTTCGCCGATATCCTCTGCTAGGTTGTACAACTCGATCGAGCCGTCGTCGTATCGCTGGACCAGTTTGTGATTCCCGGAACGGATAGCACTCGCGAGCCGGTTGTTCTTGTGAAAGGCGTAGTTTGGATAGTGGAAGAAAATCGCCTCCCGCTCGAGCCCGCCGGTCTGCTTTAGAAGCGGAAAGATACTCTCGCCATCGAGAATCGTTCCCGGCCCCTCCTCGATCCCCGCTGCCTCCAGAATTGTCGGATAGCAATCCATGCTGATGACCGGTGTCACACAGGTCGTCCCGGCTTCGACCACTCCCGGCCAGCGCACGATCCACGGAACGCGAATCCCACCCTCGAAGATCATTCCTTTGAACCCGCGCAACGGCCGGTTGTCCCCGTTGTAGCCGCCGTTATCGGAGTTGAAAATCACGAGCGTGTTCTCGCGCAGCCCGGCGTCATCGAGCGCTGCGAGAAACCGTCCGATGGCCCGGTCCATCCCCTCGATCATCGCTGCGTAGGTTGCGTTCTTGATTCCCTTCCGCGCCCGATACTTTTCGATCGTCGGCTCTGGCGCCTGGAGGGGATAGTGGACCGAGTAGGGCCACCAATTGAGGAAGAACGGTTCCTCTCTAGATTCGGTCACGAAAGCAATCGCTTCCTCGGCGAGCCGCTCCGGGAGGTACTCCCCCTCTTTGCCGTCGCGCAGTAACTCGTTCTTGTAAGGAGAAAAATAACTCGCCGGCCCCCCCCGGTGCCAGCCGCCGACATTACGCTCGAATCCCTGCTTTTCCGGCCTGAGGTCCGCCTCGGCGACTCCCGACCGATCATTTCGCGCCACGTAAGAGAGATGCCACTTTCCGACGTGTGCGGTCGCGTACCCGGCTTCCTTCAACCGCTCTGCGATTGTTATATAGGAAAGCTCCAGGTGCCGCACAGACTCTGCCTCCTGTAGATTTGAACCCTTCAGAGAGAAACCATCCGGATGGCCGGGTGCATGATTGGTGAGCCGCAGCCGCGCGGGCGCCAATCCCGTCATCATCGCTCCCCGCGTCGGCGAGCACACAGGCGCCGCCGCGTAGGCGTCTGTAAAACGCATGCCTTCCTCCGCCAGCCGGTCGAGGTGGGGTGTGTCGATCTGTGAATTACCGTAGCAATGTAGATCCTTCCATCCCAGGTCGTCCGCCATGATGACGACGATATTTGGTTTGGCGTCCGCCGCAGTGGATAGCATCGCCAGCCACCCTGCGGCAACGCAAGCAAGCAAGAGTGGGATCAAAAGCGGCTTCATGTGAATGGTGCCGCATTCACCGCCGCCCTGCTTATACACGCTTGCAAATGGACTTCGCTTCATTGATTCTCCTTTCCGTGCTGAGGTTGCATTCTAATCTTGCGGATCATAAGTTAATCCCGGGTGTTGGGATGAATCTTCCCTGTCGCTGGTAGCCGGGATAGTCACCATGTTCGTAGCTGTGTCGGGCGGACTTGAGCCATGTTATCAGTTTGGTTCGTAGCTCGTTGGCCAGCTCCTTCCGTTCGCCGATCAGATTTTTTTGTTCACTGGGATCGTGCTGCAGGTGGTACAGTTCGTCAGGTTTGTTCTTGTCAAACCAAAGCAGGAGTTTGTGTCCCTGACTGATGATGGATGCAGAGGGAGATTGCATCCTCCGCAAATTGGACGCAAAAGGTATGAAGCGGTCCGGCGCCCAGGCTTCTCCGCGGAGGAGGGACAGCATGCTCACACCGTCGATTGGTCGGTCATCGGGCATTTCATAGGCGAGCAGTTCGCGGAGAGTCGGAAGGTAATCCAGCGTGCAAACGGGCTCGTGCACTGTGCGCGCTGCCTCGATCACGCCAGGCCACCAAGCAAACGCAGGAACACAAACGCCACCGTTGTAGAGGTACCGTTTGCGCCCCTTAAACCCACCGGCCTCGCCGTAATAGACGCCATGATACGGATCGTAGTCCGGTGGCGGGTCGCCGGTGCCCTCAGGGCCGTTGTCCGAGCAGAAAAAGATAAGCGTGTTCTCGGCCGCACCCGATTCCTCAAGTGCCTGGCGCAGACGGCCAACTTCGCGGTCGATCGAGGTGATTGAACCGAGGTAATGCTGGCGTCCGAGAGGTTGATCGGGATAAAGGTCGCGAAGTTCTTTGCTGGCGCGCGTCGGAGAATGCGGGCCGTAGAACCAGATTGTGGTGAGGAATGGCGTTTTCTTCTCGGCCGAATCGCGCACGAAACGGATGGCGCGATCCATGATGATCTTCTCTGATGAACCCTGCCAATCCTCCTTGATCTCCACTCCGTTTGACCAGAAGTGACAGCGGTGCTTGGGGATGCGAAGGTCTGTTTCGTCAAGCGGGTTCCACGTCGCAACGTTGGTTTCAGTGGCGAATGTGACGTCGTAATGTCGCTCCCAGGGCGGACCATAGCGCTGGGCCGTGGTCTTAGGCGCTGGTCCCGATAAGGTCGGGTCTTTGGTCATCGTTCCCAGGTGCCATTTCCCGAAGTGTCCGGTTCGATAGCCCTTTGCACGCGCAATCCGCGCGAGAGTGATTTCGCCCCTGGGAAGTTTCCCAGAGTTAACGTTGATCATACCGAAGCGCATGCAGTGACGTCCTGTCTGAACGCACGCTCGCGTTGGGGAACAGACCGGGCCAACGGAATAGAAACGCGTAAAGCGAATGCCCTGTGCCGCCATACCGTCGAGATGAGGTGTCTGGACAAGTGTGTTCCCGTTGAAGCCGACATCTCCATACCCCAGGTCGTCGGCCATCAGAAGAATGATGTTGGGTTTGCCTGCGGCGTGGACCATTGCCGCAGAGAACATGCACAGGGCACTGATAGTGATTTTCTTCAATGTCATGGTCTCCTCTTTCTGCATGACTTCTCCGGGCCCTTCGCTTGTGCCTGCAAGGCGCGATGCGGATCGTCGAAATTGTCCAGTACGGGTTTCTCGGCATTGATCTTCAAATCCCAGGAATTTGAAACGAGGTTATACCTGAGTTCGTTATCCACATTTTGTATTTTAGTCATCCCAGTGTTCATCAATTATCTTTTGAATATGAGGGTAATTCGAATCTGTTTCATTGAGCTCCTCACGTAGCACTCTGAGCTTTGCTTTGAGTTTTTCGATTATTTCAGAATATTCAGACCTGCCATACAGGTTGTTCATTTCATGGGGGTCTTCTTCAATATCATAAAGTTCCCATCCCGGAGGTGTTATTATATCTGCCTGGGAGCCCCAGTAATCAATTCGTGGAGGATCTTCATAGTCAACTCCGTAGAAAAAGATCAGTTTGTACTTATTTGTTCTGATGCCAAAATGTGCAGGATTACCCAGGTTATGGGCCATATGCATCCAATACCTGTAATATGTCGCATCCCGCCACTTTTTTTCCTTTTTTCCAAGCAATGTTCGTTTGAAACTCTTTCCCTGCATATATTCAGGCACTTGGCCTCCGGCAATATCAATCATGGTTGGAGCAAAATCAGTATTGTTAATTAGCAGATCGCATCGACTTCCCTTTTTTATAGATTCAGGATAATGTACAATAAAGGGCATTCTCATGCCTTCTTCATACATCCATCTCTTGTCAAAGAAATCGTGTTCCCCAAGGAAATAGCCCTGATCACCGGTGTAGATTATAATCGTATTCTCATAAACGCCTTCTTCCTTCAGATAATCAATAAGTCTCTTAACATTGTCATCCACACCCTTAACACAACGAAGATATCTCTTGAGAAACCTTTGGTAAACAGCAGATGTGAATCCCGGTTCAGGCAGCGCTTCATCAATACCAAGTCTTTTACCTAATCCCCATGTATTACATCGCCTGGATAC
>CAYNKI010000280.1:0-4755 GCA_964397675.1 uncultured Pirellulales bacterium
TCCACAAAGCTGCTCCTTTGGCTCCTTATCCGAATACCAGTTTCTGTTCGAGTATTTTCCGCACTGCCAAAAATGCGGGACTATTTGTCTCAAGGTCGAAGATGTTTTTGCGCTGCATAGAACCATCGAACACAGCTTTATCATAAGGCACATGTCCAAGTATGTCTATTTCATTTAATTCTTGCCTGCTCTCGGCTCTATTCCAAATAACGCCGATTTGTTTTACCACTATTGGCAGCTCATTAGCAAGCTCAAAAATCCTTTGTGCTGTAAGGATTCCCAGAGAATTTGGTTCCGTTACGATACACAGCAGATCCACATTATTAGTGGTTCGTCGGGACAAGTGCTCCATTCCGGCCTCATTGTCTATGATTACGAATTGATACTGTGAGCTTAGCTGGTCCAGGAACTTTCGCAGCATATTATTTACTGCACAATAGCAGTCCGGCCCTTCGGGCCTGCCCATAGTAAGCAAATCAAAGCCGGCTGCTTCAGTAATCGCCTGCTGCATACCGTACTCGAACGTCCGCAGCCGATCCATACCTGTGCTACTGGCAGGTTTGGAGCGGGCATCTTCGCGAATTTTTGCGATAGTACCAGCCGGTTGAACACCCAGAGTCAAGCCCAGGCAAGAATTAGGGTCGGCATCCACCGCAAGCACGGCTCCGCTGCCGGCGTCGTCAAGCAAAGATTTTATAATCATCGCAGCCACGGTGGTCTTGCCCGAACCACCTTTTCCACTTATTGCAATAGTCTTTGCCATATCTCGTATCTCGTATGTCGTATCTCGTATGTCGTATATTTTATGTCGTATTGCGACAAATAATGCACGACGCAATAAACATCACGCACGACGCACCACGCTTCCAGCCACCGATGGAAACAGCGATAGATCCGTATGTGGCAGGAAATTTGCTTTAATAAATTCATCCATATAGCCCGGATGGCTCATCAAATCAAAATATGTCATGCCCTTGGCGATTTTTTCGGCTGTTTCGAGAGCTTTTCGACTCAGCAAAACTGTTTTCGCTCCTGCGATTGACGTGTTTCCCACAAAATGGATTTTTTCTGCAGGCACATCCGGTAGCATTCCCACGGTGACGGCTTGCCGAACGTTCAGGAAGTTTCCGAAGCCGCCTGCTATATAAATCGCCTCTAAATCGTCAGAATTTGTTTGCGTTGACTCCATAAGCACCCGAATGGCAGCAAAGACTCCCGCTTTGCTGCGCACCAAATTGTCAATGTCTGCCTGTGTAATCACTATTTCTTGATGGTCATCCGCTGGTGGGACCAATTGGAACTGCAGGCCCTCGTCACCTTCTGTAAGTCTATCCCGATGTACATCGGGACCATTAGTTTTGAATCTACCAGTTCGGTCTATGATGCCATTTACAAACAATTCAGCAAGTGTATCCAGCAGTCCTGAGCCGCAAATGCCGGCCGGATGGGTGTCCCCGATGGTCTTAAATTTGATAGAACCATCATCAAGAATGGTTAGTTTTTCGATAGCTCCCGCTCCTGCTCTCATGCCGTGTTTAACTCCACTTCCTTCAAACGCAGGGCCTGCTGAGCTGGAAGCGCAAACCAGCCAGTCCCGATTACCAAGAGCAACTTCGCCATTTGTTCCGATGTCAACAAAAATGGAAATGCCTTTTTTGGTATAAATTCGGGTAGTTAAGACACCTGCTACTATATCACTTCCCACATAAGCAGCCACGCTGGGCAGGCAATATAATAAACCCCGCTTATTGATTTGTACACCTGCTTCAGCCGCACGAATCGGCGGCACAAAACCCGCTGAGGCGATATAGGGTTCTCTACGTATTCGCGTGGGATCCAGATTCAGAAGGAAATGCACCATGGCAGTGTTGCCGGCACAAATGATAGCGGTTATATCCTGCAAATCGATTCGTTGTCTTTCCGCCAATGTCACGATAAGATTATTTACATCTTGCACGATGCGATTTTGCATCTCGTCAAACGCATTATTTTCTTCCGCGTAGATGATCCGACGGATGTAATCTTCACCGAAATTTATTTGGCTGTTATACGTAGCCTCCGTATCCATAGTGGTGCCGTTGGTCAGGTCAATAAGATGGACAACAACGGTGGTAGTACCCAGGTCAACTGCTATAGCAAAATTTGTAACAGAGCGGCAGCTCGGCTCGGCCTCTATAACTTCTGTAGTTCCACCTCGTCTACCTACTGTCACCGCAACCTGGTAATTCGCTTCACGAAGCACCTTTGGAAGTTTTTGCAAGATGCGAAAACCGGTTTGCATTATAGGAGCATCAATTTTCTTGCGTATTGCCAAATACAAACGTTCATGGTCAGCTGTATGATCCTGTACCGTCGGCGGCGACATCTCAACGCAGGTTTTCTGAACCAAAGGATCAAACTCAAACACCCCTGCCTCCGGCTCGCCTGTTAACTCACTGAACCGGTGGGCATCGGTATCCATAAGTATTTGCGATGCTTGCAGAGTATGTGACTTTGGAACCGTCACGGTCATATCAGAGAGCACCTTTGTCTGGCAGGCTAAAACCACGTTTTCACGTATCTCATCTGGAGTAAGTAGGGATGTGGGCCTACTTTGAAATTGTCCTTCGTCGATTATTACTTTGCATTTTCCGCAATATCCGTCTCCGCCGCAAATGCTGCTTAGATAAATGCCGGCTTTATGCGCCGCCTCGAGCAGAGTTGTTCCACCGTCAGCTTTAGTTTTTAGGCCGCTCGGCTCAAAACGAACCGTAAATTGTTTCTTTTTGCTCTCTTTCATTCTCGCATCCTCACCATCGAAGTGCCTAAAATCATGGATTATTTTTTCATTTTAGGCACTTTAGATCACTTTAGACACTTTTATTTCCAAACTTCCTGCAGATACTTAGGCAGCATCGAAGATTCTCTCGGCCCTACCATAATTTCCCAGTTTGTTGCTTCTTCAAGTTTACCGCTCATCACAGCCACATAACCAGGAATTATCATCTTATGATGTTTAACCATTTTTTCTACGTTGTACTTGGCCATAGCATCAGCCACAGTTTTTTCGTTGAGCTTATCTCCTGAGTAGGCTGTCAACACGCTTGTGCCTTCGGTATCAACCACCAGGATATGGCTCGGCACTCTGCTGGCTTCGACATCCGACTCTACGGTGTAGTATGTCAGCGAAAAGTTTGTGGTAAATAGTACAGGCGAATTTTCGTCAGGCTCGCCTATAGGATATATTTTTGGCTCTACTTGGACAGGTTTCTGTGGATCGGTAAAGATGTTCATTACCGCTGTAAGCATAGGCAACACAGCATAGGGTTCTACAGTATCGACCACCACGATACTGGAATACTTGCAAATCAGGCTTGTCCCGTGTGCCACTTGTTGGCCTACGTCACCATCGGGCACAAATGATATGGTTGGATAACCTAATGGCCTGAAGTTTTTTTTCAGTGACAGAGCCCGCATCCTCGTTAAGTTATACAACTGTTCACGCAAGCTCAAGCCATCGAGGGATAATATAATATCTTCCACTCCTTGAGCTTTAATTTCTTCGCTCATCTCAGCCAAGGCTTCAATTGATTCTGATTTTGCTACGAGTGGGCAGCCATTTTCTTTAGCTATTTTCGCCATCGCCTCTGCTGAGTCAGTTTTAGCTGAGGCAAGTAGCGGTATAGCTTTTTTAGTTTGTGCCGCCGCTGAAGCCATAGCTTCAGGCGATTCTGTCACCAGGATTAGCGCCATCTCGCTTTGCTCTGCGACCTGCGCGCAAGTCTTGGCAAAAGTTTCGGATGAGCCACTGTCATTAACAACTGCTATCGCTTTAATCGAAATCTTTGTCCCGACGCGCTCGAACTGAAGTGAATTTATAGCCTTAATGCGCTTCTTTAAATCTTCATCGGCGAGCTTGTCCGAGACGGTTACAGCTAAAACCGTGGGATTATAAAATTTCTCTTCATGTCGAAACATCACCGTCTCTTGCCCAACCTGCACCTGATTGTCCCCGCTGCCGAATACGACTTTGCGCATGGGTGGGGCTGCAGCCGCTGCCAGCTTTTGTTTGGCTTCTTCTGAAACGTCCGGACAGTCTTCGAGTTTGGCACGCTTCTGAGCAAGTGCCATGGCGAAGGCCAAGCACGTGGGCATACCGCACTTTTTGCAATTGGTTTTAGGTAAAAGTTTAAAGATTTCTAATCCTGTCAGAGCCATATTATTATCCCTTCTTTATAGTTCGCATCTACTATTTAACCGTCGCCGTACCGGCAACGACTAAACGAAATATTTAGCCCCGAAATTTATTACGGGATTGAATTTAGAACATTGGTTCCATAGTAGTCACAGGGTGTTCAACCTTGGTAATAAATTCCAGGACCTCTTCTTCAGTGGTGGCAGTCGTTTCATCAGCTATCTTGGATAGGAACTCCTCTCCGCCCAGGTTAAATTCTTTTGCTCTTTTGACGAAAGCATCCTTGATTTCCTCTTTGAGCATGGTAGGCAACCAAACGATGCGCTTGATTCCGCCCTCAGCAGCTATAAATTTTCTTGAGTTGATGTAGTGCTTCGAATGGCCGATAAATCCCGGCGTTTGTTGTCCGCCGCCGACCGTCCCGGCAATGGTGGAGAACTTCATCCCGCACGGTGTCACCTCAGGATATTCTCTATTGACAATCATTATGCCCCCGGTAGATGGCAGTACTGCGGCAATACACTCAAAGCAGCCGCAGGAAGTCATCGGGTCGGTAATCATACTGTACTGGCTCATTCGCT
>CAYNKI010000281.1:0-4727 GCA_964397675.1 uncultured Pirellulales bacterium
GGCACGCTCTCGTCTCGGCGAAGGCCCGAGCCGGAGCGGGGCCGCCGTGACGAGTGCCGAGACGAGTCAAGTCGGTTCAGCCTTCGATAAACAGCTCCCTTATAGCACGCAAAGGATAGCCGCTATCATTAAGCTTTTTTATCAGTTTAATTCGCTCAATGCCCTTTTCATCGAATAGCCTTCTGCCGGTCGGCGTCACTTCTGTGGGTTTCATTAAACCAATCATAAGGTAATATTGCAAAGATTGCCGAGAAATGCCAGCTTCTTTTGCAGCTTGACCTATGGGTATTAGTTTATCTTTCTGACTCATACAATCCTGGCTAACAGAGTTAAAAACGAGGTCCGAACCTGCTCAAATGTCGGTTGTATTACAATCTTTTTGAACTGGCCGGATCTATCTTTTTTCTTCGACCATTGAGGCGAAATCATTAGTAAATAATCAAAGCCAGGTGGAATTTTGTCCTGGCTTTGCCGAAAAGCTTCTCGCAATAGCCGTTTCAATCGATTACGCACCACCGCACTACCGCAAGATTTGCGCACAGAGACACCCAATCGCCGATAATCACAATCATTTTCTGCCATATACAGCGTAAGTAATCCATCGCTGAGACGTAGATTACGAGCCAAAATAGCTTTGAATTGCTTATTACTGACAATCCTCTTACTTTTCGGGAAAGACAACCGCTTCAATATTGCACCGCAAGACGAAATAAACTAAAAACTGAAAGCTAAAAACTAAAAACCATAATTAAAAATTCAAAATTTACTTGTGTAAAACTTTAAATTTTGTGCTGTAGTTTTGCACTTTTCGCTTTAAGTTTTAAACTTTTTCAGCCTGTTGCTACAGCTATTCCATCAGCCGTTTTGCGCCTGTGCAAAACCTCGGCACTTATTTTTCGCAGCACCTTATGATAATCTAAAACACCGACAAGCTTATCGCTATCGTCACTGGCCACTACGGGCATATTCTCCAAATCATAGCGTTTCATCTGCTCTATCACCTCTTCAAGCGGCTTATCCGGTATAGTCCGGTCCCGTACCGGCTCAACAACATCACAGGCCAGCAGCCAGCCGGCAAATTCCCTGTTTGCAAACATCTCCTTAATATCGGGGATAGTTATTATCCCTATCAACCGAGATTGAGTATCGACAACCGGATAATAAACACTCTCGCTGGTACTGAAAACATCAAGAATCTGTTGCAATGGCAAATCCTGTGCAATAGTTGTCGGCTTGGTATCCATGACATCCTTCACTGTATATGTCTTTATCAGGTCTTCTTCGGTAACATTCATTCCCACCTCACCTGCTTTTTTAACCCCGACTTTGACCAGCACAGGCCCGATTATCTCCATCAAAAATGTCGCTGTCATTACGACCATAATAATGGTTTGTCCAAGGGCTGCACCAAACTGTTGACCGGCTAAAATAGCAAGGCCAATGGCTACGCCGGCTTGAGGCAGCAGACAAATTCCTAAGTATTTACGAACTACCGCCGGAGCGCCTGAATACTTGGCACCGAACCAGGAACCAACCATCTTACCCACTACTCTAAATAGAGTGTAAAATACTATAAGAATAACCATCCAGAAACTTAATTTACCAAACCTCATATGTGCCCCGGCAAGCACAAAAAATGAGATATAGATTGGGGGAGTGAATCTTTCGATGAGCCTAAACATTCCCTTACTCTCACGAGGCATTAAGTTGGCGATCGTTATGCCCAGTGTCATAGCAGGCAGAATCGGATCGATCCGCGGTATCATTGAAATGCCAACGACGAGCAAAAGCGATGCCAGCGCAAATTCTAAGATTTTGTCCTCAGCCCTGACAAATTTTAAGAGAAAATACAATAGTACGCCCGCTAAGAACCCTAATACCACCGCACCAACGATTTCACCAAATAGTAAAAGAGTTGTATTTAAAACAGAGCTATCGGCTGTACCTGTAAGTGCCTTTGCCCCCGTTGCAGCGCCACGATAAAGCAGCAGTGCTAAAGCATCATCGAGCGCCACTATAGCCAGTACGGCTGCAGTCAGAGGTCCTCTGGTTTTATATTCCCATAAAACATTTACCGTCGCCGCAGGCGCCGTAGCCGAAGCAATGGCACCAAACACCAATCCCATTGCGATCGAGCTGTGCAGCTCACCTATCATCAACCAAGTCACCACAGATGTCACAATGGCAACCAGCAGAAAAGCCCCTGTCCCCTGAGAAAAAAGAATAACGAAGAATTGCTTGCCATACTGTCTAAAGATGTCACTGCGAAGCTCCGCCCCTATCATAAATCCTATGATACCCAGAGCAAACATGGTGAAAGGCTCGAGAGTCTCAACAACATTGTCAGTTATCAAATTAAGAACATCACCCAGAAGTATCCCCACAACTATACAACCAACAACCTGAGGGATATGTAGCTTTTGAAAAAGGCGTGCACCGAATGTCCCGCCCAAGATAATCAGCCCGAATAGCAATGCTAAATTCAGATAGCCCGAAGGCTCGGCACTCACATTAGCAAACAAATAGATCATTTTAATCCGGCCTATAAAGTTGTGCAAATTATCCCGATGTACATCGGGATTGGCCACCTGATATATTATCGGCTTTTTGCTGTCGTGACAATACTTCTGCACTAAGCGATCGTCTAATCGCGCGACAGTCCAAAATTCCGACAAATTTGTCATCTTCGCCTGAAGCTACAACCGGTACATATTCTATATCGAGCCGCTTTGCCTGCTCGAATGCCTCTGATAATGCTATATCCGGAGCAACTTCGGTAATAATTGGCTCGATTATATCCAGCGCCACCAGCCAATCATTTAATTCCTGCGTGGCAAAAGTATTCCTGATACCACCCAGCGTGATAGCACCTATCAGCTTTTTACTGCTGTCTACGACTGGATAATAAAAGCCCTCGGTGCCGCTGACTATCTTAACAACTTCGCTCAAGGATATGCCTGTGGAAATAATCGGAACCTCCGTGTCCATTAAGTCAGCAACACTATAGGTTTTGATAAGGTCCTCTTCGGTAATATTAAGACCAATCTCACCTGCCTTTTTGACACCAAGTTTAACAAATATCGGTCCAAATACTTCCACGATAAATGTCGATGTCATAACAATAACGATAATTGCATGTCCAATTTCTCCCGCGAACAACTGGCTGGATATAATAGCCAAACCGATTGCGACACCTGCCTGACTTAACAGGCAAAGCCCCAGGTATTTGCGCACCACTTCGGCTGCGCCCGACTGTTTGGCACCGAACCAAGAGCCAAACGTCTTGCCTACTGTTCTGCTAATAAGATAAACCAGAACCATTATAATCATCCACCAGGTTATTTCACTAAGCACCAGATGAGCACCGGCTAAAACGAAAAACAGAACGTAAATTGGTGGCGCAAATTTTTCCATAAGCTCAAAGGTATTGTTCCTTCTGCGATGGGTCAAGTTGGCAAGTGTCACACCGAGCGTCATCGCGGCAAGGATTGAGCCAAGCTTTAGTGCGATTGACACGCCAATGACAAATAACACGGAGGAAACTGTAAAGGCAAGAGCTTTGTCCGACTCTTTGATGCGCTTGAGTACGAAGCTGAGTAAGGAGCCGGCCAAAATGCCTAAAATTATCGCTCCGACAATTTCAAAAATAGGCGTAGAAAGAGTTGCCCATATTGAGCCATTAGTTCTGCCAAGAAAAGCCGCAGCTATACTCGACGCAAAACCATAAAGCAAGAGGGAAAGGCCGTCATCGAGAGCAACTATTGCCAGAACAGTTGATGTTAGTGGTCCGCGGGTTTTATATTCCCAAAGCACATTTACCGTTGCCGCCGGTGCAGTTGCAGAAGCAATTGCTCCCAGCACAAGAGCCATCGCAACCGAATTGTGAATGCTGCCAGTAAAATGCCAGGTCACCAATCCGGAAAACAAAGCTACGAGTATGAATGCAGCTATCCCTTCTGAGCAAAGGATAACGAAGAATTGTTTACCGTACTTCTTAAATACTTCACGCCTCAACTCTCCTCCTATCATAAAGCCGATGATTCCGAGAGCAAACATATTAAATGAAGAAAGAGTTTCAACCGTGTCACGGCCAACGAGGTCAAGACCGGATTCTCCTATAATCAAACCAATTACTACATAACCAACTACACGAGGGATATGAAATTTTTGAAAAATACCGGCGCCCGCTGTTCCAAAAAATATAGCCAGGCCCATCAGTAAAATGATATTGAGATGCTCAACTTGCTGAGCCACAATGTTATCTAACAACTCATTCATTGCCGTTCTTTTTCTTGGGAGTTTTTTACTTTTCGTTGACCGTAATACCTGGCCAGTCATCTGTACGGAACGGCGAAGCCGGCAGACCTTCCTGGTTATAGAGATTGCACACCGGATTATCTGCCCATGCATAACGCACAGCAACAGGCTCAGTAATCTTGTCGCTGCTAACTACAACGGTATCAACATCGATTTTTGCATCGGCCCAAACAAATTTGCGGTCCGCCCCAGCAATGGCAAAACCCTTAAATCCCGACTGGTCGGGACCTCCACCAGCAACAAGTCCTCCGCCAAAGTGATCAAAATGCAGAATAATTTTACTGCCTTCGATCACCATCGATTTGTAGAAAGGCCCGCAATATTCCAACTTTTTACCGTAGTTCTTAGCCAAGGTCCATAATGCCAAACGCCTGCCAACATCCTGCTTATTTTTCGGATGTATATCGTTA
>CAYNKI010000282.1:0-4709 GCA_964397675.1 uncultured Pirellulales bacterium
TCTAACAGCCTTATCCTAAATTACTCAAACTGACCAATACGATAGCAGAAATAATAACAAGTCCTTTATTTGCAAAAACATATAACAGTTTGTCATTCTGAGCGTAACGAAGTGAAGCGAAGAATCTGGCCCACGATGAAATGTGATTTCCTATTGCTAAGGCCAGATGCTTCGCCTTTCGGCTCAGCATGACAATGAAATCGGTCAGTTTGAGTAAATTACTTGACGTCGTTTCACCTTTCCATATAATTCGAAGCTCACCTTTCGTTCTCGAATGGAGATTAAGTCGTAAATAAAGGTCAATATTGCATGATAGGAAAATCCTTCATAAAAAATATGATAAGACATTTTAGAAGAGAAAGATTGTGAAAAAGAGAATTTTATTGATTATCGTGATTTTTTTTACCTTTGATGTATCAACGGAATTTAAAATCAATAACAGTCTCTCTTTCCTGCCGGGAGTTTACTATCAAATATCAATGGAGGATACGGTCTCCACGAACAATGTAACATATACCAGCTTGAGCATGAGGTACAAATTCTAATTTTGAAATCTTGGAGTCCATCATATAATACCAAATATAGTTAGACATTGCCGAAAGCACATGCCCGGTTGAGAGCAGGCATCGCCTGGTGGACCTTTTAGCAAATCTGGAAAGAATAGCTAATACTACTCTGGATTTTTCAGAAGAATCCTGCTGTCCGCCACCACGCATCCTTGTCCTTCGGGATAGACGATAAGTGGATTGATATCCAGTTCGGCGATTTCCGGGTGTTCAGCGACCATTTGGGAAAGTCGAAGAATGCAATCTTTGATAGCGTCGATGTCACAAGGCGGTTCTCCCCGGACTCCCGTGAGGATACTGTATGCCTTTATGGACTGTATCATGATCTCTGCACTAATCTCCCACATGGGAGCCAACCGGAAAGTGACGTCCTTCATAGCCTCAACCAATGTCCCTCCGAGCCCAAACATACAAATTGGCCCAAACCTGGGGTCCCTGACGGCCCCGAGGATGACTTCCACTCCGCGCTTAGCCATCCTTTCTATGATGACACCATCGATTTTTGCTGAAGGTTTAAACTTTTTCGTATTTTTAATGATATCTTCAAAGGTCTTTCGCACCCCTTCTTTCGTCTTGATTTTCAGCCTAACACCTCCCGCATCAAATTTGTGCACAATGTCCGGAGAAGAGACCTTCATAGCCACCGGAAAGATGCACTCCTCCGCTGCTTCATCCACCTGGGATAAATCTTTGAGCAGAACGCTCTTTAAGACCGGGAACCCGTAACATTGGAGAATTTCGTTCGCTTCTTTTTCAGACATGTAATATCTGACCTTACCAGCGAGTTTCTTTTTTATGACTGCCGTAGCGGTATCGCGGTCCGCAGCCACTCTCCGGACTTCTCGCTTGTCAAGACTCAGTAGGCGTCCATAAAAAGCCATAGACGCCATTGACCTAACTGCCGCCTCAGGGAAAGCGTAGTTGGGAATGCCGTGCTTTTCAAGATATTGGATTCCCTTGGAAACATCGACAATACCCATGAACGAGCAAAGCACCGGCTTGTCAATGTCCTTCACCACATGGGGGACGATCTCTGCTGTCTCCAGAACGTCGGTCATAGCCTGAGGAGTGAGTATCACAATACCACCGTCCACATGTTCGTCCATCAGGACGTGGTGAATGGCGGCTTCATAACGGTCGTGGGTGGCATCCCCAATCACATCCACAGGATTCTGGATACTGGCAGTTGGTGGAAGCACTTGTTTCAATTTCCGTTTTGTTTCCTCCGATAGAGTGGCAATTTTCAGGTTATGCCGAACGGCAGCATCGGTAGCCATAATACCCGGTCCTCCGGCGTTTGTAACGATGGCGATGCGGTTGCCCTTTGGTATTGGCTGTTTGGCGAAAGCAACGGCACGGTTGAAAAGCGCATCGACCCCCTCCACTCTGAGGATGCCGCTCTGATAAAAAAGAGCGTCATAAGCATGGTCGGAGCCGGCCAAAGAACCGGTGTGAGATGCAGCCGCACGAGCACCCTCCGTAGAACGACCCGACTTTATAGCGAGCATAGGTTTGCGAGCATCCCATGTTATCTTTCTGGCAGTCTCAAGAAACTCCCGACCGTTCGTAATGTCCTCCAGATACATGAGAATTACATCGGTATCCGGGTCATCTTTGAGATAATGCAGCAGGTCTACCTCATTTACATCGGCTTTGTTCCCGAAGCTCACGAATTTGGAGAACCCAATGTCCCTACCTTCCGCATAATCGAGCACCGCAGTACAAAGCGCTCCGGATTGGGAAATGAAGGCAATATTTCCGGCTTTTGGCATCTTCGTTGCGAAGCTGGCATTCATGTGAATATTCTCATTGTTATTGATGACTCCCAGGCAGTTGGGTCCCACCAGGCGAATACCATATTTGGTGATAACTTCTTTCAGATGATTCTCCAACTCTACTCCGCGGGCGCCCACCTCCTTAAATCCAGCGCTAACGACTATAGCTCCTTTGACCTGCTTTTGGCCGGCCTCTTCCAATATAGAGCAAACAATCTCGGAAGGAACAATCACGAGTGCTAAGTCCACTTCATCAGGAATGTCCTTCAACTTTGGATAGGCCTTTACACTCTGGACAGATTTTGCTTTAGGATTGACCGGATAAAGGACTCCCTCAAACCCAGCTACGAGGATATTGCGAAACACAGCAAGCCCCACGCTACCGGGCCGGTTGGTCGCCCCCACCACGGCAATCGAGCGGGGATTCATAATAAATTCAATATTTTTTGCCATCCTATTCTCGCAATAAGCACATTTGTACTATTTAAAAACCCAATCGTGGTCTTTGGAAAATCAACAATATCCTATAAAAAACTGTTTTTGTCAAATGGTAATTTTTCCTAAAGAAGCTCATTATCGGTCTGTCACGCACAGTAACGGTTCAGAGGCTATGAAGGAAAAAGACATTCGTTTTAACCGCTGCTATTGTGGCTTTAACAGCAGGCATTACTGCATTGCGCTGCTGACTGCTTACAGCCAGTTCCCTGTCTCGCAGACCCCCCTGCCATTCAGTGCTGCCTAACATAACACCACCAATAGCGGGATTCTTATCCTGGTCCGCATCGACACCGCACAAAACGTTCCAGGCCAAGGCCCAAGCTCGTACAGTGTTACCGACATCGTACCCACCTCCACCGGTTGCAAGGATAGGTTTGTCAAAACTCAGCAGAGAATTGATGACTTCGACATAAACATTATTTGTCAAATACAGATTAGCAAGAGGGTCACCTGCAAGGGCATCAACTCCCAACTGTATAACGATTACGTCAGGATTATAAGCAGCAATTAAAGGTGGAGCTATAGCCTTAAATGCCTTCAAATAAGCTTCATCATAAGTACCAATAGGAAAAGGGACATTTACGCAGTAGCCTTTACCTTGGCCCATTCCAATTTCGTCCTCGAATCCCGTTCCTGGAAATAGTGTTCTCGGATTTTGGTGAAATGAGATGGTCATTACATCTGAGCGGTTGTAAAATGCGTATGCCACGCCGTCACCGTGATGAACGTCCACATCGAGATATAAAACTCGCTTATGGGCTTCAGCTAATATAATACAGGCAAGGACCACATCATTGATGTAGCAAAAGCCGGAGGCACGTTCGGGACCTGCGTGGTGAAATCCACCTGAAGGATTAAAGGCTATATCAGCAGAGCCTGAGAGAATCAGCTTTGCGCCGGTTAGCGTCGCTCCACAGGCTAAGACTGCGTACTCATATAATTTATTGAAAACAGGACAATCACCTGTTCCTAAACCCATATCGAGTGCTTCAGCATCCCACTTGCCTTTAGAAGCGTTCTGTAAAGCATGCAAATAGCGAGCTGAGTGAAATTTCTTCAGGACGATTCTATCAACCGGCGTTGGCGGCACTTCGCTCCGGCCTTCACCTGAAAGAAGGCCCATAGAGTTTAGAACTTCGCGCACCTTTCTGGCCCGGTCCACATTGAAAGGATGCTCCGGCGGATAACGATACTTCTCAAGTTCCATTGAATAAATAAAAGCCGCTTTTCGCATTGACACTCCGCCGCAGCGGACTCCTGTTTCTACTGCCATTTCTAAAAAGTTTGTATTAATTTTAATGGCTGGCCACGTCATTCCGACCGGAGTCCCCCCGCGTCTTCTTGTCGAAGACAAGAGCGGGGGGACGAAGCGGAGGAATCTATTTAAACAGATTCATCCTTCGTAGTACTACGGAGAACGGATCTCTCCACTTCGCCTACGGCTTCGGTCGAGATGACAACACCAAGTAAAAAGTCACATTAACTTTCTGGAAACGGCACTACTGTTTCATTAACTCGTATGTTATGTTATATACTTCGCCGTCAAATTCCGTGTTCACCTTGTAGCCGACTTTGCCTTTCTGGTGGGAAGCACCAACTATTGCAACTGATTGCAGATTCAACCACTATGATACATCTTTCTGTAAATTTAGCCAAAAGGAAAGATTACAGGTGATCTAATCAGTGGCATTTGCCCGCCGTCACCCGCTGTCCTCTATCAAAACCTATCATTATCAAGCACAACTCAGCGAAATATATACCGTACCCCTTAATTCCCCAAATAGTTAAACGACCCTAATATTCCCTATTTTTTCCAACCGTTGAATCGTCGAGAAAGTAGCCGCTCCGGTTGAGCGATTTGTTAGGCCGA
>CAYNKI010000283.1:0-4655 GCA_964397675.1 uncultured Pirellulales bacterium
GTACCGGAAAAATCCAATAGCGGCGTCTATCTTCGAGGCATCTACGAGCTTCAAATCCTCGATTCTTACGGAAAACCACTCAGTCCCCACAACATGGGCGCCATCTATAGCCGCATCACGCCGGCGGTGAGAGCGGAGAAACCGGCGGGGCAATGGCAAGCCCTGGAAGTTACCTTGCTTGATCGGCACGTAACCGTAGTATTGAATGGAAGAACGATTATTGACAACAAACCACTGCTGGGTTGTACCGGTGGAGCGCTTTGGTCGGATCCAATGAGGCCCGGCCCCTTGTATCTGCAAGGCAATCATGGAGCTGCGAGTTTCCGAAACATTGTGCTTACGCCCATCCTTAAAGAGTAGAGTTCGGATATGGCGCAAAGCCGAATAAATCACGGATTTCCCAAGTAGTCGGGTAGGCAGGAGACGTTACCGTCTCCCACTCCCCTAAGAACCGTGCGTGATAGTTTCCCATCACACGGCTCAAGCCTCTATTAAGGCATCGCATTTACGGCACCCGGCACTATTACAAAACGAGCATTTTGCAATCGGGGTATTCGTTGGTTCGTATATCGAGTTGCAAAATAGTCTTGCCATCTCGAATCGAATGGATTGGCATCCTGTCTTATTTTGATATGCCTTTCAATTCTCGCCTTAGACATAACGAATAAATAGCACTCTTTTTCAGATGAGGTGTCACTAAAGACCCAGTTCCTATTACCTCTTCGAATGAAGTACCTTTTCTTTATCCATCGTTTGCCTTTTTGACTATGGCGACGTATTGCCCACTGCCAACAGCACTTCCAGACATGGTGGTCTATATAGCAAAAGACTTTCTTACTAACAACATGGCGATAGTAGTTCGCCCAGGAACGGCTTGGTGGGTTTCTGAAGAGTTACCGGAGAGCAGCTTAATTAGAATATGACAATTGGTTCGTTATAAGGAGTGCATAGAAGGTCCGTAGTGACTATGGAAAAAGTGTATAAAGTCTGAATTTGTTGATGTCTGACTGTCTGGATTGTTGAGTTTTTGTTCTTTTTCAGGCAGTTTGATGTCGGTATAATGGTTCAGATAGGTTTTGACACACTACTAAAACTGAGATTTGCCCAGGCATTAGTAGTAGTTTTGGTAGGGATGAGGTGAAATTGGCTTAGAATGGAAATATGGAGCTGTTGCAAATAATTTCTTCTTTGAAACAGAAAGCCCTGAACCCAACAGGCAATGGGCAGCCAACACCGAACCGCCGCCGAAATAACAAAAGGGAAAATCAATTGAGATCGGAGCTAAAGTTGTCAAGCATGCTCAATATGTAACTTAACTTGACAAAAAATGAAAGTGAGGTGTGTTATGATCAAAGAAGTTAAGCCAAGCATTTCTGTTTATATGATTTTCGGCATCTTATTACTGAACACAATGGTTTGCATGAGTCAGACTATTCATTATCAATCTATTTCATCACTTGAGAAGCAGTTTATGTCTTCTCAATTACCGGTTGCGTATCGTCCATCGCTGAGGTATTGGTGGTTTGGAGGCGCTGTTACATATCAACAGCTTCTGCGTGAAATGTCGGATATAAGCAACAAAGGATTCGGAGGAGTATCGATTTACTGGACAGGAACAGGTCCGGCAAGGAAGAATCCGGTACCGGGTGTTGAAATTGTTTCAATGAGCAGCCAAGAGGGTATACAAAGAATTGTAATGGGTGTAGAAATAGCTGAAAAAACAGGGCTTTCAGTTGGTTTCCAGCCACCGGCCCCTTTTAGCGGGAAACTGATCACAGATGAATTCCGTGCAAAAGATATTGTTGCGGAGTATGAATTGGTGCACGCTTCTTTTGATAATGAACGGATGATCCAGTTTACAAGGAAGGAGCGCCCTCTTTATCTGGCCTTAATTCCCGGAAAGCCTGCTAACTGGTTACCTCCTGACAAAAACAGATCCCATGATATAGCATGGGCACCCTGTCAACCCCGAAATGTTCTTCTCCCGCAAGACGTGCCGGCAATTATAATAGATGAGATCCCGGACAGTGATGGTAAAGTATTTCTTAAAATCCCCTTTCCACATAAAGATTACCCTGGTGACAAGTGGCTGGTTGCAGCATATTGGACCGTGCCCTTTACCGGGACCAAAGCAAGTGGTTTTACAAGAACAAGGGCAAGTTCTGCCGGAACAGATATTATTGATGTCGGGCCCATCATTGATCACTATAGCAAAAACGCTCTGAATTATTTTATGGACAGCTATATGGCAAAGCCAGCTGCACTTGCAGGTAAATCGGTCGGAAAGGTATGGAAGAGTATCCTTGTTAACAGCCTTGAACTCCATACACCGCACTGGACGCCAGCGTTGTTCGAAGAATTTGAAAAACGCCGTGGATACGATCTACGCCCTTACCTGCACATTTATCTGAAATATGCACCTCATCCTTATGTAGGATCCATAAATACTATGGAAGAAATTGAACAGCTGCCATATCCTGCACGACAAATCGTTTCAGATGTAGAGGTAACCTACGGTGAACTGCTTGTGGAAAATCACTATGAAGCTTTCAGGCAATGGACACATGATCACGGATTCATTACAAAGATTCAGGGGCATGGTTACCTGACACCTTATGATTGGATCGATGCCTACTCACAGGCCGACATCCCTGAAGGGGAGAGCTTTGGCGTTCCGGAAGCGGCAAATACAGCTCATATAACTGGTCGACAGATTGTATCAGTTGAGGCCGGAGCTCCCCGTGGCTTAGATTCAAAGAAAACCATTTTAAAATTCATGGCGATGGGAGGGAATCATTTTGATATAAGACATTTTTATTCCTCACCTCTCGAAGCCAAAGAACCATGGCAAGGAGGAACCAGTATTCATTATCTTAAAGATTGGGCCAAGTTTAGGGCTCTTACGGATTATCTTACGCGTTCAAGCCTTTTATTGCGCTCTGGACGTCATGTTGCGGATGTCTGCACTTTTGGAAACCGTTGGCGCTGGCGGGGTAGCTGGCGTACTGACACAATTCTTGCCCCTCTTTTGTCTGAGAATGGTTATGCCTCGGACAGGTTTACACTCCGTTCATTAAAAAATTACGCGCAGGTAAAAGATGGTTTTCTTTTATCTGGTTCGGGTAAATATTCAGTGATGATATTTGATCCCGGCAAAGCAATACCTCTGGAATGGCTTAAGGCAGTTGAAAAACTTATTCATGAAGGACTTACAGTAGTAGCAGTTTCCGAACCGGTCGAGGTATTAACTTATAAGGATCATGAAAAACAAAATGAAGCTCTGCGCAGGCTTTTTGCCAAGTTATCTCCGGTTACTGTAAATGATCGGGCATATTCGGTTGGCAAAGGAAAAACATATCGCATTCCAAAAGAAGAACTCCCCGTGTTACTCCGTAATACATTAAAAATTACTCCGCAGGTCGAATGGATCGGTGATGAATCATTGGCAAAAAAAACAATATCATGGCAGCATCGAGAAGGAAATGACTACGATCTTTTCTTTATACTAAATAGTGGGTCTGAAATTCTGGAAGGTAAGATACTTTTACGTGCCATTGGTCGGGTTGAATTGTGGAATCCTGATACAGGGGAGATCAAACTGGTGAATTTTGAAAAATATGACTTCTCCAGGACTTCTGTTCATTTACGTTTACAACCAGACGAGGGCTATTTTTTGGTGGTTAGATAAGATAAGGACAGTTCGGTAACCTTCCGCAAAGTCTGGTCCGTAAAGATGAATAACGAGGCCCCCGGGGGCCACACCAGCAATAACGAGGCAGCGGAATTCAGCCCGGAAGGAAAACTGCTGGCAGTTGCCTGCGGGGACGCGGCGGCACGTATATGCTCAATATCGGGCCTAAAGGTGACGGAAGTGTGCCGGAGGCGGCGGCGCGCACGCTGAAAGAGGCGGGTCGCTGGATTGCGCGCGCTATCCTCAGGTTGTTTACGCCGCTGAGGCATCGCCCTAGCAACATGCTTTGCCATGGGGTAACGTGACGGTGAAAGGCAGTACGATTTTCTTGAGTGTTTTCAATATACCCAAAGAGGGTAAACTGTACTTGCCTGGTCTGAAGACAAGAATCCTCTCGGCCTGCCTGTTGGGCGAGAAGCAGAAGACCAAGTTGGACTTCCAAAAAATGGGCAACTGGACAAGAATACAATTACCCGCGCATCCATCGGAGCAGTTGGTGCCGGTCGTCCGGGTGGTACTGGACGAAGCGCCCAAGGTCAATCCATGTTGGGAAATCGATCCGGTGCTGGAGACGACGATACTGACACACTTTGCACAGGTGATCGGGGCCACGCGGGGTAGATGTGGGATAAATGGTTTTGAAAAGATAGGATGGAAGCAAATGAGACCACACTCTGACTATTCCAGTGAAACGTCACGAATCAGCCGACGTTATTTCTTGAGATCCTGCGTGGCCGGTGGACTGATTGCCGGCAGCACATCAGCGGTGCGGGCAATGTCAAAGCCGGCAAGAGAGTCAGCTGTGGCTGCAGGCAGGCATCCCAACATTATCTTCATCTTCGCCGATGACTGGGGCTACGGGGATCTGGGGATACATGGCAGCAAGTTCTGTAAGACACCCAACCTCAATCGGATGGCGAAGGAGGGAATCGACTTTCAACAGTTCACCGTCAACAATCCGGTC
>CAYNKI010000284.1:0-4648 GCA_964397675.1 uncultured Pirellulales bacterium
GCTTTGCAGCAGCACACGAGTCTCTCAGGCCGGTAGTCGAAGAGATGACCAAGATTCAGCAATATACTTTTGTCTGTGCGCCTACGCCTTTTCAGAAAGCAGCAATCGCAGCTCTAAATTATGATGTCAGCAGTTTTGTCGATTCGTACAGGCAAAAAAGAGACCTTCTTTATGAAGGGCTAAAGGATAAGTTCGAGCTGGTCAAACCAAGCGGTGCGTTTTATGCGTTCGTTAAGACGCCGGGCGGGTCAGCGACGGAATTCGTGGAAAAAGCAATCAAAAATAACGTACTGGTTATTCCAGGCAATGTGTTTAGCGAAAAAGATACGCACTTCAGGATAAGTTACGCAACAAACAATGAAAAAATTGAGCAGGGCGTAGAGATTTTGCGCAAGCTGGCATAAGCAATCTATAGCGGCAGGGGGGGTAAGCCGAAAATTTCTACCATTCGCTAACCAGATGTTGTCAAATTGACGATACAGAGATATAATGCTTAATATGAAGAACCGACTTCGGATAATTCCAATCGTCCTGGCTTGCTTGTTATTGCTCAGTGGCTGGATTTTGGCAGTTGAGCTGAATAATGCCTTCGTTAAGCAGCCGACGGCAAAAGCGGCGGTGATTACCTGTAAGGGAATGATTGATGACGGGCTGTACAAATCCATCCAGCGCAGAAACCAGATTGCCTTCAATGAAGGTGTAGACTACCTAATCTACGAAATAAGTACATACGGTGGACTTCTGGATTCGGCTGACGAAATTTCCAAGTACTTGGTACTTGAGATAGGTAAAAAGTCCCGCACCGTGGCTTATGTAACAACCGAGGCGATATCGGCTGGGGCGATGATAAGCGTATCATGCCAAGATATAATTATGCTTGAAAATACCACCATAGGTGATTGCGCTCCGATTGCACTGGGAGGTAAACTCGAAGGCGTAGAGAGAGAGAAAGTGGAGAGCTTTACCCGTGCAACATTTATGCGAGCAGCTGAAGCAAACGGCTATCCTGAAGCATTGCTCAAGGCGATGGTCACCATGCAGATAAAAGTTTATAGCGTGAAAAATTTGAAGACAGGTGATTACGAATTTTTTGAAAGCGATGACTTGCCGAAAGACCCGAATAAGTATGACCTGGATAATAAGAAATTAGTAGTCGGAGATAATGAGCTTTTAACGCTGACAGCTTCTCAAGCAAAGGAATATAAGGTAGCCAGAGCTGTTGTTAAGGACTTGTCAGGGGTCCTTGAATTTTTAGCCGAGCGTGATGGCGTGACTTTTACTGGTGAGCCGATGGTGTTAAAACCCAACTGGTCGGAACAGATGGTCAGATGGGTAAATTCGCCAGCCGTGATGGCAGTGCTTGTGATGATCGCACTATTGGGCGTTTACATTGAGTTAAGCACGCCTGGCCTGGGCCTGCCGGGACTATTAGCAGCTATATGCTTTGCGGTGATAATCGGCAGCAAATATCTCGTGGGATTAGCTAACTGGGTTGAAGTAGCATTATTTATTGTGGGTTTGCTTCTGCTGATGATCGAGATCTTCGTGTTGCCTGGTTTCGGCATCGCAGGTATGTTAGGAATATTATGTATATTGGCTGGTATATTTGGTATGCTTATAAAAAATCCGCCGGATAGATTACCTTGGCCCCAGACTACGTTTGACTGGCAAATATTTCTAAATGGAGTATTAGGGCTACTATTCGGATTCTTTGGATTTGTAGGCTTGGCGTGGGTACTTGCAAGATATCTACCAAAATTTCAGTTTCTCAGCGGATTTATACTTGTGCCGACTGCTGCAAAAAAGACAGGTCTAATGAAGGTCAGCATGACCACTCCGCCAGAAAGTGAAATTGCAGCGGTGAATGTTGGTGACATCGGAGAAGTGACTTCAATATTAAGACCGACCGGAAAAGCAAGATTTGGCGATGCCATAGTAGATGTGGTTGCGACAGCAGAGTTTCTGGACAAAGGCACTAAGGTCGATATAATAGAAATTCACGGCAATAGGGTCGTGGTCAAAAGACAGACAACAGACAACGGATAACAGAGGACAGAGATCTAAAGGGCATCAGGATATCAGAGGATCAGGATGCAGAATATCAGGGAATCTGGGTATCAGAGAAAGATATAAGAAAAAGTAAATTTAACCTGGTATTCTGATACTCTGATAACCACTACCTGATAACCTGGTAACCTGATAACCTGATAAACTTATGCTCCGACTTATGTTTTCGTATGAGGTAAACTCATGGACTGGTGGCTTGTTTTTGCTATATTTTTGTATTTTGCGTGTGCCTTTCTGATAATAGCTGAGGTGTTTGTGCCAAGCGGCGGGCTAATAAGCATCTGTGCGCTCGCTTGTTTAATCGGCGGCATGGTGATATTCTTTCACCATAGCTCAACTGCCGGCTGGGTAGGTGTATTTATTGCTGTTTTAATGATACCGTCAGTTTTGATAGTCGCGTACAAGATATTCCCTAAAACCAGATTCGGCAAAAGTGTGACACTTACGCCGCCTCAGCGTCAGCGGGGCGATGCAATAGCGGATACACCAGAGTTAAAAGTATTACTCGGTGCCATCGGACTTGTCCTTACGCCGTTAAGGCCGGTGGGTATGTGCGATTTTTCAGGACAAAGGGTTGAATGTGTAGCCGAAAGCGGTTATGTTGATAAGGGTAAAAAAGTTAAAGTTATCCATGTGGAAAGCACACAGATAACCGTTCGTGTAATAGAAGAAAGTTAATGAAAGGGCAAAAATATGTATAACCTAACAAATATAATCATGGCGGGAACCAATCCTGTAAGAACAATGGGGCTGGCACTTTTGGTCATCCTTATCCTTGTGGTGGTAGTGTTCTTCCTGTTGTTCTTAAAGTTTTTCAGGCTGTGGCTGCAGGCCAAATTGTGCCGAGCAGACGTCAAATTCTCCGAGCTTATTGGAATGTGGCTGCGAAAGGTCGATATCAGAACTATAGTGCTGAGCAAAATAACCGCCATCCAGGCAGGTCTAACTGTGACGACCCGGGATCTGGAAAGCCACTTTTTAGCCGGTGGCCGGGTACCAAATGTTGTGGGTGCACTGATTGCTGCCAACAGGGCAAATATCGATTTGAGCTTGAAAACGGCTACGGCAATCGACCTGGCTGGCCGGGATATTCTCGATGCTGTCAAGACGAGCGTCAATCCAAGGGTAATCGATTGCCCAGACCCGGAAAAGAGCAGAGGCACTATCGACGCTGTTGCTCAGGACGGCATCCAGTTGAAAGCAAAGGCACGCGTAACCGTCCGCGCCAATATCGAACGTTTAATTGGCGGCGCCACTCAAGAGACAATAATCGCTCGTGTCGGCGAAGGAATTGTTACCACAATCGGAAGCGCCATAACATACAAAAGCGTTCTGGAAAACCCGGACGACATTTCCAAGTCGGTTTTATCCAAGGGACTTGATGCAGGAACGGCCTTTGAGATTCTTTCCATTGATATTGCCGACGTTGATGTAGGCGACAATATCGGTGCCAAACTTCAGGCTGCCCAGGCGGAAGCTGATATGCGAAGAGCAAAAGCGGAGGCAGAAAAACGCAGAGCAATGGCATTCGCCCGTGAGCAGGAAATGCGAGCACTGGTTGTCGAAAATGAATCAAAAGTGCCGCTGGCTATGGCTGAGGCCTTCAAAAAAGGCAACCTCGGCGTTATGGACTACTACCGAATGAAGAACATTATGGCTGATACCGACATGCGAGGCTCAATCGCAAAGCCGAAAAAGAAAGAATAGTCTTGATTCTCGATACTTGATACTCGAAGCTTGATGACCTATGAACGAAATATTGGCACAAATAATTCTGTCGGCTCGAAACGAAGATGTCGAAGGCTGGATGAATATCCTGATCGTCGTAGTAATAGCAGTCTTCTGGGCGATTGGCGGGATTCTCAAAGCAAGGGCGAAAAAACCGGAGGAGGAAGAGGAGCAATTGGCCGATAAGCCGACCTCTAAGCGCCCACAGTTAGCTAAAGGTTTCACAAAAGAATTGTTTCAGAAGGCTCAACGGGCCCGTTCTGTTGGCCCTGCGAGAGACAGACAGTACCGCCGACAAATTGAACAATTGCGTAGAAAAATTAATCATCCCCGGCCCGTCTTCCAGGATAAAATCCCAAAAAAATCTATGTCTACGACCACTTCAGAAGCACTCGTAGAAACAAAATTACCTGAGTTGAAGCCGGATATTCAACCGGTCATGGAGGAAATTCCAGAGTTTATCACTGAGCCTATGAAAGGGCTGAAAGAGAAATACGCCGGTATCCAAGCGGAAAGGCCGGAGACAGAACTCACAGTTGAGTCTTTGTTGGATTATGCCGACCCTGACGAGCTAAAAAGGGCGATTCTGCATTACGAAATCCTCGGCAAACCCTTATCACTGCGCGGCCCCGGCGAACATGCTATTTGATATTAACGGAGATCGCGGAAAAATTCCCGAATATCCTCCACGAGTAAGCCGGGTTCCTCAAGGGCGGCAAAGTGCCCGCCTGAGGGCATGACGGTCCAACGTGTGACATTAAATGATTCCTCAACCCATTTGCGAGGTAATTGCGGCTCAATAGAGTCTTAATATGAAAGAACAACGCTATTTGCGCAGATGTTTGTTGGTGGT
>CAYNKI010000285.1:0-4624 GCA_964397675.1 uncultured Pirellulales bacterium
CCATCGATGGAGGCTTTAATTCAGTTTTGGGTTTTGAGTTTTGGTTTTGCATTTTCAGCTTTAAGTTTTCCGCTTTACTGCAATTTGTATCTTCCTAACACAGTATAAATAGGACCTCTCGGTGTCAACTGGCTTTGGTAAACCGAGACAGAATCGGCTAATATAGTCCCGAGCTTATAATCTTTGTAATCTTCGGTCATTGCTGCCAGTTCGACGCCTGCTCGTGAGTTTTTTACTCTGCATAGGGTCAAATGGCCGGCAAATTTCCTCGTTTCCGGCGGCCAACCAGCCGAGGCAAAATGTTGCTCAAGGTCCTTTTGAAGCGGAAGAAGACTGTTGCTTCCTTCGCCTGCGCCGACCCATAAAACTCTGGCGCTTCTGCCGCCGAAACAGCCAACCGATTCTATGTCCAGCTCAAAACTTTTATGTCTGCCGGCTACATCTTCAACTATATTACAGACATCAACAACCTGCTCATCTTTAATCTCGCCCAGGAATTTCAATGTCAGATGCATCTTATCAGGATTTACCCATTTGGCATCGCTTCTTTTAATATCAGTCTTATTCTGGAGCTGCTGCTGTAAATTCCTTAACGCTGTTCTGATTTGCTCATTAATATCTATTGCTATAAATACACGCATCTCTTATAAATCCAAAACCCGAAAAAAAGTGTAAAATTTAAAGTGTAAAACACAAAACCAAAGCTCAAAACTTAAAATTGGTATTTGATTATCACAGCATGATGAAAAATAACACAGTTTTGAATTTCAAGTTATGGTTTTTCATTTTTAGTTTTAAGTTTACAACTTTCCTGCTTTATATTTCGATATTTTAAAATTGTGTTAGTTTTCGCAAGGCCTCAAATCTGTTTTTAATATCAGTTATATCTATGGAATTTAATCCGTTAAGTGAAAAGTCGGCAATTGTGAATGAAGCAACAACAGTACCGTAAGCGACTGCTGTTTTTAGCGTGGCAAAGTTAGTTTTGCCGGTTTGTGCTATGTAGCCCATCAATCCACCTGCGAAGCTGTCGCCGGCGCCGGTAGGGTCTTTGACTTCGGTGGCTGGATAAGCAGGCAAAATAAATTTATCGCCCCGGCCGTTACACATCACCGAGCCCGACTCGCCTTTTTTGATAATCACTACACCTATGCCTATACCCAAAATTTTCTCCGCTGCCTTTATCAGGTTATGTTCTTTGGCCAACAACTTTGCTTCATCTTCGTTGATTATCAGGCAGTCAATTTTCTTTAGCAACATTTTTAAGTCATCAAAGTGTCCCTCGATCCAGCAGTCCATTGTGTCAGCGGCTACAAAAACTGGCTCCTGGATTTGCTCAAGCAATTGAAGTTGAAGCTTTGGTGCTGTGTTCGCAAGAAAAACGTATTTGCTGTCCTTAAAGGAATCAGGCGCACTCGGCGGGTCTTCCGCAAGCACATTTAATTCTATATAGTCTGTGTTCCTGTTGTCCATATTTTCATGGTATGAGCCTGCCCAGCGAAAAGTTTTGCTTTGCGGCCTTACTTCTAATCCTGCCAAGTCCACGTCTCTTTCGGCAAAGACCTCAGCCAAATCAAAGGGACAATCCGAGCCTACAGCACCGATTAGTCGCACCGGGCTGAAGAAGCTCGCCGCCATACTAAAATAAACAGCCGAACCGCCAATGCAATTCTCACTAACGCCGTATGGCGACTTGACCGTATCAATCGCTATTGAACCTGTTACCAATAATGACATTGCCTATTCTTTTATTTTCCTATCAATAGCACTTCTTCAGAATTATTAGTGCTTAAAACATATTTGTAATTTTTACGAATTAATTCAGGTCGTCTTAGTTGTCCTTTTCTCAAATTTTTTCAATTTCCAATATCCAGGAACACCCGTAATAATTTTCTGTACTGTCCCTAATCTCGGAGATCCAATCAAAACCACCTTCTTCTGCGTGTCTATTTTCAATATATTCCTTTAATTCTCCTATTGTATCGAATTCGTAGGAGTTTCCGCTGGAATCATATATCCAGAACATAATAAACAGCCTTCCAGAATTACTAGTAATGACACTTATAGTTGGTGGACACACATAGTACTCTTTCGATATCTTTATGTTATGACGATTCTCCAAAAATTTGGCTTGCGTGTAAGGGAGCTTCGTTCCGACAAGGGAATAACACAAGAGGGCTTGGCGGAATTAACTGGCCTGAGCCGACAATATATTGGTGATGTGGAACGAGGAACAAGGAACATTTCTTTAGTAAATATAGAAAAAATTGCAACAGCTCTCGAAATAACACTTTCAGGACTCCTAAAATTTAAATGAAAAATTCCGTTATAGGCCTTGAATCTTCTAGCATAATGCCATTAGTGGCAATTACCCCACTCACACAAGAATGTTATGAGAACATATGGGGTAATCATCTCAAAAATACACTAATAGCCCATGAAGATTCCATCAGTGAATTAAAAGACATATTTAAGTTTAAAGCTAATACATTCTATTCAAATCCTATCATACGGCTTCAGAAAGTCAAAGATTTTTCGCCTTCAGAAAGAATGTCCCTAAAAGGTATGGCCTTGAAATTGCTTCTTGACGGCCAGATGGGGGGATGGATAGGCAACAAAAATAGTCGTGTTCAAACGTTTTTCTTTTCTGATGTTATAGATGCAATAGATGATGACATAAAAGACCCAAAAACATTTTCAAAAGAGTTGATTATAAGCATGAAAAGAAAAATCCAAACCTATAACCGATTATTAACCCCTACTAATGGAATACTCACCGTCGATATGAGTCAAATTGAGCCATATTGGGGTTTTCATAATGTTACTTCTTCAATATTTTCTGAGAAAAGAAAGATAAAAATCAAGATTCTACCGAATTGTGAATCTTACAAAATATTTGAATCTTTGCCGTCTGCAACTCGACGAGATGCCTATCATTACCATATGCTTAAAAAAGAAAAGGTTGAACTTATTCTTGTTGGGGACGCCAATTACAAAAAAAACGTTTGCTCATGCAGCGATTGCCTTTCCTATAATTGCGAAGTTAAAATTCTAAAGGATACAAAACGCAAAAAACTTCTGGGTTTAATTTGAAAGCGTTCTCCTCTTTTCCTTTTGACAATTCAATAATCTCTATTATTGGTTGTAATTGCTTTATTGGATCAAACTACATATTTCAAAGGCTTATTATGAATTTTTTTAAGTCTCCTTTTTTCTTTCAAAGTATTCATATATGCCATCGATTCTTACTTATTTCTTTTCACCTAACTTCCTAAGCGTAGTATCTATTCTATCTAAGGTATTTTCTTTTCCTAATATCTGGACCGAATCGAAAATAGGTGTACTAATTGTCGTTCCGCATATGGCTACTCGTAATGGCTGAGCGACTTTGCCGAGGCCGACTTTCCTTTCCTCGGCTAAACCGCGTAGCATGTTCTCGATAGCCGGCTCTGTGAATTGTTCCATCGCAGCAAGTTTATCGCGAATAGTTTTCAGGATGGCTAAGCCGTCATGTTTGAGCAGAACTTTCTTAATCGCCTTTTCATCATACTCTATTTTTTCTTTGTCTAAAAACAGAAATCTGCTTTTTCGCTCGATGTCGGCCAGCGTCCGTGCCCCTTCGCATAGTTTTATAATTCTTGATAGAAGTTTGTCACCCGCAGTAAGGACCGGCGATTCGATGGCTTTTAAGTAATCCTTAAAACGCTGAAGGAGTTTGTCGCCTGAGGCCATCCTTATGTGTTCGGTGTTAAAAGCAAGAAGCTTATCTCGGTCAAACAAGCTGTTGGCCTTTGTTAAACGTGACAGACCAAAACTATTTATTAATTCATCGACTGACATAATCTCGCGGTCGTCGCCAGGATTCCAGCCTAAGAGTGCGAGGAAATTCACCATTGTTTCAGGCAGATAGCCATTTCTAAAAAAATCGACGATATTGATCTCCGGCAGATTCACTCTTAGGTATTTTGCCATTGCATCGATACTTGGCATATCAGGTGCGGTTTTACCTGCAACGAAGCTGTTAATCTCTTCGAGGCTAATGTCGCCAACCTCCGCCAGTTTTTCGAGGTTTATATCCTGCTTATTTTTTACTGTATGGCGAAGGGTTTTAGGGCGTTCGCGCTTGGAAAGTTTTCCGCCGCCTTCGCTAACGGTAACCGACATATGAGCGTACTGCGGAAGCTGGCCAAAGCCCAGAGCCTTCCATAAGGCCTGCTGGCCGGGCGTATTGTTGAGGTGCTCCTGACCACGAATCACGTGAGTGACCTGCATCAGGTAGTCGTCCACCACACAGGCAAAATTGTAAGTCGGGAATCCATCACTTTTTTGTATGATAAAATCGCTAATTTCACTGGCAGCAAATCTGACTTCGCCACGCACTATGTCCTGAACCACAATGTCGCCGGCCTGCGGCACAGCAAATCGTACTGTCACGGGCCTGCCCTCGGCCTTAGCTTTTTTGGCATCGTTTTCATTGGCAAGTTTTTCCGGCCGGGGATAAATCGTGTTCTTCTTCTCAGCCACAGCCTTTTCGCGCATAGCTTTAAGCTCTTCAGGTGTATCGAAGCAATAGTATGCTTTGCCGTTAGCGAGCAGTTGATTTACATATTTATCATATATGCCT
>CAYNKI010000286.1:0-4613 GCA_964397675.1 uncultured Pirellulales bacterium
TAAAACGTATTTTAGGTGTAGATTTTGCACTAATTACGGCCGGTAATTTCAAATTATAAATGTGCCTATCCTGAAAATATTTACGAGTTGCTATTTTCTACGAACAATGAACTATCCGCTATACGCTGTACGCGTTACGAGGTCATATTATACCAAATTCTGCCTATTTTTCAATAAAATTCTAACAAAATCATGAAAAAATTAGCCACTAAGGCGCGAAGACACGAATTTGTTGACAGGATTACATGACAATCTTGTTAATCACGTCTAAAAAAAAATAGCCACGAATTAACACTGATTGACACTGGATATATATAATCGCAAAGAACACAAAGAAATGACCGATTCTTGATAGTTAGTTGAATGGTGAATTAGTTACCCCCGGCTTGTTCGGGGGTGGTAATTACTTCTCTAATCCGCTAATTTGCTCATTCTCTAACTCACAGACTTTCAAGCATCCTTTTTGACTCTTTCACCTTCGGGTCTTTTATCTCTTTCCTGCAGGCCACCGCTTTTTGCAGCCACTTTCGTGCCTTTGTTTTATCACCCGAAGCTATATATATTTCTCCTAACAGATGCCCTGCATCACATTCCGCCCAGCGGTATTTCATACCAACCGCCTTTTCGTACGCCGATTTGGCAAACCTTTCCGCTTGCTCGTAATTTTTCTGCGCCAAATACGCCTTCCCTAAAACTATCTCCGCTGCCGGCTCATAGAACCGAAATCCAGTCCTGCTGCAAATCTTAAGGACATCGTTCGCATCAGCAATAGCGCCCTTCTCGTCTTCTATATCCAACCACAGCCTCCCGCGCTCAAGCAGCGCCCCAATTTCAAGTTCTGGTACACCAATCTTCCGAGCAATCTTAAGCGCCTCTTGAAGATGAACTTCAGCTTGCTTTCTATTCCCATTTATCCTTTCAATAGCACCTAAGCAGCGGTGACATCTTGAGATGTCATTTACAAAATTATTCCTCTGGCAAATCTCAAGATTCTGTTTTGTGAGTTCAAATGCCTCATCAATTCTCTTCATTGATATCAGAAAATAAGCATATTGAACTCCTGCGAAAGTACGTAGTCTGTTACCTTCAATCTGTATGGAAAGCTCATCTACCTCAATGAAACTCCTTTCAGCCTCTTTGCTTTCACCTAAAAGATAAAGTATCCAGCCAAGATAGCTTTTTGAAAACACTACATAATCATAACGATTTACTTTCTCTGCCATTTCAAGTGCCTCTTTTGCACTATCCAGTCCAGATTCAAGCTCACCTGTTCGAAATTGAAGATCAGCCAAGTTTTGATATCCCCCAGAAGCATTTCTCCAGTCTTTATACTTGATCTGCATGTTTGTCTTTCGAAAAAGCAATTCTTCAGCCTCTTTGGGCCTGCCTGTATTAAGAAGTGCCAGCCCTGCTACAGCAAGTACCCAGCTTTGGTCGCTCTTTCTACTTACTAACGGCATCTGTGAAACATCACCTTCCGGAAAGAACATCTTAGTAAGAGACAATGTAGTTTCCCATGCACCAAGTTTATGATAAATAAAATGTTCACCATATCTTTCTATTTTCTCTTCAAAAACCTTTTCCTTCGTCTCATCATACAGTCCTGCGGCACAGCCGTGATAGACCTGCTCGAACAATGGCTGCATCTGCTCCAACGTCTCCGGCCGCTCCGGTGCATATTCTCCAATATACTCGTATATGCGCTTATGACATAATTTCTTATCCTCCTGGTCAAATATGGATTCAAAGTAACTCTTTATTAAAGGATGCGTGGCGTAATTATTTTCCTGGTCCCTGGAGATAAGCCGCCTGTCAACAAGGTTATCTACCATCCGCTTAAATGCAAATTCAGACATATCTATCAATACCTGATTCATCTCCGTCTCCATCTCAGCCCGAAATACGCCAGCAAAATCCTTTTTCGTTACTTCCTGCCAGAATAACGAGAATATATTCAAAAACACCAGCTCTGCAACAGACATATTCTCCGCATATTTGCTTAACAACATATGAAACCGAATCTTATCACCTATAACAAATTCCACCTCAGGCGCCTGTTTTATATCTCCTACATAGTATCTATTTAAATACCCAGACAGAGCTGTTAAGCTTAGCGCGTGTCCTTTATATTTCTTGATAATTTCCGTCATATCATAATCGCTTCCCTTGATACCTCGCTTCTTTAGCATTAGTAGCGCATCATTAATACTCAGGTCGATTAAAGGCTGATTCTCATAACCTCTGGTTTCCCAATCATCTAAATCTTTCAATGCAAATCGTGTCGTAATCAAACACAGGCCTTTTGCCTTAGGTAAATCAGCTAAATAATGAAGCAGTTCTGTAAATTCGCGATAATTCATCTTTCCAAATTCATCTCCGGATTCTGACTTTTGCATCTGCTCCAGGCCGTCTAATATGATTAAGTATGCCCCTCGGCCAATATATTCCTTTATCCTTTCTACCTTCTCCCACGTGCTCTTTATCGTATCCGGCTGAATTTGCCCGCCGGCCACATATCGAAAAAGGGCATTCAAGAACTGCTCAAGATAGGCATTGCGATAAAATCCCCACCAGAAGATTCCATCCGGCTGGATTTTATTAATCTTTAAGCTATCGTACCACTTCCGCACTAAAGCCGATTTTCCTACACCGCCCCAGCCGATAAGCGCCCCAATCCGCACATTATCGCTTTTATACCAATCCGTGATAGTTTTAAGATATTCCTCTCGCCCGACAAAATTCTCCTCCGGAGGCACCTGATTATGCAAACTCGGCGCAAATGGAAAATCAAGTTTCACTTTATCCACAGCTTGCTCAGGTTGCAAAGTTCGCTGGATAACAATGTCTCTGGTTGCTTGATAAATATCTCTTTTAGCAGTCTTTTCTTCAATCTTGAATTTTTCAAATTCAGCACTGCTGGGTGCTAGATCAGCAGCTACAATGGCTTTCAGTTTCTCCAGTTGTGTTCCTTTGGCAGACGCTGCAGTTGGGAAAACAACAAACAAATTGCCGATATTGAATTCTTGCTTTTTTATATAAAAAACTGTTTGTTTTTGCTGTACAAGTTCTAAAATCTGTTCGAGTTTCTCATCTACCTTATCAAAGTGATAGTTGAGGGTCTGCAAAATATTAGGGATTAGTTGAACCTTTTCAACTATAGGTTCAATATCCTCTTTTCGTTCATAACCGGCTTCCTTGATGAGTTCCCGCAGCTCATCTTTTGAGATTCTCGTTATCTCTTGTTCAAGTTTCTTATTTTCCTCTTTACCTTTGTCTTGGAGCTGTTCAGATAAAGAGGATATAAACGTACCGATGGCATTCATCCAGTTCGGAGTTGCTACAATTAGCGCATCCAGAAGTGCTTTTAGATATGGATATGTTTTACCGTATTTCAACTTTCATGCTTCCTTACACTCGTATTTTCCTTGCTTCATATCTTTTATCTATCGTGAATCTCCACAGGACGCCTTACGGCGGAGTATCGAGAATCCAGAATCCAGAATCTAGAATCCAGCATCTAAAATCGAGCCCACATTTTATCAGTTCTTACTCCAATTAAGCAAGAAAAACCAGGCCATCTTTTTACTTCGTTCTCAGCGGTAAATCGCATCCGTGTCAAAAAAAAATAATTAGTGTTAATTCGTGGCAAAAACAAAATCAGTGTGAATCCTCCTTCGATAAATCTTCGGAGGACAGGTCCGTGTCTAAAAGACAAGAACCCTGCCATAAATGGCAGGGCTAAACAATATAAATTTCTCTGTGGCTAAAAATCAGATTCTTCGCTGTGCTCAGAACGACGTCTGGGAAATCCGGGTTTAGTTTATTTACTACCTTCATACGCATCAACACGACCGGCACTTGATGCCTGGCTGTCCCTACATTCTAAAGCTCCATATTTGCATTTTACACCATCAAATGCTATAATACCTGTCGAATCGATTTCCATGGTTCCCTTACGGTGGCCCGATGCCCGCTTGACAAGCGCAAATATTCCGGATGAGAGCCAAGAATCGGGATAGTCAACAAATTCTAAAAAGTTAAAGGAACGTATCATGAAAATGCAAAGACGGCAATTCATAAAAGGAGCGGTTGGTACTTCAACAACGGCGATACTGCACTTTCAGGTAACCGAGGCCCTGGCGGCGAAAAAGGATAAAGAGAAAAAGGAAAAAAAGAAAAAGGATGAGCTGGCGGGCAATCTAAAGCTATTGAATCAGTGGGGTGAACAGCCTGCGAATGTGCAGCAGGTGTATGCAGCCGTATTTAAGGCGCTGGCGGCCAGGCCAGATGCGACATACGCCGATGCGGCGGCAGACCCCGAGGTACAGCGGGTGTGCGCCGAGAATGGGGTGGTGCATCTGGGAGGCCCGATGCTGGGCACAGTCAGTTCGCGAGGAGCGCGAGTATGGGTGCGCACGCTTAAACCGGCCAAGGTCGAGGTGCAGGTGACCCCGATGTACATCGGGGGTGGCACGAAAAAGTTCGGGCCCGTCGATAGCACGGTGGCAACCGACCTGAGTGCCGTCGTCCCTGTGACAGGTCTCAAACCGTCGACCACCTACCCGTATCGTGTGCTGGTCGATGGCAAACTCATAGACATTCCAGCGCATGCC
>CAYNKI010000287.1:0-4593 GCA_964397675.1 uncultured Pirellulales bacterium
GACGCCGCCCATCCCCCGCAGCCCTTGCTCATCGACGGCCTTGCGGTCGCTGCCGCGGTGCGTTAGAAACACCGCGATGTAACCATTCTTGGCCCAGTGGGTGCCCATATACGTAAACGCCTCGCGCGACTCGCCGCCGCCGTGTGAGAAAACCACCACCGGAAACGGCCCGTTGCTATGCCTGAGAGCGGGCGCGTAGATCCGAACCGGCACTTCGCGGTTACGTACCGTGTCTATCCATGTGAGGTCTTCCATCGCGACGCCAAGAGTGTCTCCTTTAGGCTGGTCAGCGGAGACAAGGGTCGCCGGTTCCAGCGCCGAGCTGCGCGATACCACACCATAAAGGAACAACCCAAGAAAAATAAACGCCCGAAACATCGCACCTGTGATTCTGGAATTCTCCATCTTGTTCAAGCCCCTTTAGCTTGGATTTTACCATTTGACGTCATAATCGATACCCCTTCACGCAACACCGTGAATAAGGCTACAATCAGTCGTAGCCCCAGCGCACCGGCCTGCTACGGCGATCCGCTCCGGATCGAAGCGGCCAGCTAGCAACGGAGCGTTGGGATCGACGGCAAGCAATCGGTCGATTACAACCGCATCAAACAAATCCGAAAATTCAGTAATCTAATTATATCGGGGATGTAGCGAATTCCAAGGAAGACCCACCCATTGCCAAAGAGTCTTGTGGAAACATGATTCGAACCAGTGAACGAGCGTAAGCAACGCCGCTCGTTTCAAGGTTTGAAAAATGCGGTAACTTCAATCCCCATAAAGGCTTCTTATCACGACTGAAAAACACCAAAAACGGTACGTACCGTTACAAAACGGTATAAAACGGTAGTAAGATATTTGGAGTGATTGTGTTGTAATATATAAGTGATTTCATAGCAATGACTTAGAACTCCCCGAGTAGGACTCGAACCTACAACCTAGCGGTTAACAGCCGCTCGCTCTACCAATTGAGCTATCGGGGAATCCAGGTAAACTGAAATAAGACAATATTTTGGATTTCCCATGCCTAACTTTGTCCTAATTATCCCCAAATATTCACTAAATTTCAACAACTTTTCAAGGATTATCTTTTTTTGCCGATAGTACGAAAAGACAAAACATAGAACAAAAATATTAATTCTATCGTAAGTTGTCGGACTTGCAAGATTTAGTTAAACTGTTAGAAGTTCCATATAAACAATTTTTGTATATTATAGCGATTTTAAAACAAGAAACTGTTTGAATAAATCTTATAAACAAATGCTATAATATCGTTTATTATTAAATTCTTAAACGGTTGCTAATATGGCTAAGGATATCCTTAATATCGGGGGCTTTACCATACTCAAACGTATCGGAAACGGTGCACGTAGTACAATCTATTTAGCTACCGATGAGCAAGAGGAGGAAACCATCGCCCTAAAACGAGTTATATTTGAAAGGCCGGAAGATACAAGGGTCTTTGAACAGACAGAAAACGAATATAAAGTAGCCAGTCGTATAGATCATCCCTATATACGGAAGTGTTACAAACTAAAAAAAATCCGTAGTATATTTAAAGTAAAAGAGCTACTGCTTTCTATGGAATATTTTGATGGTACAACACTCGAAAATAGTCCTACCTTGAGTTTAGGCGATGTGCTGCTGGTATTCAGAATGGCCGCAGACGGCCTCAATGCTATGCACCAGCAGGGATATGTCCATTGTGACATGAAGCCCAATAATATCCTTCTGAACAAGTCCGGCTCAATTAAAATTATAGACCTTGGACAAAGCTGCAAAATCGGAACGACCAAGCCTCGTATCCAGGGAACGCCTGATTACATTGCTCCTGAACAGGTCAGGCGAAAACCGCTCGGCCCCAAAACCGATATCTTTAATCTGGGAGCAACAATGTATTGGGCTCTTACCGGTAAAAATGTCCCTACTTTGATACCGAAAACCAATAGTTACGGCTTGCCTGTGACCGAGCAATTTCGAGCGCCCCATGAGCTTAAAAAACAAATACCCATACGAATCTCCAAGTTAGCAATAGATTGTGTAAAAGATGATCCTGCGGAACGCCCACGCAATATGATGACAGTTGTATCAAGGCTGGATATCATAATACATAGTATATTTGGCGGCAAGATAAAAGCGAGTAGAAATGCCTCAAACAATAATCGACTTGCTCAATAAGGCAAAAGAAGCCAACTACGCGGATAGCTATCGAAGCGGCAATTTGATTCATCTACCCGCTGAAGGATCGCTGATTATATCCGGTGACATTCACGGACATCGGCGAAATTTTGAAAGAATAGTGACTTTTGCCGATTTACCCAACAATCCCGACAGACATGTCCTCGTGCAAGAAATCATACATGGAGGCCCAGAAGACCCTGAAGGTGGCTGCCTATCTTACAAGCTGCTGTTCGATGTTGCCCGTTACAAGCTAAAGTTCCCACACCGCCTACACTTTATTATGGGTAACCATGCTTTGTCCTTCGTCAGTAACAGCAAGATAATGAAAGAAGGAAAAGAAATGAATCGAGCAATGTGTAAGGCTTTAGAGCGAGAATTCCAGCAGGACAGCAAAGACATCAAACTTGCAATAAAACAATTTCTATTTTCACAATCGTTAGCGGTCAGATGTGATAACAGAATATGGTTGTCGCATTCGCTACCCAGCGATAAATTCGCCGACGAATTCGATCCGCAGATTCTGGATAGACAACTGGAAATTAGCGATTGTGAAAAACCAGGGTCAGCTTACCTTTTAACCTGGGGCAGAAGACACGGTCAAGCACTCCTCAATAAAATGGCTAAGCTCTTGGACATTGATATTTTTATACTCGGCCATCAACCACAGGAAAAAGGCTGGTGCAAAGCTGGTAAAAACACCATAATCATTGCCTCCGACCACAATCACGGCTGTTTGCTCCCCATCGACCTGGCAAAATCTTATACTATTGAGGAGCTGATCGACTCCCTAGTACCTTTGGTTTCCATATCGTGACGGGTACCAAAAAATCAAAATTCAAAGATTAAAAATCAAAGTGACAAATCAAAGTTCAAAAAGATGAAAAAACTTTGCTTTTTTCAATGTAATTTTGCATTTTACACTTTACATTTTGAATTTTCCTTATGGATTGGTATTACTATATAGCGCTGGCAGCAATTCTATCGCGATTGCTATTGTCATTCCATGCCTATCGAAACTACCGCTACGCCCTGGCTAAATACAAAAGGAAGCGTTCATGGCATGCACTGCGGACTGTATTGACAGTGCCATGTAAGGGCCTGGATTCTGATTTTGGAAAAAATATCTCATCCTTTTTCAATCAGGACTATGAAAATTATCTGCTATGGTTTGTGGTGGCCGATAAGTCAGACCCAGCTTATGACGAGTTATGCAAATTGAAGAACGAACTAAGTCAAAACTCAAAGGCTCAAGATGTACAAATCCTGGTCGCAGGCACCATAAGAAGAGAGACGAGCAGGGTCTGCAGTCAAAAAATTCATAATTTACTCTACTGCTACGAGAGAATCGGCGATGATATCGATGTTCTCGCCTTTGCGGATTCCGATATCTGTGTTCGTAGCGATTGGCTAAGCCAATTAGTTTGGCCTCTCAGACAAGCCAAGATTGGTGCCGCCAGCGGATATCGTTGGTATATACCGAAAAAGAACAATCTGGCCAGCTTAGTTTTATCAGCACTGAACGGTACAGTCGCCCAGCTGCTCGGCAACTCTCGCTTCAATCAAGCCTGGGGTGGGTCTATGGCTATCCGTGTAGATGTCTTTCGCCGGCTGGGTCTTGCCAAAATCTGGGCCAAAGCCTTAAGCGATGATTTATCACTGAGCCGAGCCGTGAAGAAAGCAGGTATGAAAGTGGAGTTCGTCCCTGCTTGCCTGGCCGCTTCACACGAATCAACCACCTGGCGAGGGCTTTTTGAATTCGGCCGACGACAATTTCTAATCACACGCATATATGCGCCCAGCACCTGGTGGTTTGGATTGTGTGGCAGCTTATACTCGGTATTGGGAGTATGGGGCGCAGCCGGCCTGGCAATCTATGCCGCACATAAGTTTTTAGCTTTTAGTTTTGAGTTTTTAGTTATCCTGGCTGTACCTATCGTATTTCTCGCTGTTCAATTCATCAAGGCAATAATGCGTCAGAAGATGATTAGCAGACTGCTGAAGGAAGATTTACCACAAATGAAGGCTGCTATGGTCGTTGACATCCTCGCCTTTTGGATATGGCCATTACTGTTATTATTTTTCGTTGTCTCTTCAGCCTTTGGCAGAACTATTCGCTGGAGGGGGATACGCTATAAACTGATTAGCCCAACCGAAACAATTGTGCTGGACAGGAAATAGCGACCCTGTGGATAAACCACAGGGCTTTCGGAGAGTAAAAAATGCAAAAGGTTTTGGGATATATGTTGACGTGGACAGCTTATGGCAGCTGGTTGCAGTAAGTCATTACAAAAATGCAGCAAGGCTGGCTATGGAAAGTAATGGTTTTGTCGGCAGGTTGTGGACAAAAGGATTTAGTGTTCGTTATTGTTTCGATGAAAACCAGTTAAATAATGTAATCCAATATGTAAACCGCCA
>CAYNKI010000288.1:0-4538 GCA_964397675.1 uncultured Pirellulales bacterium
CTGTTAAATATCGTGTTTCCATTTTATTGCCAAAGATTTTTTGAATGAGTGATATTATCACCTCAAGCTGCTGAATTCAAGCAAGTTTTGGAATTGTTAAAGTGTAGTACTTAATTATTTCGTTTCTTCTTTGAATTCGGACGGTAATACATGTACTATATGTCATTATGGCCAAGAACAAGTACCTGACCGCGCCATTACCATCGAAGAAGATGCCTGCCGGCATCCCCTACATTCTCACCAACGAAGCCGCGGAGCGTTTCAGTTTCTACGGAAACCGTTGTATCCTGGTCTTTTTCATGACCCACCTTCTCAAAAGTGCTGCAGGTCAGCTCGACCCGATGACACCTGAGCAAAGCAAATTCTGGTTCCACCTATTCGTCTCGGCTGTATACTTCACGCCGCTGATCGGTGCCCTGCTCTCCGACATCTGGCTGGCCAAATACAGAACCATTATTTTCTTCTCGATCATTTACTGTTTTGGTTTTTTTGCTATTACCATTGATCACACACGATTAGGTCTCGGGGTGGGCTTAATCCTTATTGCCTTAGGATCAGGCGTTATAAAACCCTGTGTCTCAGCTAATGTTGGTGACCAATTCGGAAGAACCAATCAGCATCTTATGCCCAAGATTTATAGCTGGTTTTACTTTGCTATCAATCTGGGCGCTTTTATCTCCAATGCGCTTGTTCCTGAGCTGCTGAGGTGGTATGGGCCCACCATTGCTTTCGGTACACCGTGCTGCTTTATGGTCATAGCTACAATAGCATTTTGGATGGGGCACAAGAAATTCGTCCACATCCCTCGCGGGGGCATTGGGTTTGTAAAGGAATGCTTCAGTGGCGAGGGACTCAGAGCCATAGGAAAATTGTGTATTATCTATTTGTTTATAGCGCCTTTCTGGGCCTTGTTCGACCAAATAGACTCGGCCTGGATGCTCCAGGCTGAGAAGATGAACCGTCATTTGTTGTTCTTCGAGCTGCATCCCACACAGGTCGTGGCCGCCAATCCTTTGATGATAATGCTGCTGATCCCGGTATTTTCGTATGTTATCTATCCGGCGATAAACAAAGTCTTTGCCCTGACGGCACTTCGCAAAATAGGCATTGGTTTATTTGTTGCGGCATTATCTTTTGTAGTCCCGGCATGGGTCGAGAACCAGATTACTGGCGGTGACATTTTCAAATGTTCCTCAATGTCAATTGTGGAAGGTCTCGAACCTTTCCGTCTGTTGGATGGCGTCACCAATGGCACCGGCTGGTCGTCAAGTAAAGCACCGAGCGTGAATGAACCGATTGAGCTTGTTATTCGCCTGCGCGAACGCCGAGCATGGACTATTAACAACATCAAGGTTGATCCATCAACAATCCTAAGTCCAGCAGAAATAGAAGCAATGCTGGATAATATAGCTCTTGAAATGCTTAAGAAGTCTAAGCAACTCAAGGAACGTAGTGAATCATTTGAAGACGAGATTAGCAATTTGGTAAATAAGGCTGAGGTCCTGAGAGCAGCTACCCACAAGATAAAAAAGATCTCCACGGCTAAAGAGGCAAAAGCTCTTGCAAAGGAGGTGCTCGAAGATGTTGGGGAAAGCACCAGCCTGCTACAGGACAAGCTTTACAGTCCAAAAGAGATATCACTTTTTGCTGCCAACTTCACTGGACGTTTGCTACCCAAACTGTTCTCTGAATTAAGTGACCAGCAAAAACAGAGAGTTACCGACCCCATTCAATTTGCGGCAGATAACGGGTGGACGTACATCAGAACTTTTACGCTTATTAAAAGCGACGCCCCCAGCCGATTCCAGTTTGACCCTATATCTGCCACACACATCCTTATCCAAATCAAATCTAACTACGATGCTGACCGTGTGAAGATTGGTGAAATCCGAGTGCTCACCTCCGAACCTATCCCATCCAAATCAATCCCATTTGCGTCCGAGATATGGCCCAATGTTGCAGGGATCGGTTTTGAGCCACCTATCATTTGGCTGTTACTGGCTTATGTGATTTTAACTGCTGCTGAAGTGATGGTCTCGATAACCTGCTTGGAGTTCTCCTACACACAGGCCCCAAAGAAAATGAAGTCCTTCATTATGGCCGTATTTTTTCTATCGATAACACTTGGAAATATATTCACTGCTGCTGTTAACAAATTTATTCAAAACGAAGATGGTACCAGCAAGCTGCCTGGAGCCAGTTACTTCTGGTTCTTTGTCGGTGTTATGTTGGTAACGGCGGTTCTATTCATTCCTGTCGCCGCTCGCTACAAAGTAAAAGACTATATCCAGGACGAAGCCTCGGCAGAATCTTCAGCTTAACCGTACCAAGGACTCGTTTAGCCTTCGCCGGTGCGACGATACATGGCCATCCCCAAGCTTGGACTGGCGCTTCGCGGTAGTCCTGCGCTTGAGGCTGCCACCCCCGCGTCTTCTTGTCGAAGACAAGAGCGGGGGTCGATTTTATTGGGTGGCAGCCTCAATCCCGATGTACTTCGGGATTGGGGATGGTTTTACCCGGTTAAACACTCCACAGGACGCCTTACGGCGGTACGCTTAGAGCGATTTGAGCAACAGCTCGCGTACGACAATCTTCATCGGCCCAAATTGCTCTCCCTGATGGATCTGAAAACCTATCTTGCCGGAATCGGTAGTGTCATCGTGTACATCAGCAACCTGATGGCCGTTAATCCATATCTGGATGTGGTCGCCCTGGGCACGAACCTTTATCGTATTCCAGCCTTCGCGGTCCACAAGTGTCTTGTCCTCATTCATAGCAAGAAACATTTTGCCCGGACAGTACAGCGTGCCAGAATAGCATACCGGATTCTTGTATTCGAGAATATCAGCCTGGTATGCCTTCTTAGGTGACTGGTAGCGGAACCACAAGCCGCTGTTACAGGGCCACTCGACCCGATAGGTAAGGGTTACCAGAAAATCCTTGTACGTGTCTTTCGTAAATAAATCACCTGGAGCATTATTCTGGCCCTGCGTTCCAATAAGCAGACCATCCCTGACGACCCATTTGGCATTTCCGCTCGCTTCCCAGCCGGTCAGGTCTTTGCCATTAAAGAGTTTCACAAAGCCGACCTGCTTCTCATCTTCACCTGGACTCACACAGGTTTCACAACAGCCGGCAAACCACACCAATACTCCGATACATACAATATCCAATAATCTGCGTGACATAATCTTCCTTTCATCCTTTTAAGCAACTAAACCAATACTTTCTCAACGATACAGCTAATCCTGCCAGATATCAGCGGTGCGGGCGGTAACATCCGGCATTACCGGCAGTGGCTCGCTGGGTATCGGCTCGTACCAGAAGGTTGCTGTCGACCAGTCGTCTTGCGTCTCAACCAGACCTTTCTTCCAGGCAATCTGCTGAATAGTGATGCGACATTCTTTTTTCCACCAAATCGGGTCGGGCAAGTGCCAGCGATATATCGACACGAAGTTATTCTCATTCAGGCTGCAGCCATTATAGAAATAAGGCGTCTGCTGCATCCCGTAAGACAGGCACACATAATCCTCGCTTCCCGTGCCGCAGAGAGTAGGAAAGTCTGTGTCACCGTCCATGTAAATCTTGATCTCGCCTTCGCCCCACCATTGTCCGGGATGCAGATTGCGCACGCCAATTAGTGCACCAATGTATCTTCCTTTGTTTTCTCGCTGTGGCAGCAGCACAAAGTCCTTCTTCATGGTGGTCGGATTCTCTCTGCGGAACAGCACGTGCAAGCGACCAATATCAGCCGGATGCCTATCGGCAATGGTGTAGTCAATCTGGTAATATAATGGCACATTCTCCCTGCCTTCGTTTGTAAGCGTAATCTTTGCTCGTTTTGCAAACGGCATTGGCAGCCAGATATTCATCCCCGCGTTTTGGCCCAAGGAATGAACAGCCGAGTGATACGGCATTACTTTACCATGTGCAAAGCCCATAAAGTCACTAATGGGACATTCGATGCTCGGATGCTCTTGGTCGTCCCACCAGGCACGTATTACCAACGACCGCAGGTTGAGCGGATCCCTTTTGGTGGTCATCCAGATATGCCGGATGGTGCCAGGCCCTTCGATATTGCAAAGCTGGATGTTTTGGTCGGCCTTTAGTGTTATCTTAGGTGAGCCTTTTCGTCCGACACCGAGCCGGCTGGCTGCCTTGCCGCCTTCGCCCGGAGCACCCGTAGGATTCTCGAACGAAATCGAGCGCGAAACCAATCCACTATTAAGCAAATACGGCTCAGCGACAATATCCACCGTTTGCTGGCATGATACACAGCTCAACGTCAACATAACAATAATAAGATACAACGGTATTCCTGATACAATCTGTTTAGCCATGACCTTTCCTTTCACAAATCTGTTTTGATAGCTCCTGAATAACATTCATTACATTAGACAACCTGAGAAATTTACTCGAATCCTGTCCACGTGTCAAGATAGTATCTCGCAAAACATATCGAACAGGCATCCGCGTAAGTAATGCCGAGATGAAATTGCTCAATCTACGAAGACACGCGGTCTGCCCGGAATGGAATT
>CAYNKI010000289.1:0-4538 GCA_964397675.1 uncultured Pirellulales bacterium
ACTTCGCTCAGGGCAGGCTTTGAGGCTGCCACCCAGGATTGAACCATGCCAAAAAAGTTAATGATAGAAAACGGTTAAATTGCGAGTTTTTTTCTTGACCGATTAGCGCAAATCCTCTATTATTATATTTAAGTTTGCTGATGATGAACAACTTAGTAAGTTGTCTCATACTTTCGAGTTAGTTTATTATTACTTTGTAAAGGGACGTGTGAGACAGGGAAAAGGCTTGTAAGGCTTTGTCCTAACGGCAGTTAAGTTACAAAGGCATTTTAGGCGTCCGCGGTAGATGGACAATCTAAACTATAATTGTAGTTCTTGACGCGGTGCTTAAAAGTAAAATTAGGGTGGAACGAAATCTGTTTGGAAAAAGCGTTTCCCGATGTACTTCGGGAAAAAATCAGCTAATCGTATGAAAAATGAATTGTTAATGTCAAAAATACAGCAATTACAGGTGATTTTGGTCTTATAATAGCTGATTGTACGCTCTGACGAAAAGGATTTCGTATTCACAGCCATTTCTTTGGAGCTTTCCTGCCGAGCATTCTCGTCATCCGTCCCGATAATTGGTAATTGGTGATTGGTAATACGAAAAAATTAAAAATCAAAATTGTGGAATCCCGAAGTACTTCGGGATGATTTCCTTAATTTTACACTTTACACTTTGATTTTTGAATTTATTTAACCAATTACCAGGTTACAACCATCATGGAAAGGTAAAGATTATGAATACTTTGATGCAGATAGGGCCGACAACGGTAGCCGGAGTTCTTGTTATTGGCCTTTTTTTGGGAGGTTGCCTGGTAGCTGTTATCTACCAGATGATTTCCAAAGCAAAGGCCAAAACGTTCGAGCAGGACTTGCAACGTCAAATTGAAGGTGCAAAAAGAGAAGCGGAAAACATAATCAAATCTGCTCAGCTTGATGCCGCTGCAGAGACAATCAAGAAAAAAGAGGAATTTGCGTCTGAGGCTAACAAAATTCGTGCCGAGTTGCATGAAACCGAAATGAGATTAACCAAACGTGAGGATGCACTTGACCGCCAGGCAGAACAGTTTCAGCAGCGAGAGAAGACATTAAAACAGCAGCAACAAGAGATCAACAAAAGACTGCACAATATCGAGGTCAAGGATAAACAGCTTTCTTCTCTGATGGCACAGCAAAAGAATCAGCTTCTTAAAATCACAGCAATGAGCATCGATGATGCCAAAGGATTGTTGTTAAAACGCCTTGAAGATGAGTGTGAGCACGAGATGTCAGCTTTGATTTCCCGTAAGGTCGAAGAGGCTGATGAAACTGCTGACCAAAAAAGCCGAGAGATAATCAGTAACGCCATTCAGCGTTACGCCGCTGAGCAGACATGCGAAGTAACTGTCTCGACGGTAGATATCCCAAATGATGATATGAAAGGCCGAGTCATTGGTAGAGAGGGACGCAACATCCGGGCGTTCGAAAAAGCTACCGGCGTAGATGTCATCGTCGATGATACACCCGGTATGGTTGTTGTAAGCGGCTTCAATCCTGTCAGGCGTGAGGTTGCACGCCTTTCGATGGAAAGGCTCATCCAAGATGGACGAATACATCCGTCTCGAATCGAGGAACTCGTAGCCCAGACCAAAAAGGACGTCAACCATAAGCTCTTACAGATCGGCAAAGATGCTGCTGTTGAGACCAACGTTCGGGGCCTAAGCAATAAAGTGCTCAGTATGATAGGCGCTTTGAACTTTAGAACAAGTTATGGCCAAAATGTGCTTCGTCACAGCGTAGAGGTTGCTTTTCTGAGTCAGGTAATGGCTGATGAGCTTGGTTTGGACGGTTCGATAGCAAGACGCGCGGGACTATTGCATGATATCGGCAAAGCTATCGACCATGATGTTGAAGGCAATCATCCCACTATAGGCGCAAATTATCTGAAGCGTTTTAATGAATCACCTATTATCCTAAACGCAGTCGCAGGACACCATGGCGATGTTCCAGCAGAAAATCCTTACACTCCACTGGTTGCTGCGGCTGACGCAATTAGTGCCTCCCGCCCTGGTGCCAGAAGGGAAACGCTGGAGCGATACATCAAACGATTGGAAAAACTTGAGGAAATCGCCAACGGCTTTAAAGGAGTTGAAAACGCATACGCTATTCAAGCTGGTCGAGAAATCCGCGTTATTGTTGACGCCTCACTGATCGACGATGAGGCAGCCATGAAAATTGCGCGTGATATTGCCAAAGTGGTAGAAACGGAAATGACCTATCCGGGCGAAATCCAGGTGACGCTGCTGCGCGAAGTCCGCTGCGTCGAATATGCCAAGTAATAAAAAGTGCCTAAAGTTTGGAGTGACTAAAGTAACTAAAATTACAACTTATCACTTTAGGCACTTTAGTCACTTTGCTTATGTTTTAGAATTCGTCTTTGGTTTTTATGTAATACATATATGAAATTAAATATTCTATGTATTGGTGACATAGTAGGTCGGCCTGGCAGACGTGTTATTGCAGATAAGCTGAAGGCTTTGGTTAAGCAGCGCGCTATTGACTGCGTAGTAGCTAACGCTGAAAATGTCGCAGGCGGTTCAGGGCTGACCCCTCAAATCTATGACAAATTACTGCGATACGGAATAAACCTGGTGACACTCGGCGACCATACCTACCGCAAAAGAGATATAATCAAAACCTTGGAGATAGCTGATAATATCGCCCGCCCGGCGAATTTTTCCGAACATGCCGCCGGCAGAGGCTTTGCAGTTTATAAAACCAGTAAAGGTCCAACTGTAGCGGTTGTGTCCTTGATTGGCCGACTTTTTATGAAGCCTGCTGACTGTCCTTATAGTGCTGTTGACAAAATTCTGCCGAGACTTCAACAACAGGCAGATATCATAATTGTTGATTTTCACGCTGAGGCCACCAGTGAAAAAATAGCAATGGGCTATCATTTAGATGGCCGGGTCAGTTTATGTTTCGGCACTCATACCCACGTTGTAACGGCTGATGAAAAAATCCTGCCAAAGGGCACCGCTTATATTACTGATATTGGCATGACCGCTGCGCATGATTCGGTGCTTGGCCGAGGTGTCGAAAGCGTCCTGAAGTCGTTCAGAACCCAGATGCCGTTCCCATTTGAGATAGCAACTGGCGATGTGAAAATTAGTGCGATTTTGGTTACTGTTGACAGCAACACGAAGAAGGCTGAGCGCATCGAGCGTATCAGGATTAACATGGATAGCGAAGATTCAATACGTTATGATAGTGACGACGGCAAGCCCGAATACCTCAATAACACTTTTTGACTGCTTAGCTTTGCGCCCACATTTCGAGCATTTAGTTTACAGATTTATTTTCGGCGTCCACCACCAGCAACACACTCCGTGACGATTTGCTGGTCGTGTCCATCCCTTTGCTTTTTTTACGGTCATGATGGTCTTACAGTTGTTATGGGTCCTCTTTATGATGCCGGAAACCAAGGGCGTTCCTCTGGAAGAAATCCAGAAGAAACTGGAGATTACCTGACGGTTTGTTGCTATTTGAGAAATTGGTTATGTGCTTTTTCGGAGGCTATTGTTGTGATTGGGCCATGGCCGGGATAAACTTTTGTTTCGTCAGGTAATATTAAAAGTTTTTCCTTTATACTTTTTATCAGTTCACTCATACTTCCGCCCGGAAAGTCTGTTCGGCCAATTGACTCAGCAAACAGAGTATCGTTTGTAAAAACAATTCCCTCATCCTTTGAGTATAAGCAGATACCGCCCAGCGTGTGGCCGGGTGTATGTAGCACTTCCAGCTTTATACCAGCTTCCTCAATTATCATCTTTTCATCGACCAGAAAGTCTGCAGGTTTGGTTCTGAATGGTTCTCCTGACAGGATTGAGAGATTGTGCCGAGCTTCTGTAAGCATTTCGGCATCAAGCCTATGGATATAGACTTTTATATCCGGATAGTGTTCACGTAATGCAGTGACAGCCGCAATATGGTCTATGTGACCGTGAGTAAGAGCCACGGTAATAGGATTAAATATATGCTCCTGGAGAAAGTCGATTAGCTTACTGCCCCCAAGACCTGCATCAACAATCAAGCAATCTGTAGCTGCTTTGCTTTCACGCAGAACATAGCAGTTAGTTTGATACGCACCCAGAACTAAACAGTCGATTTTCATTGCGAATGTCTCTTTTGTCATTGCGAGCGAAGCGAAGCAATCTAAAACGTAACGAACGAGATTGCCACGTCCGCTTTCAGCGGACTCGCAATGACAAATAAGGGTTCCCTAAAAAAACATCAGGCTAACAGAAATTCTCTTGATCGTCAATAAGTCTTTGTACTTGACCGACAGGGCCAATTTTGGTAGAGTGCCTGGGCTAATGTACAACACTATATGCTATTTTATGGGAAAATTTTTCGAATGAGAGATTTTAGGCGAGTATTCAAGTATATCTGGCCGCAATGGCCGCGGATTATTGTTGTTCTTGTTTCCGCAGTGATAGTATCTTCTCTTTTATCGCTCAGTTTTATGACCATCATACCGCTTCTAAAAGTGATGATGGGTCAGGAAGGTATAC
>CAYNKI010000290.1:0-4529 GCA_964397675.1 uncultured Pirellulales bacterium
GCCGTTGATGGTATTTTCAGGCCCCTCGCCTGCGCTGTTGGAGCTGGAAGCGGTGGCAATGATATTCTCACCGGCAATTGGATAAGCAACCGGCTCGGTTGTAAAGCTCCAGATGCTGCCTTTGAAGATTGTATTATCGGGTGGTGCATTGACCTCGTCCACACGCCAGTAGTAGGTCTGGCCCAGTTCCAGACGATCGAGCGCATAGGTGGTCTCGCTTTGACGGCCCTGAAATTCCGCGCTGGCGTCGGTGGCGTCGTTCACGTCTTCGAAGCTGGTACCGAAGTACACATCGTGCATGGCGGCAAACTCCCCAGGCTCCCACATCAGCACTACATCATCCTGTGGCACATCTGTTTCTCCATCATCCGGGTTGGGATTACTGGCCTTTGTGGGAGGACTGATGGCCCTCAGCTGGTAAGCCGTGATATGTGCGTTGCTGAAGCCGTTGGTAATCAAGCTCAGCGTCTGGCTGCCGGTGGCATCGGCGGTGAAGGTCCCCACGGCGTACTGCCCTAAGCCGGCGCCACTGGCGTGCACGTCGACGGTGTTACCCAAACCATCGCCGAAGGTCATCACGCGATTTATTTGGTTGGCGCGCAGGTCCACAAACCATACCTGGATGGTATAACTGGTCCCGGGGGTGAGCGTTCCGCCCCCCATAGAGATCGTGGGGCTTGTGCCCCCACCGAAATCGAGCTTGTTGAGCAACGCGTCGTAATCGGCGTCACCGGTCGTGCTCCCAGCGAGAAAATTGTTCCCTGAGCTATTGCCGAGAAGGTCGTTCGAGTTCGTGAAGGTCACACCGTTAACCACGACCTGCCCCGCCACGGAGGACCCGTTGATGGCCTCGTGCAAAATTCCGTTCGCAATAACATCCTCAGGCCCCACCACATCGAACGCGCTGTCCCACGTGATCATCGCCGCCGAAACGCTGCCGGCTAAACTTAGCACCAAAACAAAAGAAACCAAATAAATCAATTTTTTAGACATGATATTCCTCCTTTCTTTCTATAGTTTTGAGTTTTTAGTTATGAGTTTTTAGTTTCTCATCTCAAACAACTTCCAACAAAACAACTAATCAGACTTCCCCCTCCCATGAAGTTCTGTGTTTACTTAACACAACTTTTTAGGATTTGGCTCTACCTCCGTCCTTTCCGACTCCGCCCAGGCTTCGCTCGTCTTGGCGACTCGTCACGGCGTAGCGTGCCGTAGCCGGGAGCGCCTCGCCGTAGCCAGGCCGGACGAGCAAAATCTCAAACCTTACCAAGTATATTTATAATACCAAATGAGCCGCCTTTATTTCAAGCATAATCCCTGAATTTTTCGGATTCTTTTGTCAAGAGCAAAACCGGCTAAAAACGAAGAAGATGTTGACTGCCCAGAATCCGCCGCGGCGGGTTAATTTTTACTAAAAAAAAGCTCGTTTTGCTAAAATCCACTGAATACTAACAATTTCTGGTTGCTGTTTTTCTAATATGTTGATAACAAGTTCACTTAGATAATTATGCCGAGCAAAGACGAAACATATCGCATCTTTATTAGCGCCGCTGAGCCGAGCGCCGACGCCCATTGTGCAGGCCTAATAACTGCTTTGCAAAAAAGCGGTTATAATATCCAATTTGTCGGCGTGGGCGGTCCCAAAATGGCACAAGCCGGCTGTCAATTGCTGGAAACAACCGGAGCAAAGGCTGCAATGATATATAAGGCGTTCAGCCAAGTCGGCAGTTATATCAAGCTAATAAAACGCTTAACTCGTTTTTTGAAAACCAATAAGATAGATTTGGTTATCGTTTGTGATTCGCCCGCATTCAACTTCCATATTGCAAAAGCCGCCAAAAAAGCAGGCATTAAGACTCTGTTCTACGTTGCGCCACAGCTTTGGGCCTGGGCCGGCTGGCGGATCGGCAAACTCCGAAAGTATTGCGATAAGCTCTGCTGCATACTGCCATTCGAGCAAACTTGGTTCAGCGAAAAAGGTGTTGATACTACCTTTGTCGGAAATCCACTGCTCGACGAATTGCAGCCCTGTTTGCAGAACTACATAAAAAAATATTTGGATTTTAAACCCAATAAATTAAGATTGGCTCTGATGCCCGGCTCGCGAACTGCTGAGATCGATTCGCTGTGGCAGCCAATGCAGCAGATAGCACAGCGGATAAAAGGAAAGTATCCCGCAGTGACATTTGTCACTGTGGCAGTAGATGCTGAACGAAAAGAAACCCTTAAAGCAGCACAAATTGCAGGCCTTGAAACTGAATATACTATTTGCTCAGTTAGTGACACTGCTGCCGATGCGGATTTTGCGCTTGTGGCGAGCGGCAGTGCAACCTTGCAGGTGACAGCGGTCGGATGTCCAATGGTGGTAATGTATCAATCAAGCAGGATTCTGTGGCACCTGGTTGGACGATGGATAGTGAAAACAAAATACTTGTCACTACCTAACATTTTAGCAGGTAGAGAATTAGTGCCGGAATTTATGCCGTACTTCAGCTCTATTAACCCGATTGCGCAAACAATTGAACAGCTTTTAGAAGATAGGGACAAGTTAGCCCAAATCAGTAGCGAGCTGATTAATTTAGCTGAGCCAATGGCACAGAAAAAAGCCTGCGAAGAAGTTGCGAAGATAGTTCTTCAAATGCTGATTGGCTAATCCCGAAATACCTCGGGATTCGTATGGCAAAAAAGTCTGTTTCCCGTTATGATACAATCCAATGAGTGGAACAGGATCACAAAAACAAATATTCCTGTCGTTTGATCGGGGAACACTTTTGCTTACAGGCCCATCACGCGAGGAATTGCCTAATACCCTTGATTTATGTGTTTGGAGATGGGATAGTCGAGTTGGCGCTTGGCGGTGTGATGCAATTTACTATGCTGCAGTTCGCAAGGCCTTAGTTAGGCAATTCGGAGCGCACTTTTCTGATAAAGTAATGAAACCTGTTCGTATTTCCTGGCCTAAAGTAGACCTGCCAAAACTAAGGCCTGAGCAGGCGGAGGCACTTGCGGCGTGGAAGCAAACTGGCTGTCGCGGACAGATAATTATGCCAACGGGAACCGGCAAAACTGAGGTGGCATTTGCTGCAATGGCTCGAACGAAAACAGCGACGCTGGTGGTTGCGCCGGTTCGTGATTTGATGTATCAGTGGCATCGGCGGATTTTGCGAGCTTTTGATTACGATGCCGGTATTGTCGGCGATGGCTTGTCCAATATAAAGCCGATTACAGTTACAACCTATGACAGTGCGTATATTCACATGGCTAAGATAGGTGCCGGTTTCGGGCTGCTGGTTTTCGACGAGGAGCATCATCTGCCAGGCAAATGCCGCCGTGAGTCGGCTATTTTAAGTACTGCTGCTATGCGGCTCGGATTGACAGCCACTCCGCAGCGCTCGGACGGTCTGCATAAGGATCTGGATTGGCTCATAGGTCCGGTCGCTTACAGTATGCCGTTTAAGCAAGCTAAGGGTTCAACATTAGCTGATTTTGACGTGGTGCGTATTCCTGTGGCATTAAATGATAGCGAACAGGCGACCTATGACCAGTGCAGCAGAGTAATTCAGCATTTTATAACCTCACGCCGTAGGGAACAGCCGGGCTACACCTGGCAGGATTTGTGTAAGGAATCGGTCAAAGACCCCCAGGCCCGTAACGCCCAGAAAGCTTATTATCTCAAACAGTCTATCGAAAACCGTGCTGCTGAAAAGTTGCGGGTGCTGGAAGATATTTTTAGATTACACAAAGGTCAACCAATTCTTGTTTTTGCAGGCTCGAATGTAATGGCGATTGAAGTGTCTGGCCGATTCCTTGTGCCGACGATTCTGTCGCACACCCGCAAACGTGAACGCCTTGCCGTGCTGGATGGTTTTGCTAAGGGCCGGCTTGAGGTTCTCGTTGCCAATCGTGTTCTGGATGAAGGGATTGATGTCCCTGAAGCCAAAGTTGCGGTAGTAATTGGTGGGCAGGGCTCAACACGCCAGGCCAAACAGCGACTCGGCCGGATTTTGAGAAGGACCGGCAATGCCAGAGCCACTTTATACGAAGTGGTCTGTGAGAATACCAAGGAAGTTCATCGTTCTCGAAAGAGGCGAAGAAGCGATGCTTACGAGCGAACAATCCATCGTAGAGATTTGTAGCAACCTTTACATTAGACTCCGGATCATTTAGAATACGACAAATAAAGCCGTAGCTGTTGATGAGGATGTGTTTAATGATGGTTAGTATGAAGCAGATTGAAGCATTGAGCCGACAGATCGTGCGTGAATTTCACCCGGAGCAGGTTGTGCTGTTTGGCTCATACGCGTACGGCGCAGCTACAAAAGACAGCGATGTGGATTTGCTGGTGGTTATGCCTCATAAAGGCAAAGGATGGCGTCTGGCCGGCAAAATTCGAGGATGTGTTCGGCCAAAGTTTCCGCTCGATTTACTTGTACGCAGCCCGGAACAAATACGTGAGCGACTGAATTTGGGCGATTGTTTCCTGAAGGAAATCACTGAGAAAGGGAAGGTTCTTTATGAACCCACTGGTG
>CAYNKI010000291.1:0-4510 GCA_964397675.1 uncultured Pirellulales bacterium
GATTTCAATCCCTACCTTTTAGCGTTTTCCTGTATTGCTGGTGGTATTTTGGGTATTGCCTTCATCATCCCGCTTCGCAAGCAGATGATCGATTTCGAACGACTGACCTATCCGGGCGGCGTCGCGGTTGCCACCGTTCTCAAATCACCCGGCGCCGGTGTCCACAAAGCAATGCTCCTTATGATTGGGATTGTCCTGAGCGGCACCATGAGTTTCATCAGCAATGTGACAAAGTTCGAGAACTGGGCTTTGGGCCAGCACATCGGTATGCCGGACTACATGAATGGCATCTGGTTCGTTTCGTTGTTGACGATAGGAATCGCATTTATCGCAGGTAAGGGCGGGCTTTGTTTTGTCATCGGGGGTTACGCCTGCTATTGGGTTCTTGCGCCGATTCTGGCGCGGATGAATCTGCTGCCTTCACCAGAACAATTGCAGGGACTTGGTCAGACAATGCCGGGGTATTTGCGGATTGCGCTGTTCAGGCCGGTCGGAATCGGGATGTTAGTCGGCGGCGCACTGACCGGAATTGCGCTGGCGCTTCCCCTGATATTAAGCGCGATCCGCAGCATGCAATCGGCAGCTAAAACCGGTGCCGCATTGTCGAAAGATGAGATGCCAATCAAACTGCTCTATGTCGGCATCATCGGTGCGATCATCGTCCTGGGCGTCGTCGCCGTCCTTTCCGTCGAGCAGATGGGCCTCGTCCGGGGCATTATTATGGCCGTGCTGGGCACGGTTTGGATATGGATGGCCGGGGTAATCCTCTCCGAATGCATCGGCCGGACAAACTGGTCGCCCATGAGTGGCATGACTTTGATTGCCGTGACGATTCTCATAGTGATTACAAGAGGTTTAGGTGACAAGGCGGCCATTATATCCTCGGTCATGGTCGGCGCCGCCACATGCATGGCGATGTCTCAGGCGACGGACCTGATGCTTGATTTGAAAACCGGTTATCTGGTCGGCGCTATTCCTCGAAGGCAGCAGATGGGACAATTCATGGCCACGTGGCTTGGGCCGGTTCTGATGATAGGCTTGTTGTTTGTACTTCATAAGGCATACGGCCTTGGTAGTGAAAAATTACCGGCGCCGCAAGGCACGGTGCTGGCGAGCATGATGAAGGGAATTCTTGAAGGTAATGTCCCTGTCTATAAGTATCTGGCCGGTGCAGGCCTGGGTGCGCTGCTCAGCACAACAGGTATTGGCGGGCTCGGGATTCAGGTGGGCCTTGGATTCTATCTGCCGTTCAGCATTGTTCTGACATATACTATCGGCACAATTCTTCGGATTGCCAGCGATAAAACAAAGGGGCAGCACTTTAGCGAGCAGGTTGGTATCCCCATCGCGGCTGGATTGATCATTGGCGAGGGGATTGTTGGAGTTGGTTTTGCCATCTACTACATTATCACGGGAATGCAGACAGGGTAGGGATTAACTATGAAATTAATTGGCTTTCTAATGGTTACAGTTGGTTTCATCGCAGCGGCTTTGGCCGCAGTTGTCGATGAAAGTGTCGTCAGATGGTTGTGGTATATACCCGCACTTGGTCTCGGTGTGGCGGGAGTAGCAGCCGTCAGAATCGATAATGCCCGCCACAGCAAGACCGAACATCATGTCAACTCTAATATTGAAACCATCGAAACCTGCCTCGAAAGAATCTCTGCAAACATCAGCCGACTAAATACCGACAAACACAACATTGATACGTATGATATTCGTCATCGAATCGATGAGCTCTTTACCGATGACCTTGAAATGTTCGTCGATGCCCGTGAAAGTATTGCACATCGCTACGGCCTTTCTGCCTACGGTGACGTCATGACCTGCTTCGCAGCCGGTGAACGTTATTTGAACCGGGTCTGGTCAGCATCAGCCGATGGTTATATCGACGAGGTAAATGTTTATCTCGATAAGGCCCAAGAGCAATTTGCAGAGAGCCTAAAGAAAATCAGACAATTATAAACGGAATCAAAAGGACGAAAGGAAACAATTATGAAATATTCATCGAAGATCAAAATAGTTTTTATCACGCAAACATTGCTATCCTTAACCACATCATGTCTTTATGCTAACGAAGGCACATTGACGCCCGAAACCATTGACCAAATACGCAGCTCATTTGAAATGGATGCTCATACCAGGGCAATGTACAATTCCATTACAAATACCGATATTACCAACCTTGCTATAAATCGTGATATATTGCGGCGGCACAACGATATCTTCAGCCACAAGATCGAGGCAAAAGGTATCACCAACCAGAAGAAGAGCGGCCGATGCTGGCTTTTCGCCGGCCTGAACGTCTTGCGACCGATGGTCATCGAAAAACACAATCTTAAAAGCTTCGAGCTCTCGCAGAATTACCTGGCATTCTGGGACAAGCTCGAAAAGGCCAACAGCTTCCTCGAACACATTATCGAGTTCAGAGACCGTGACATCCTCGACCGGGAGATGGAATTCATCCTTCGCAAGCCCATCCCCGACGGCGGCTACTGGGAGAACGTCGTCAACTTGGTGGAGAAATACGGCGCCGTCCCTCTGGAGATCATGCCGGAAACCAACAGCTCAGGCAACACAGGACTGATGAATAACCTGATTAGCCGTAAGCTGCGCGCCGACGCCGTCAAACTCCGGCAGATGCACGAGGACGACAAGCCGATCACAAAGCTCCACGCCAGGAAGGCCAAAATGTTAGCCGACGTCTATAAAATGCTCGCGATGAACCTGGGCGAGCCGCCAAGCGAATTCCAGTGGCGCTTCGAGGATGCCAATTCCGTCGTCAGTGAGCTCAAGACGTATACGCCCAAAAGCTTCTACGACGACTTCATCGGCGTCGATTTACGCCAGTACGTGGACATTTTCAACGATCCATCGAAAACGTATGGCAAGCATTACCAAATTGCACTGACCAGAAACCTGTACGACGGCGACGATTCCCATTTTGCGAACGTTGAAATGCAAACGCTAAAAGCGATCGCCGTAAAGGCAGTGCTTGCTGACGAGCCGCTTTGGTTCTCGTGCGACGTCGGAAAGGACCAGAGCAGAGAGCACGGCATCATGGCGATGGAAATGTTCGACTATGATTCAATCTACGGAACCACGATAGCGATGACAAAAGCCCAGCGATCGCTATTCCGCGAGAGCGTTCCCAACCACGCCATGGTCCTTATCGGCGTCGATATGCAGAATGAGAAGCCGGTCAAGTGGCTCGTCGAAAATAGCTGGGGTGACGACAAAGGCAGCAAGGGCCGATGGACCCTCTACGCTTCTTGGTTCGACACCAACGTTTACAGCATCATCGTCAAAAAAGAGTACGTCCCCGACGAGGTCCTGAATATCTTCGAGCAGCCGGCCATCAAGCGCCCCGTCTGGGACCCGGCCTATGCGTTCGTACAATAGTCATACCGCCGAGCAGATTCGAACGGGCAGACACAGAGGGCACAGAGAAATACTCGACTCTAGATGCTGGATGCTTGATACTCGTCATTGCGAGGCCGAAGGCCGTGCCAATCTCTATCCACAGCAACAATGGACGCCGTGTTTTTCCTTTTGCCTTTGTACTTTTTACTTCAAAACTATCATGGTAATTGGGTATTTTTTAGATTCTGAGATTTCATCGTTCAAGAGAAAAAAGCTCAGAATCGGAAAAAAACCCAGAAACCACTATAAGTTTGAAGGTAAAAGTTAATCTGCGCAAGGAAAAAAATGTGCATAATGTGGACTTTTCGTTTGCAAACTCCATCCGTTTCGCGGATAATTGTTATTATGAAAAATGTTGAATCAAGTCTTTTAGATTCGATAATCCAAACAATCTGGCTAAGGTGTGCCTATCTGCAAGGACAGAAATAAGTACGGAATAAAGCGTGAAAAAATAATGTGATTCTTTACCAACGTGCGGAGTCGGCTTTTCTGTGAGTCGGCCCTGCACAGCTAATTAAGAACTATGCAAAAAGCCGAGATAAAGAAAAACGGTCGGGTTACATGGTCGCAAGATGAAGTTAAGCTGCTCAAGAGACTTTTTCCGCTTGGAAAGTCAAGGGAAATCGTTGAGCAAACTGGACGGCCCCTAACAGCAGTGAGACAGAAAGCATACAGCATGGGGATTAAAACAGAGGGACACCGTCCCTGGTCAGCCTATGAGGTCGAACTGCTCAAGAAACTTTACCCAAATGAGAATGTACGGAGCACAGCCGATAAGCTTGGACGGTCTATGAATTCGATAACGAACAAGGCATCTTTACTTAGACTTAAAAATGTGAGAAGGCCTACACCCTGGTCGAGGCAAGAGGAAACCCTGATTAAGAAACTGCATCCAGATAACACATTGTCGGAAATAGCGAGCCAGATCGGGCGGTCTACCTTGGCGGTAAAAAGTAAAATACACAAATTGGGGCTTAGAAAAGTAGACCCTTACCGTGTTTGGTCAAATAAAGAGCTGAACCTGCTGAAGAAACTATATCCGAGTAGGATGGCAGAAGAAATAGCCGAGCAAATTGGAAGAACAGTA
>CAYNKI010000292.1:0-4494 GCA_964397675.1 uncultured Pirellulales bacterium
CGAACCGGATTCAGGATATGATACTATCAATATCCAGCAGACTGTCAAGATTGGTAATAACGGGCACTGAGGTCTCCTTGTTGGGCCAGGACCGTGATAACAAACTGTGCTTAATCCAAATTGGCTGAAAACCCGCATCAACCACACCACAGATATCTGTGTGCCAGTCATCGCCGACATAGACGGCTTCAGTACGATCAACGCCCAGAATATCCAGACACGCCAGAAAAACGCTGATGTCCGGCTTTGGGTACAAATCCTCCTCGCCCGCAATAATTACTACCTCAAAGTATTTTGTGAGATGCGGCATCTGAATCAGACGGTGTTTTTGTGAGCCGGCCTGTGCTTGTGTGTTGGTAATAACTGCCAGTTTGTAACGACCGGCAAGATTCTTTAATACATTCAAAGCTTCAGGAAAGAGCATTGTATGGGTCTTGACCGTTTCCCAGTAGTCATTTTCCCACTTTTCAAGGACAGATGAATGACACTGTCTGCAATAGTGCCAATAGACTTCCTGCCAAAGTGACTTTCTTGATAGATTGGATTCTGCATGAAATTGCTTTCGAAGCCGGCGATAGTTCGAGAGGAAATCGTCCCAGGAAGTTATGGCCAGATCCTCGAAGATTTTTTTCTGTGCCTGTTTTTCAGCAGAACGAAAGCCGTCGCTTGAATTCACTAAAGTCTGGTCGAAATCAAAAAGTACCGCCTTTATCATAGAAAAATCCGGTCTTTTTTTCGTCTCACAGCGTTACTCCACTACTCCCGCGTGAAGGGATTAATCTCTTCCCCATTTCTTTAGATAATCACCGAAGAGTTCCTCGTCGGTGGGTATGTGTTCAGGAATTGGAGTTGATAGCCATGTATAGTTTAGGAAATGTTTCCAGTTAATATTGTCGGTGGTCATATTTCCGGCCCATGTTCCACAACCAAGCGAGTCCGTGGTCGGCTGACCATTAAACCAACTACCGCTGTTGGCCGCAGCATGCGGCATATTGCAATTCACCCTGCCAACATTGGCTTTGAGAGCTAATTCTATCTGGCGGTCTTCGTTTAAGCTGTGAATGGAGACCGAATGTCCTTCGCCGGAGAATTTTAGGATTTTCGCCGTTCGCTCAACCATCTCAGTGAAATCAGTCCATTTCCAGACGGTGAGAACAAGTGAAATTTTTTCCCCTGAGAATCGATCTTCAGGGCCTATTTTTTGGCCTATTACCATCAGGAAACGTGTGCTTTTGGGCACATCGATTTTGGCCTGCTCAGCAATATAACAAACAGGCTTAGCCACAATATCTCTGTTGAGCATCTTTCCGTCGGGCCACATATATTTTCTGAGGCGTTCCTGCTCCTGGTTATTGCACAGGTAACCGCCTTCGTTTTTCAGGGTTTCTATCATTTCATCATAGATGGTTTCCTGAATAGCAACGGCGTTTTCGGAAGAACAAGAAGCCGAATTGTTAGCTATTTTGGACTTAACGATTTTCGCTGCCGTCGAAGGAATATCAATCGTTTCATCAATTATCGAGACCACGTTGCCGGCGCCAACAGTGTGGCAGGGCTTGCCTGCGGTATAAACAATCTTGACCAGAGCCGCTCCGCCTGTGGCAATAGCAAAATCACAGTTTTTCATAAGCTCAACAGTTTTATCTTTGCTGGTCTGTTTGATACACTGCAGCAGGTCTTCAGGGGCGCCGACTTTTTGCAGCGCCTTTCTGCCGTGCTCAATCGTTAGATAAGAACTGCCTTGAGTTCTCGGGTGAGGTGAGACAATCATTGCGTTTCTGGTTTTGAGTGTACTCAGGGCGAGGCAGCAGATTGTCGATTCGGGATTCGTGCAGGGGACTACATTGGCAATAACACCCATTGGCTTGGCAAAGATTTTCAATCCCTTTTCCTTATCTTCTCTTATCAGACCGCAGGTCTTTGCTCCAATCAGGTCTCGCATAGTACCGCGGGTTTTACTCTGAATTTTGGCCACCTTATCTTCGTACACACCGATATTAGATTCATCTACTGCTAATCGAGCCAGTGCCATTGCTGTTTCTTCTTTCTGCCACTCCCAGCCTGCTGCGGCAACAATTTCATCTACCTTCTCTTGCGGCCATGATTCAACTTCTTTAAAGGCTTTTTTGGCTCTGGTGTACATTTCCTTTATATCATCTGTCATAATTTTCTGCTGCCTCCATTGTCTCATTCAAAATTAGTCTATTTTCTGACAATTGAATATTTCTACAATCATCGTCCAACTTTTTTGATTCCAGTTTTTTTACTTGGGTCTTCAATTTCTTCGCCGATGGCAAATCCACTACCGTGAATCTTCTTTTTTTCATCGAAAGCTTTTTTCCATTCTTCGGTGTTATAGGTTTGGGCTGGTTTGGCGATTTTGTCGCGATTGTTGAGATCAGGTACGGCCCGGTCTGGTGGGCCGTCGTAATCTTCTTTTGGGCTTAAAGTCTGCCCTAATCGTGTGTAGCTTTCTCTTTCCAACTCCTCAATGTAGTGGGCTCCCGCGGCAAAAGCGCGGGTAACCGCAAGGATGGCCCAGGTCGCTTCCGGGCTGAATCCCAAATCCATCATTGTGGCCCCCGTAGCCCCAAGCATATCCAAATCCACAGGCTCAGGGCTGATTTCCTGCGCGGCTTTCACAATTTCTTTTATAAAGGCAATGTATTTGCCGGCAACGCCAAGTTTTTCGGCTCTTGCAATCATACGCTTAGCTGCGGGATCTTTAAGCATCAATCCCGAGACGCCCAACGCCTCATCATTGAGATTTTCTTTTACCAGAAGCTGAGCTATCTCAACAATAGTCTTACCTTGTTCTTCACCTCTTTTGAGATATTGCTCGAGTCTGTTGCCAAAAGCCGAATATGCCCCATAAGCATGGCCGAATGCCAGGATTGAAGCCCCGCAGGCCTGCGTCAAAAAGGTCTTGGACTGAGCTACAATTCTCGATAACGCAGCCGGCATTGATAATCCATCTTCCAATGATAAAATCATCACGTAATTGAGCATTTTTTCTTCTTCGAGCAACGGTATTCTGGCCTGAAAATCTATAAAAAGGATATCTACGAGTCCGTAGCCCTCTTCTACAAGCTCGGTGGTATCATATCCCCTCGATACTATACGGTGCACATTCTTATATGCGACTTCAGAGACCCATCTAAAAGGCTTTCTTTTGGTATCCGGCGGTACCGTGCCGTATTCCCTTTCGTAGTAATCGTAGGGCATCTTCTCGTCACCTAAGTTGCCGATTTTCCTCTTTTTCTTTTCTTCGTTTAAATTAGCCACTTCTTGTGTTCTCCTTGTTCTTTTTGCTTTTTGGCGTATTCCTGTCTTTCTTTTTGTTTGGGAACTATCCTGTCTTCCGGGCCGACATACTCAATCATACTGAGGTCTATCATCTGTACCATAGGCTCTCTGCGTGAAGCCCCCCATGCACGTCCTTTTTTCATATTGAACAGAGCGTGCGCCGAACAACTGAAGGCACGACAAACGCTGCCGATACACCAGGCCGCATTTGGCGAAAAGCCTATATCACACAAAGCAGTATTACCTGCTCCTACGACATTAACACCCACATAAGACCTGCCTTCTCTTTTTCTCCTTTCATGGAAGTGTTTTTCGATTGCCCTTTGAAACTCCAGATACACACCGCCAACTTCCAGTTCTTCCTGTTTTACATGAATCGGTTCTGCCCTGGGGTCACTGTCAAAATGCTGGGGCTGCCCCAGACCCATAACCGGTCTTTTGTTATCGAGGTACTCGTCCACCAGTATCTTGGCCATTTCATCGACTGATTTTCCTTCCACGCGTGCCCGCTCGATGTACTTGTTCATCATATAACCGTGTGCAGCGCCCGGTCCGTGCACACCGCCGAAGGTCATAATCGAAGCGGCCAGAGCAGTGGGCAGATTCGGCCTGCCGGCGCTAACGCTTATCGCTGCAGCAGCAGATGGTGACATAGAATGTTCCAGGAACACACCCATTTCATATTTGAGCATCTTTTCTTCGTTTTCAGTAGGTATCCTGTTCTGAAACAGTACGAACATCGCATCACAAAAGGAATAGCCCTTCTCCGCTAATTCGCTCAGATCGTATCCACGCAGTACTGTTTTTTCTTCAGTTTTGTACGAAATAGCTGTTTTTCTTCTAAACGGTGGTTTTCTGTTCATCAGTTTTGCTCCGGTTTTTTAATAAGTCCTTTTGTAGAATATTGTTTTTTTTCGGGGGTGCTTGTTTTATGCCGTAATGTCCTTATCGAAGCTCCCAATCAGTTAGCATCATCTTTGTGTTTACTATTGAATCCCATTGTTTGCAGTTCTTCTTTGACCTCGCCATAGAGGTCTATATATTCCTGACAGGGTAAACCTGTGTCTAAATCGTAACAATCTTGATACTTCTTGTCAACGGGGGCATTTTCTAATTTGTTCTCATATTTGCCAAGCAGCTCTTTAGCCAGTTCGTTACCCTGATTTCGGCTCATCCCCACACAGGCCT
>CAYNKI010000293.1:0-4460 GCA_964397675.1 uncultured Pirellulales bacterium
AAACACGCATAAAAAACAAGAAGTTGACGGATAGTATTACGGATAGTATTACGAAATAGCGATGGTCGTTTAGCCCTGCCATCTTGCATGGCAGGGTTATCTTTTTGGCGAAGGATATGGCAGGGTTTTTATTTTTTGCATAAAAATACCCACTATCTCGTCTCGGCGGAGCCTATCTCGGCTTGGCCGAGCCAAGACGGGCGTGGCGTAGCGGGGAAGCTTGACCGCCTCAGGCGAAGCCAGCCGTAGCCGGAAAAACCGCAAAATATTGCGATGAAAGAAACGAAACGGGGTTTTGTGTTTGACGGGAATTGCGGTGTTGGTGCCTCGCCAGCACGCTTTTGGTTTGTGGCCCCGGTGAGATAGACGGAGTCATCTCACGGGGTAAATGCGAGAGAGTTGTCGTTGATGTCTTTTTTGTATTGGAAAGCCACTTTCGGCGCGTTTCTAAACAAGTCTTGTATCTTTGGCCGAAAATGCGTAGAATTACCGAAACAGAAAATACATTGTATTGAAGGAGTATATCATGCCAGATGAACAAGAAATTAAAGCTCAAGAAGATGCGTTAAATGCACTTGAACGAATTCAAAGTTTCGACGTCAATACCCTTCCTCGAGAGAAAGAACTCGGACGCGAACTAAACTTTATGGATGCAGTTGCCCCTACTGAAAGATTGATCGGTCTGTACAAGCAAATTTCATCATCATCTCTGAAAGATTTCCCAAAATCACACCTTACCACGATTCACAATCAAGCCAATGCCGATTATAACCGCTTAGAAGAGATACTAAAATTTTCTCAAAAAGAACCAAATGCATATGATAGACGTAACACCCTTATCAAGGCAATTGAGAATGCTTATCAGGGAGCCTTTAACCCTCTACATCCGCTCATTTCTTATTCGACAAGTAAATCTGCAGATTTCAAACGTTTGGAGAATGAAGCTCGGGCGACTATGCAAACTGTAGAAGATCAAGGAAAAGGAATGATTAAGCAATTGGAGGTAATCCAAAAACAAGCACAGCAAGTTCTTGATGAGGCTCGAAAAGTGGCCGCGGAACAAGGTGTTTCACAGCAAGCTATTTTCTTTAAAACAGAGTCAGAGGCTCATCACACAGCGTCCAGTAGCTGGAAGTGGGCGACATTTGCGTTCGCGGGGTTAATGTTACTTTATGCAGTTTTTTCTCTCTTTATACATAAGATTCCGAGCCTTACTCCAACCAACACGTACGAAAGCGTTCAACTTGCTGTAAGCAAAGTACTTATCTTTGCAGTAATTTCGTACATGCTCTATTTGTCGGCACGAAATTTTCTTGCACACAAACACAATGCAATCGTCAACAAGCACCGCCAGAACGCTTTGATGACCTACAAAGCATTGGTTGATGCCTCAAGCAAAGAGGATAACAAAGAGGTCATTCTTTCTCATGCTTCATTATGTATCTTTGGGCCACAGTCTACTGGATATTCGCGTGACGGCGGACCTAGAGCACCTACTGCAAAATCTGTTGTTGAACTGTTAACAAAGCCTTTCGATCCAGAAGGCGATTGATTAGCGGAGATAATTTATGGCAAAAAACCGTTTGTACTGCGGGGATAATTTAGAAATATTGGCTACTATGGAAAAGGAAAGCAAGGTTAGAATTATTCATATGCCTGCACTTAGACGGGGAAATAAAGGGAATGGCCTGTTGAAAAAGTGCATCCCGTGTGAAAAATAGGTGGGTGGACGTAGTTGATGAATTTTGCAATGGGTGTTTACTATGCAAAGGAGGTTAACTAAGGAAACGATCGAAGATAAGTTAGAATACCTGCACTCAAAGCTTCCTAAGCAACCGACTTCAATTCAGGGGCCATATTTGCTACCAAAACATTTTCGAAAAGCAGTTTTGGATTCAAATTTTTCCCAATCTTCACTTCAAAAGGTATCAGACCATATAGGATATTTTTTAGGTTTGTTAAATAGTGTGAGGGTAAAGATCGGTATCGAAAGTTCCGAGCACATGTTGTCTACAGTGTCTTATGGAAAGAATTCGGACCATGTGGGCCTATATAAAGTCGTCGGTGGACATATCCGGGAAATACAACTTACAAAAAAATTTAGATTTGAATTATGTCATATTTTGGCGATCCTAGCTCATGAATCAACACACCATTATCTTAACAACCATGGAATTGAAGAATCAAATGAAATAGAAAACGAAATCCTCACCGACGTCGCCACAGCATACTTGGGATTAGGTGCTTTACTCCTGAAAGGGTATATGCCTATTCATTGGACCAGTGACGAGTGGGATATTCTTATAGCCAGTGGTCATACTAATCATACAATGGAAATAGGCTACATAACGCCTGAAAACATTCGGCACGCTATTTTTTGTTCTGCAAAGCTTAGAAATCTGGAAAAACTTGCGTCCCCTTTGCCAATTTTTGACCGTATTAAGATTTCCTTTCATTTTCGGAGAATAAGGAAAAACCAAGAAAAAAGTAAAAGGCAAGTTGAGTTGCTGTTGGAAAAACTTAATAGAGCAAGATCGTTGTATGACCAGATTTATTCTAAAATACAAAGAACATCAAAGATTACAAATCAAATAGAAATATCGGCAGAAGACGGTCGTAAACTGGTAGAAATTGCCAATGCTATTTCACTTGGCGAAACTAAACGCGCGATTGAAAACTTGTCACGAGTTGTAAATATTTTAAAGGATTCCACAGAGATCGATAACGGAAAGTTTACCAGTTGTGTATTTCAGATAGATGACCTGTGTCTGACTATCGCAGAGTGGGACAGAGTTGTGAGTAAATATCTCGGATAAATTCACAGTGAGGGGCACAAACAGATTTAGAATTTTCGATTGAGATTCTTCGCCGAACTCAGGATGACAGTTCAAAATAGATTCCTCGGCGGAGGTTATTATTGAACACAGCGGGATTTGATTGACAGGATTTTGCATAATGATTAGACTATAGCCTATGACAAAGCAGGAAATTAAAAACAAATTGTTAGAGGCAATCAAGCATGACCCACACTTAGCTGATATCAAATCCGTAGCGCTTTTTGGCTCGCACATTCACGGCACGGCTGACGATGATAGTGATGTCGATATTCTTATTGACTTTATGCCGGAAGCAACTGTAGGTTTCTTCAAGCTCGCCCAGATACAGCGGAGCATAGCTGCTTTTATAGGCCAAAAAGTCGATTTACTCACTCCCGATGCCCTCAGTAAGTACTTTAGGGATAAAGTCCTTCAAGAGGCGGAACTCATATATGAGAGATGACCAAGTCTATCTAATTCCACCATGGCAATGGTGACTCCTTGGCCAAAGCAAAAAATAATCCGCCTTCGTTAAAACTACGTCGGACAAGAATGTAAAATGTAAAATTGAAGCTACGCTCGTCTGGGCGGAGCGCTTCGCCGTAGCCTGGCCGGGCAGGTCCGTCTTCGTCCTGTGGAACTACGCCGGATAAATCGGCGGGCAAGCAGGGCGAGCAGGATTCGATTTCCCGTAGATTCGACTCATATAACAAACCACCAGCAATGCCGGGGGCTAACAAAAAATATAAAATCACTTACAATCTTAAAAACCCCCCGGCGGTGCCGGATATTAAATCTTAAAAAAACCCCCGGCGGTGCCGGGGGCTAACAAATAAAGAAACACCTTGCGATGCAAGGGGTTAACAGATATATTTATTGATATGGTGAGAATGATCGGTTTTATGGCGACATGGACAACCTATGGGTCATGGCTACAAGGCAATAAAAAAGGTTATGTCAAAAACGGAATCACCTTAAAAGCGAATCCTGAATTAGAAAAATCCAACAAAGCACTACTCAAACACAATGAAATAAACATCCCTAAAAGTCTCCGCACAATAGTTAAAAACGCAATCCTCAAAGAAGCGGAAGAAATCGGCCAAAAAGTTTATGCGATAGCAGTATGCAGCAATCATGTACATATTGTTGTTGAAAGTATCGGAAAAAAATGCGGCTATTCTGTCGGCCGATTCAAAAAAGCAGCAACAAATAAACTTAGAAAATATGGTTTCCATGACAAGGTGTGGACAAAAGGATTTGACAAGAGATATTGTTATAACGAGCAGGAATTAGAAAAGAAAATCAAGTACGTTCAACGACACGAAGATTAAAAATTTAGCCCTCTGCATTGCGGAGGGTTCATTATTAAACAAAGTAAAGGGTCTGTTCATTTAACTGTGTAAATGGTCTTAACGATTTCACTTCACGCTTGCCGTTATAATTCGTTTCTATTATTTACAGCCTATCTCACAGGGTAAATTGTGCTTGTTTTTTTGCCGTTTTTTGGTATAATATTACTGGATGCTGGATACTGGATACTGGATTCTGGATACTCGATAACATATTGTTAATCACGGGGGATTCTCCTAATGGCCAGCGAAGCGCAAATACTCGCCAAATCCGCAATACGCTATACGCAATACG
>CAYNKI010000294.1:0-4447 GCA_964397675.1 uncultured Pirellulales bacterium
CACAAAAGGCTTATGAAAATAAATCCAATTGGACACTTGGTGAAAACAAACCCAATTCAAACCCAATCAAACCCAATCTCCGAAAAGCCCAAATGAATGTAAACTCACTTATAACAAAGGATTACAGAAAATACGATGATTTCGCAGTCCGAAAAAACAAACCCAATTTCCGAAGGGCCAAAAATGAACGAAAACTTATTTGCCACAAAGGTTTATGATAATATAAACACCTTCGGGCTCGAACAAAACAAAGCCAAAACAAACCCAATTTCAAAGTCAATAAAATGCTGCTGCATTCTAACCACCATGCCGGATCCTTGCCGTGTCCTGCACAATCCGATAACCACCACAGCAGCTATGTCAGGGGTAAAATTATAAAAAAGCAAAATATTACTGGCTACATATTTTGCCGAAAAACTGCCCTAACCTCAGTCATAAAAGGATGTTAGCTAAAAACGGTGGGTGGAACATCCTTTTTATACTATTTTTTTGCTAAAAATCAAGCAGAATTGGGGGGGATGGCCGTGTACCTGTGAAATATGCGGAATCCGTGGTTAGAAAATTTATTCAGCTTTTAATTCGCGTTTCATTAAGTCACCAATCGCGGTCTGCACCGATTTATCCTCGAACAGCACCTGGTAAACTGCCTGAGTGATCGGCATCTCCACATCATATCGGCCGGCAAGAGCAACAACCGATTTGCAGGTAGCAATTCCCTCAACGACTGATTCGGTAGCACTTTGTGCCTGCTGTGGAGTTTGATCTTTACCTACCCTTTCGCCGAATGAACGGTTTCTTCCCTTCGGCGAAATGCAGGTTGTCACTAAGTCACCTAAGCCTGCTAATCCGGCAAAGGTCTTCGGCTTTGCTCCCATCGCGACGCCCAAGCGAGTTATCTCAGCAAGTCCCCTCGTTAAAAGAGCAGCCTTTGCGTTATCGCCTGCACCTACACCGTCAATAATCCCCGCGGCAATAGCGATAATATTCTTGCAAGCCGCTGCTAATTCCACCCCAACGAGGTCGGTATTAGTATAAACACGAAGCCAGGGACAATTAAAAGTGTGCTGGATATCTTTAGCCAATTGCTCGTCACTGGCAGCGGCACAGGCCGTCGCTGGAAGTTTTCTGGCCAGCTCATCCGCAATGGTCGGTCCACTTAGCACCGCAAGCATCGTCTCTCTTGCCTCGTCCCTCCTATTTCGTCCCTCGTCCCTCGTCCTTCGTTCTTTACCCAGGACATCAGCAAGTATCTGAGTGGGACGTAACAAAGTGTCATTCTCAATGCCCTTTGCAACCGAGACAATGGGAACACCTTCGGGAACATGATTTCTGAGCCTGTTCCAGACCTTCCGCATAAATTGACATGGCACAGCAGAGATAATCAAGTCAGCACCATCCATTATGCGCTCATCTTCCGGTTCAAATATAAGAGTTTTGGGTAGTTTATAGCCCGGCAGAAATTTTTTATTCTCTCGGCTCTGCGCAATCTCAGCTAACTGTTTGCGGTCATAACCCCACATGCGTACTCGTATTACGTATTGCGTATCGCGTATCGCGTTTAGTTTCAGTTTTTTCTCTGCGCTCTTTGCGTCCTCAGCGGTTAATGCTTTTTCGCAGAGCATCATAGCCAGAACGGTGCCCATTCCCCCATCGCCGATTATGGAAATGTTTTCGTATCTCGTGACTCGTGGCTTGTGGCTCGTTGATTTTCTTTTGTTCGATTGACTACTCATCAGATGCGCATTAGAACAGCCATTCACAGAAATGTCAATCCCGATATTCTACGCTAAATCCTGAGCGAAGAGTTTAGCCGTCGTCGGCATGACGACTGTCACTGCCGGCAAACCGGCCGGTTTGATTTATTAATAACTATCAAACGAATCAATCTGCGCAGGAGCAGGCTTTCTTGTCCTTCGCTTCTTGAGCGGCGAGGTCCACAGATATATCTTATGTCCGGTACTATCCTCACTGGATGTGAGCCTGACAACTTTGTCTGGCTTGACTCCTCTCATATTGAAGTCGTGCGAGACAATACGCGAGCCGGGCTTGAGCTTCTTTAACTGTGGGATCAGCTTCACATTCAGTTCCGGAAGAAGATACAGAGTGATTACGTTTGCCTTACTAAGGTCGAGGGTGAAGATGTCTTTCTGCTCAATTCTAACCAGATGTCCAACATTATATTCTTTCACGTTTTGAAGCGACTCTTTTATCCGCTCTGGGTCTACGTCGTAACCTATGGCCTTGCAGCCGTACATCTTAGCTGCTGTCACTACGATCCGGCCGTCCCCACAGCCCAGGTCGTAGACCAAATCATCCTTTGTGACTTTCGCTAACTCCAGCATCTTGTCCACCACATCCTGGGGGGTAGGGACATAAACAACGTCTGGCTCACGGTATTCCTCGATTGTCTCGCTTACCTCAGGGTTGCTCACCTCGAGGACAGGAGCCTCAACCACTAATTCGGGGATTTCCTCGGCTTGCTGGCCTACATCCTGCAGGTTGTTCACATCGCCGATAGGAACTTCAGCCGTAGTGTAACTCTGGCTCTCATCATGGGATGGATTGACTCCAGTAGGATTAGCCTGCCTGTCTTCGCAACCAGCCCAAAAAACAGCAAAAACCAGTAGCAAACCAATTACTTTTTTCATTCTTATCTCCTTAAAAGTTAGCCCAATCCTCATTTCACATACAATTATAGAACTTTTAGTCTGTTAGACAAGTAATATTTAGAAAAAAATCAGCGATTTTTCTTTTTTCTTGCCATCAAAGCACCAAGGCCAAGCAGCAAACACATGGCAGGTTCAGGGATGGTCTCAACGGTAAGTACTATACCGTCGTTCCAGTAATGACAGTCCGGATCAAAACCAATGCCAAACACACCATCTGCAGCGAAGGTGTTAAGCACCGAGATGTCGTTGGCTGTAAAATTATAGGTCAGGTCTTGTGGAAAGTTGGGTAAATCTTGAAACGTCACCAGAGGCACACCATCGAAGTCGGCAAGGACAGCGTCTCCAGCACCTGCGCCATCCGTACCTATAAAAACTTCGCCAGCGAAGAAAAGATCGTCACCGCTCAGGAGGCTAGTATACAGGGTGTTTGGTTGGCTATCCCAGTTTTCAATGTTATTGAAAAAGAGGCTGGCCCCGGTAATAAACTCATCACTTGAAAGACTTAACTCGCTTGGAGTGATCTTCCACGCATAATACTTATAGTGATCAAGGTCCCATAGGTCGTGATTAGGCAATGGAGGAGGCTGCAATGTATAAATCTTAGCCTTGACCATACCAACCATTGCCAAAGTTAAAACAAGACTTGAAATAATAATCGTTTTCATCGTGTGCCCCCCTACTTTTTGCACTTAAAGATAATGAAAAACAATTAAATCGATAACAGGATAGCTATAAACTATCTCGTGGCAATACCCCCTGTCCGATTTTAATCCCCCAATTGAATATTTACAGTAATAATGTTACCTTATTTGTTTCCCAAAGTCAAGATTTTTCAGCGTTAATGTTGGGGAATGTTCTTGAATTTCTCTGATGTGCCCCTTGCCAATCAATAGCAAAAAGTTTTTCGGACTAAAAGTGTCTATTGGGCAAGGCCACCAGCAATATTTTGCCCTAAATCCCGGTTAAGAAGGCAGCCTAAATGGTCGATAAAGGGTAAACAGGTGCAAAATGCTAAATCTAATTAACAGAAAAAAAATAATTAAATCCAAGCCAATAATACGCAGTGGGCTCGATTCTCATAAATGGGCAACCAAAATGGAAATACACCGCCTTATGTCAGGTAAGCCCGACCTAAAAATAAAAGCACTTTCCAAACCCTCAGCTTAGCACACACACGGAGTAATTCGCAGAATAGCAGGAGGGAACACACAGCATAACCTACGTGTCTGCGGGACAAGGCTACAGAAGCAATCTTTCAATCAAATACGCAGCCGTGTAATTGATTATTCGTTACCGGCTTAGGCGGGTAACCTTGACGCAGGGCAAAGTGGCAAGCGCAAATATGCGTTAACGACAAGCGCAAATATCTTGGCAGATTCAAAGACCAGAAAGAAGCAGCTAAAGCCTATGATACCGCCGCCAAAAAATATCATGTAGATTTCGCAAACTTAAATTTTGCCACAAAGACACCAAGACACTAAAAGAAAATTAGCAGCAGACACAATGCTGAGCAAAGTCGAAGGAGAAGGCAGATAACTTGGGACAGTGAATAGCACGGATTCTTGAGTGGATTAGAGATTAGAGATTGGCTTCTGCGGTTTACCGGCCAGAGAACGCAACTTAGATGCAATTAGTTTGTCGAATTGCCCAAAATTAAGTGATAATCCAAGGATTAAAACGGTTGAGTAAACCGTTGCCTAATGAAAATCAATTTATTAAGCGAAAAGAAACCACCTATTTATTCGCCATTTTTCACTTGAAAGAGCAATAATTTGATT
>CAYNKI010000295.1:0-4429 GCA_964397675.1 uncultured Pirellulales bacterium
ACCAATCAAATCAAACTATAGACTTGACAGGCCTGGCTTCATAGAGGATTCAATGGCCGTAGGTATCCAAAAAGATTACAATTATGAAAAGGTAGCATCTTTGAAGATAATGAACAGCTTCAACAGCAGTTGGCAAGTCTGGACTTGAGTGCCTTCAATAACCAGATTGCAGGAAGATTAATTTCCTGCTTGCACAACAATTTTGGAGGAGCATAAAACTATTCTACGAAAAATTAAGGAGTAAGAGAAATGTATGAAAGAACACAAAGTTTCAAACCAATTGTTTTGGTGATCTTGGGCTGTACACTTTTATCTACAAATTATGTATGGGCCCAGCCTGAGCCTTCTATGTTCGAGTATGAGGACCCCTTAAATCTTATTCACTCCGTTGTAATCGCCGAATCAGGTGAAGAGTTATCCTATGATATACAGGAGATACCGGGGGATTGGTTTGATTTTTATGACGAACCTGAAGAGGACAAGGATGAAGCAGAATTTCCCGATGAACCCGATCGTGTGCATCCGTTGCTGTTGGAATGGTTGAACGATGATCCCGCTCGGGTCGTTCCCGTGATTATCATGCTCCGTGACGAGCTAGCCATCCCCCGCTTTCCGATTTTGCCGGAGAGAGTTACGCGTGATTCACCGGAAGGACAAGCAATCATGAGTGAAGTCGAGGAAGTTATCGAGGCACTGACCGCCGAACGAATCCTTGTTACCGAGCAGTTCCTTGTCCAAGTGGTCGAGAGGTTCCAGATTGAACTACCCATTCTGGAGCAATTCTGGCTGGTCAGCGGTTTTCTCACGGAGCTTCCTCTTTGGTTGATCCCGGACCTTATTGAGACCGATGAGTTCTTAAACTATATTCAGCCCCAGTTTGCCGGCGAGGAACCACCCGTGGACAACAATGCGAACAACGACGTTGATGATGGACGTTTCCGAATTATCTCGGAGCCCTATTTCAACGCTGTAGGCCAGATGGGTACTTATATCGGTCTACTGGATACCGGCATTCGTTCAACCCATGTGCTTTTCAATAATCCCAGCCATGTGGGTCTGCTTTTTGATTGTGTGACGTCGGGGTGTTGTTGCTCCTCACAGGGCAACTGCAACACCGGGGATGTCTGGGGCCACGGCACGTCGAGTGCTGCCATCCTCGTGGGCAACAACCGGCTCGGTAACGCCTATCGTGGTGTTACAGCCATGACCCTTGACAGTTTCCGGGTCTATAATCCCTATCTTAATACTGCCGCCGCTGTCAAGGCATTCCAATGTGCGATAAAATGGTTTGATCGGGTAATTGTGGGTGAAATCCAGTCTTCGGAGGGAAAAAACGGCGCGATTGCCGCAGCGGCAGATAATGCCTTTGAAGCCGGTGTCACCGTGGTAGCGGCCAACGGCAATTACGGTGCCAAAGGTGCCAAGTCAGTGGCTTCTCCAGGCTCGGCTCACAAGGTTATGGGAGTGGGAGGCTATGATGTGGCATCGCAAGCGCATCAGAACTACCAGGGACTGGGACCTACCCATGATGGCCGCTACAAGCCGGACTTCCAGGGACCGACGAATACTGAGACGGCCTGCCGGAATTCGGACAACTGCATGAGTCCGTTTGGGGGGACCAGCGGATCTACACCCTACGGTGCGGGGGCTGCGGCTCTGGTCAGACGATGGTTGGGAGCCCATAGCACCTGGGATCCAGGCAGCGTCTATGCGTTCCTTGTCAATTCGGGAACGCTCGGATGGCCGCACTTCGACAATAAACTTGGAGTTGGGCAGTTGCGGCTTCCTGTCAATGGCTCCGTGACATGGGGCAAGGTGAGCGTCAATCAGGGAACGGTCATCAATCTTAAAATTAATATCGCTGCCGGCAGGCATACCCTGCACACCGGACTCTGGTGGCCTGAAGGTCTACAGGAAAAGCATGATGATATCGACGTGTATCTCATCGATCCGTCCGGTCAGATACGGGCCAAGAGCGTTTCCGGAATCAGTGTCTTTGAGCTCGCACGCGTAACGGGCCCTCTGGACGCAGGGCACTGGACCATTCGTATCAAAGGGCATAAGATTCAAAGCGGGCCCCAGAAAGTCTATTGGACAGCCGCCTGGCACAACTGATATGCTTTACAGCTGATTCTCGTAAGTTAGCGATACGTAATCGTGAGCCAAAAGCGAAGTATCTCGCTATTCGAAAGGGGCTTTCGTAAACGTAGGCTATGGTGGAACTATGAACCAGCCGCATAACGGTAAGAGTGTGGGTCGGTCACTTTCAACATAGGATTTCGAATGCCGTATTTCTATACGACAATACTTTCAGAAAGGCAGAAGAAGCTTCTTAGAGTGGTCCCATTTACGGTTAAGAATCGCATATTGACTTCTTGGCCCTTGAATTATTATACTATTGTTGTATTTATTCCTGTCGGAGGAAATCAAATTTCCGATCAATTGAACTACTGTATTTGGTTTTTCATTAGGAGACAAGCAAATGAGAGGTAAGTATTTCTGGTTTAAAATGGTATTGTGCTCTGTGATTATATGCCTATCTGTTCTGGTCTTTCAGCCATTACTGTGGGGACAGAAGGAAGACAATCCAGCTGTCCCTGTTGAGCGAGAAGAGCCATTCTTTGATCCTATCGAGTTTCATCTGGTAGTCGAAGGGAATATTATGGGCGCTTTCACTGAGTGCTCTGGTATAGGATCGATTAGCGATGTCGTCGAATTCAGGGAAGGTGTGTCGACCGGTGTTTCCCGGAAAATAGCAGGAACCTTAAAATGGCTTGACATTGTTCTCACGCGAGCTATTTCACCAGATATGGCCATGTGGCAGTGGCGAAAGAATGTGGAAGACGGTCAGTTTAATGAAGCAGTTCTCAATGGTAGAATCCTGGCGATAAATCAAGCAGGTGATGCCATAGCTGTTTGGAACTTCATCAGTGGGTGGCCCTCCAGCATCATCTCTGACGGTCGAATGGAGGCTGTAACAATCACTCATGAAGGGATATGGCGAGAAGAATAAGCAGGGAATATTCTATCGAATCGTTTAAACTTGAAATGTCTGAAAGCAGAGTCAGTTGTGTCCCATGCTCCATCCCAGAAATTTTACACACTGGCCCTACCAGCCAATCATGCCCAGTGCGCACGCACGAAACTCGCCCAAAAGGGAAATGTCAGTTGAATGATCTGTAGCATTCTGCTATCATCGGCTTCGTTGAATATCGATGAAGGAGCAATGAATACTTGCAGGGAACAAAAGATTCAAAAAAGGGAGGTTTGTAATCAGATGCAAACCACAGATATCAGTAATCCCCTACTTTGGCCGGATGACCGAAACACCATGGTGACATTTATTTTACGCTGTATGTATCACTCGATTCAATCAATTGGGCGAGCATCCCGTCCAGCTTTGGGCCTGGGATTGGTCCTATTATTGTATCTGCATTGCCAGGCATTGCCGTGCCTATCCGAAGACTTAAATGCCCTACAACTCATAGCCAAAGCGGGCAATGCTGAAGATGAACAAGTTCGATTCCGCCTCTTAAAACGAGTGGCATCGATACCGGAAATCGATCCAGCCCTGAAAAAGGATCTGGACGGCCTCTTACCCATCTGCGATTATTGGGCGAATAAGACCTATCGTCCGCCAGAACCGCGTAAGCGTGCCGCCGAAAACGGATTCTTGTGTGGTTTCTTTGTGGGCAAGGTTCGACCGGATCGACGCTATCTGCCTCAAATCTCAAACGCATCACCCCTCTACCCGATCTGGTGCATGTATCGTGGACGCATGCTCATTCATCAAGTGATCCAATCCGGTAATTTACGGCACTCAGAAAAACTGCGTAAGGCCTACTGCGGGGAAGGTCGGCGTCTACTGCGTATTGCCCGACAGGCCTTTCCCCAAAACCGCGTGATCCGTATGTACCTCGATGAGCCTTTGATGGGATGGCCGTATGAGATTCAGGCGGATCCTGGAGCTCCTGAATGGGCCAATCTGCAACGGGAGGGCCTGGAAAAACTAGCGCATATCATTCACTGGTGGATCGATCATCAACAACTGGAAAACGGCGAATTCGGAGGAGGCTGGGGAGACGACTGCGAAATGTGGCGTTGGTGGGCGCCGATCATGATTGCGTTTGCTAATCCCAAGGTTACCCAGAGCCAGGAACGGTTTTCTCAAGGACTATTCAGTCAAGCTCACATGAAACACGGATACACCGAGTACATGAGCGATGTGGAGCATACGGCTGAAGACAGTAAGGATACTATCACTCCGATGCTCCATCTGCGTCCAGAAGATCCGCTCTGGGCTCAACGGGCTTCACGTATCGCAGAGCTTATGGAAAGGGTCTGGACAGGTATTAATCAGCGAGGAACACTACAATTTAACGCCGATTTTCGCAGAGGGAGTTCCACCCTAATTTTGGAGGCTACTTGA
>CAYNKI010000296.1:0-4425 GCA_964397675.1 uncultured Pirellulales bacterium
TATACCGCCTGTGGTACTTTCTTATTACTCAACCAACCTGTAACAGCTTGAGCAGATTTTCTTTTGTCAGCATCTCCAATTCCCGCTGCTTCTCCACGAATGGACGAACATCAGTAATCACCTTATCCCAGTCATATTTTGAAATTCGCACAGCGGTTTCTTTTCTCCAATTGTCGGCAGTAATTTTTTTGCCCTTCCAGCCGGTCTGCTTTAAAGCGTTATTCAAGAGAACAATGTTTGGCCCAGGCCAGGCTCTGTCAGATAAATACCACATCAGATCATAAATATCTCTACCTTTTACAAAGGCACCATTTTCCTGCAGGCTTTCAAGAACTCTGGTTTGAAGGTACTCTCTGACAATACATCTTGCCAGGTTGTTGTTCGGAATTTTTTCGATAAGCTGTTTTAGGTAATCTTTCACAGTTCGATACCTTCGTCTTCATCAATAATACGTTCAATGTTCATTGCAGCCCTTCTCAGTTTAGGGCTGTCTGATCTTTCCGCATATTGTCTGAGAATATCTTTGCTAAGCTTATCAAGGTTCTGAAGTCTTAGTTCATCAAGAAATTCTTTTTTGTCTCCACCTGGAGTTAGATACACCAGGTCAAGTAAGGCTTTTTCCGCAATGGCTACAAAGGTTTCTTGCTTTACAGGTAACTCCACCTTTTGATAACCCCAGAAGAAATCTTTGTTGACGTGCCTGTATTCAAATCGCCCAAGTGGTGTTTGAAGTACTTGAGGCCTGCCAGTCGTAACGCTGGTCGTTACAGGGGCGAATTCCGGAATCAGGCCGTGCCAGGATAGTGCCGACTGAAGACTGATATAAGAGGGTGACTTCAGTGAGATGGCTATATTGAAAGGCTCAGGCTTAATCTTCCTATAAGGTTCTGCAAGTGTATAAAAGCCCTTATGAAGTTTAATAAGCCTGCCATCTTTTACCCAGCGGGCAAGTTGCAATCTGACTTGGGACAAACTCTCCCCTGCAGCCAGAAATCTGGTTGAAAAACATGGCAAATAACCAACTTTTTTTAACAAATCCTCAAATTTCATTGCGCCAATATATCACAATCGACATCTTTTGGCAATAGTTTTAGCAAAAAAAATTGAACCCCAGTCGTTGATGGAATTGTGGCACCTTAAGTCCCACATAGGTATCAGAAACAAACAAAGCTATTTCTCGCTCAACAAGAACAAAAAGACCCAGTTGATTTATCTGGGAAAAAAGAGGCAAGCAAGGGCAAAGCAATACTCAGATAACTACAAAAAGCTTCGTGCTATCGTTGAGAAAATGACTATGATTAACATGACATTGTTAAGAAAGGAAAGGTCGGATTTTATATGAACAAGGAAAAAGTGCTACAAATGACTATGACGGGAGAAGTAGTCCAGCCCATAAGGTTATATTATCAAATAATCGATAAGAAACGGTTAATTGACAGGTTTAGACAATTACGCTGCATGGATTTCGACCGTGTTAATAATCGATGGGTATGGCTTTATTCGCACGAATCGAAAATGTTAAAGTTTCAAAAATCCTACTCATCCATTCCAAAAGAGATGCATCCTATTGTCATTGGGTCTTTCTTTTTGAGAAATGGAGATGAATTACTATTAGATTTGCGCTCATTCGAGAGAGCTATTGAGGCAATTCCATTCTTTGACAAACATATTGGCCGGTCTGTCGCACGAATAACTTATGCTGCTGTTGTTAACCGACTGTTCGATGCGAAGGAACAGTTCTCGCCGAATCTCGATGTTTTTTTCTGCAGCGATGAAATGACGGAAAATAATATGGATAAAAGCGTGCCTGAAGTGGAAGAATTTCCTGTTCACTTCTATGAGGATGGTATCACTTCGATAAAGGCAGTTTTGCGCATGAGACAAATTGTGGCACTCGAGCATTGGAATGGCAACACTGGTTGCACATTGTTTGATGTCATAAAGAGAGCAGTTTCCGGGTGAAAGATAGTGGCCGTGAGTTGAAAAAGGATTGGACGATGAATAGATCAAGAGGCAGATGGAGTTATGTGTGCTGGATGAGGTAGTAGTTTTGAGGATGCTGAAATATATGAAAAAGTAATTTGTGAACGTATTCCTAAGGCAAAGAGATTTGTCTGGCTGACAACTGCTGATTTGAAGGATTTGCATGTGGATAAGAAGGGCAGGATGGTTCCTTTTCTGGAGGTTTTGTCTGACTTAGTGAAAAAGAAGGTTGAGATAAGGCTGCTTCATGCAAAAGAGCCTGGACCTGCTTTTAGAAGGGATTTCGATAGATATCCAAATTTGATAAAGGGCATGGAGAGGATTTTATGTCCGCGGGTTCATCTTAAGTCTGTGATAATTGATGGGGAATTTGCTTATTCAGGCAGTGCTAATCTTACTGGTGCTGGTATGGGTGCAAAGACCGCTGGCAGAAGGAATTTCGAGGCTGGCATTATTACTGATGACAAAAGGATTATTGGCAAGATTATGGATCAGATTGATAAGATCTGGCGGGGTGAACATTGTCGAGGATGCAAGAGAAAGGAATTTTGCGCTGACTACAAAGATATTTTAGACAGATGAAGAAGTACAAAGCATATCTTGACATAGAAACTACTGGACTGAGCCGTCATGATTGTGAGCTGACAGTTGTCGGTATAGGTCTGGAAAAAGGCAGGAAAATTGAAGTGGTGCAGCTTATTGAAGATGATTTGTATGAGGGCAGGCTGCTGGAGGCTCTTCGCGGTGTAGATGATATCTACAGTTACAATGGCAGCCGCTTTGATTTGCCTTTTATTGAAGCCAAGCTCGGAGTGGATTTGAAGCAGTGTTTCAGGCACAGGGATTTGATGTATGATTGTTGGCAACAGGATTTGAAAGGCGGGTTAAAGGTAGTTGAGAGGAAACTTGGCATAAATAGAAAGCTGAAAAACGTGGATGGCTAAGACAGACACTACAGACATCTACCTCTTAGAAGAGCTTCAGGAAGCCATAAAAGTAGCGAAGCTGTTGGTTTCTAAAATGTAATCTGTTTCAAGTCAAAATAACCGAGACATCCCGCCATCTACCAGCCTTCACGCCATTTCTGCTCCAACCCAGCCTGCCTTTTCCTTACAGGCCTTAAGTAAGGGCTGCTGCCACAAAGAGGTAGTAGGTATTAGCCAGCCCATGAAACAAGATTGGCGCCAGAAGCGACCTGGTTTGGACAAACAACCAGCCGAGAATCAGACCAGGCAAAAAGGTCAGGAACGATATTACTTGGCCGTGAACTATGGCGTGAGCAATCGCGAAACAGGCGGCCGATAGCATTATGCTCATAATCTTCCAGAGCTTGGACTGACTACTGTTTGGTGCGTCAGTTAACCGCAGTATATTAGCTTGCACATAACCTCTGAAAAATACTTCTTCAGCTACTGCCACGTACAGAAACTGATAAAATAACCATGCAGCCCAGCCTTGTCCCCAGGGCTGCACAGGGCGCAGAGGCAATTCTAATCCGAAGAACTTCAGCAACCACAGACCGGCAAACAAAGCTGGAAAAACAAAAATGCACACCCAGCCAATAAGTACGAGCGAACAACGAAGCTGCTCCACGCCGAAACCGATCCTGGCAAACTTGCGTCTTTTGATTGCTGTCGGGATAAGTGCGGCAGCTACCAGTATGCCCGGAGAGACATACCAGACAGCTTTAAATGTCTGGATAGTGGTCAAGAACTTGATTGCTAAAACTGCAACAGCCGCTACAAGGACGGTCTCAATCAATAGGGAATTATCCAGATACTTAGATTTAGAGCCGAAAAATTTTGCCCGCTTGCAAAACACCAGTAAATTAGCAACACCTAGCTGATCAAATAAATGACCCATTATCAGTCTTTACTTATCATAGTGATAGACTCTGCGATTTCGAATGTCTCGCAGCTTGAGCACTACCATGACCACGGCCAGGCCGATATAGGGCAAAAGAAACTCGACAATACTGCCTTCACTGACGACAGAGAGACTGCAGCCACCTCCACCGCCGCCGCCGCCAGTAGCGGCAGCAGCAGCACTTCCGAGCAAAAGATAGAATGGCGTAAAGTGTGTAGTCTTGAATTGTAGAGCATGCAACGTCGGAGAGATTAGTATATCCTGGATGTCTGTTATCCCCTGCTGACTCAAGGCTCCGCTGAGAGCGTTAAACCAGTATGGTGTAGCAGAGCTACCGGAGCTAGAAAAAATATATGGTATTGTAACGGTAACCGGCTGGCTAAATTCCGTCCCACTTGGCCCAAAATCATAGGCAGCCAAGCACTCCACAGCAAATGCCTGCGAATTTCTGATTTCTGAGATTGTAATTGTTAAATTAGAAGGATACGCATTCGCCGGCACTGTGACGGACACATCCTCTACTCCATCTATGGCGTTCGGATTGGTTCCTACTATTGCGCCTGTGGCAGTTGGAAT
>CAYNKI010000297.1:0-4423 GCA_964397675.1 uncultured Pirellulales bacterium
CCTCGTGCGAGGCTGCCTCTCTTCCTGCTCTCCAGCTAAGAGTCACATTATCCACGTCCATATCTGTTGTGCCGGAAGCCGGGTCAGGCTCTCTTGCCCATACCGGTATATAGAAGAAGCATACCTCGCTCAGACCGTACTGTGGCACGAAGCCTCCCCAGTTGCTGTTAGCGGTGATCTTGACGTATTTCGCTACCACGCCGCTAAGATCAACCGTGGTATTGTGTGCATAACCAGCCGCACCAAGGCCCCGGGCAAACTCATGAGTACCCAAGGTGGTCCAGTTGACCCCATCGGCCGAGTACTCAATGGTAGCTTCTTTGGTCCCGAAACCGATAGCAAGCTCAAGGGGGGTATTATGGTTCCATACCCACACCTCATACAGTTTGTAAAGCCTGTCGAACTCATACTGGATCCAGGTCGGCTGAGGCCCAACCGTACTGCTCAGCCACATATCTGTACTTTCTGTTGAGTGTAGGTCGCTTTCATCCAGACCAGAACCGTTGATGGTATTTTCAGGCAGTGCATTAAGGCTGGCTGAGCTGGAAGCTGTAGCCGTGATAAGCTCACCTGAAAGGACATAGCCAAAAGGTTCGACGTCGAAATTCCAAACAGCACCTTTGTATTCAGTGCCGTCAACGTCAATCTCGTCCACACGCCAGTAATAGGTCTGAGCAAATTCCAAACGGCCGGGCGTGTAGGTGCTTGCCTCCTGCCGGCCCTTGTAGACACCGGCCGGATCATTGGTGGCTGAGGCATTGATGACATCGTCAAAATTGGTGCCGAAATATACATCGTGTTGATCTGCATTACTTCCCGGTGTCCAGCTCAGTTCCACATCACGGATTACATTGATTTGACCGTAAGCAGGACTTGGATTAGCAGAGAGTTCAAGCTCGGGAAACGGGGCAAGTGCGAGTGCAAGAACCTCTTCTGCGGTCAATGCGTGGTCGTAGATGTATACATCATCCATCCTGCCATGGAATTGTCTTGAGGCATTGGCATGCGCACCGATATTGAAGCCGTCTTTGAAAATAACTTCACTCCTCATAGATGTTCTGCCGTCTTCCAGCCCATCCATATAGAATACCATATCGTTGCCATCCCGAACCACCGCGGCATGGTACCATTTATCAGCCTCAAGTTGGGTGCCACTAATTAATATGGGGTCTCCCTTCACATTACATCGTAGCGTGCCGCCACTTACTTGGAAATGTATTGTCCCGGTCACCCAGGGTACGACGACATGGCCCAGCAGATGGTCCGCCTCATCAAGACCGAGCTGTTCGGGCTTGATCCATAAGGCGAACGTCATGGTCGGAACCATATCCTGGTCGGTGAGTCCAGGGGTCACGACCACATCATCTCCCCCGTTCACTTCCAACACATTGAAAACTATTCCGGGTACCAGTTCTGTATCCTCCACTATCTTCGCATTGCCCTGCATTTGGGCATGAAATCCGTTACCGGATGAATCATCCGCATTGACTTCAAATTCATATAAGGCCTTCAGCTCACCGAAGGCCTGCGGCGCACATAGCGCTACCACCAAAAACATCATGAAAAAATTTTGTATTTTCTTACTCATCGGTCTTCTCCTTTCATTAAATAGTTACCTTTGCCCGTAAAGGCGCACAGTATCAATAAAAACCAGACCGGCAGCATTTGCCGGATTGGTATTGTCCCCGACACCCAGATACAGCGTCTTGACGCGCGCCAGGTTTACACCCTGAGCCGCTACGTCCTGCAGGTTAATAACCCATTCAGTCCAGCTCGTGGCAAGAACCGCATCAACACCGTCCGGATGGTTTAAGATGACCTTTTTCCCGGCTGCGTCCTGGATCCCCACATAGAGCATGTCGGGATTATTCGTCTGCTGGCCCCGGACCATAAGTGACAACTCCCTGATACCATTTGCAGTCCAATCCTGCGGGATAGCCCACTCGCGTTCGGTCTCCGAATAGAATGGCGCAGCACTGTTGTTATAGGCCAACGGCATCGACCGGATTCCACTATAAACGATCGAGGTCTCCATGATATCGCCCTGATAGTGTGGGCTGCCGGGAGACCAAATATCGTGACCAAGAGCTGCACCAGTACCGTTGCCGGGATTATCCACTGGGAAGAACTCGTCTGCCGAATATCCAATCCCATCAATCCAGGTCTGGAAGACTCGATTCGGTGAGGAGTTGTTGTAGTCCTCAAAGTCGTCCACCGTCAGGAATTCCATAACGGTAAAGCTCCAGACGTCTCCCTCCCAGAGGGCCGGGTCTTCAATCCCATTGACTTCGTTAACCTTCCAGTAGTATGTCACGCCCAAATCCAATCCGCCGGCGTCATAACCGGCCTCGGAGACCGTGGTCACTGGGGCCGTGCCGTCTATGACTGCCTGCTCGTCGGTGCTCAGGTACACATCATGCTCGGCCGCCTGTCGTCCTGCACGCCAGCTCAGGACCGTATGCGTATCCAGACCTGTGCTGCCGGTTGCAGGATTTGGCACTCGGGCCGACAAAGGAATGACCGTGAAGCGAACCTCACTCAGACCGTACTGCTGGAGAAGACCACCCCAGTTGCCGGCAATATTCAACCGGACAGCCTTAACCGGCATGTTACCAAAATCAACGACCGTATTGGCTGCATATCCCTCTGCCCCAGGCGCCTTGGCAAACTCATGGCTTTCACCAAGAGCAGTCCAGTCGGAACCGTTGATGGACGTATCAATCGTTACATCCTTGACGCCAAAACCGACGAATGGCTCCATAGTACTATTATAGTTCCAAACCAACATCTGGTGTAATAGGTACGTAAGATCAAACTCGTATTGAATCCATGCCCCACTGGTACCTGTGTTACTGCTAAGCCACATCGTGGACTCTTTTGTCGAATGCAGATCATCACCATCCAGGCCGGAAGCATCGATGGTTCGTTCCGGTCCTTCACCATCACTGCTTGAGCTGGATGCATTGGCTATTACGTGTTCTGCGGCCAGCGCATAGGCGAGCGGTTCGACTGTAAACTGCCAGAGATCCCCTTTGACTATTTTACCTGGGGTAATCTCATCCACACGCCAGTAATATATCTGGCCGAAATCCAAGCGCCCGAGTGTATAGGTGGTTTCGCCCTGACGGCCCATATAAGCACCGGCTGGATCAACAGTTATGGTAGCATCGTTGACATCGTCGAAAACCATACCGAAGTACACATCGTGCTGGCTGGCATTAACGCCCGGCTTCCAGCTCAATACGACATCCTTATAATATACATCCGACTCCCCATAACCCGGTGTTGGAGCAGACGCCAATTCGATATACCTCAGCATTAACTGCTCAACCTCAGTTTGCTCCAGGGCCCGATTGTAGATGCGGATATCGTCCATTTGGCCGTCGAAAAATCCGTAGTTATAGCCACCAAACTCAATCGGTGCCCAGACCGGGTTTCTTGCAGAGATCAGACCGGTGTGAACGGCCTGGCCATTAAGGAAAATGGTTGGGGTTCTCGCATTATAAACAACCATGATGTGATTCCAGTCACTGCCGATTTCACCTTCATACACCGCAATGGCCGGCAGATAGCCGTTGCTGGATTCAATAACCGAAATACCGTTGGTACCAACAGAAAGCCCGGCACCTGCCATGCCATACTCAAAACGAGGGTAAAATGCGTATCGCTTGTTTTCTATTCCTACCTGGCCGGCTGAGTTTTGAGTATCTATTTCATGCTGGAGTGACGTTTTGATCCATCCCCCAAACGTAAAGCTATTCTGGGGTCTTGCATTTTTACCGATAGTCACAAAACTATCAGTGCCATTGAATCCCAGAGCAAATCCTTGTATTCCGGGTTGTTGATAAATCACACCACCCGTAGGTATACCGTCGTTTTGATAATCGCTCTGGTCATGCAAAACCCCGCTTTCTTCCTCAAACGCCCACCAGCCCACAAGATTTGGATCAGCACCCCGGACAGCGATCGTGAGAATCCCAGACAACAGGAGCACGAAAGCGATGAAACGTATCCGCTTGTTACACATGTGATTTCTCCATTTCAAAAGTTAAAATAATATTCTGCGCTTTGGTAACAGCAAAACAAAATTGAGAATTAAGAGTTGAGAATTAAGAATTCTTCATTCTAAATTCTGAATTCTTTTTGACTTTACCTCCTTTCTTTGCGACTCCGCGTCTTGGCGACTCGTCACGGCGGAGCGTGCCGTAGCAGGGAGCGCCTCGCTCGTCTCGGCGAAGGCCTTCGCCGTAGCTGGGCCGTAGCCAGGCCGGACGCGCAAAATCTCAAACCTTACCAACTTTATTTATACCAAATCAACCGCCTTCACTTCAAGAAAAAACTTGTAAAATATGCCAATTTTAAGGATGACAGCCTCAAATCCGCTCGTCTCGGCGACTCGTCTTGGCGAAGCGCAAAGCCGGAG
>CAYNKI010000298.1:0-4396 GCA_964397675.1 uncultured Pirellulales bacterium
AGATTGGGTATTTGATGTCGGGTGTGTTGCCCGATACTGTCAAAATACCCGTGAAGGGTTACAAAAATGAGAACAATGAAATCTAACATTATAGTAATGGTATTTTGCCTTGCTTCAGCAGGTAATTTATTCGGACAAACCATTCCGCTGGCGGGGGAATGGCAAATGCGGGTTGATGCTGAGGGCGTGGGAATCAAGGAAAAATATTTTAACGACCAGTTTAGTGGCGAGACGGGACAGCTACCCGGTACCCATCAAGATAACCTCAAAGGGAACAACTACAGCAGGAAGGAGCTAGGGAGGTTCACTCACCTCAGCTCGTTTCGAGGTTGTATCTGGTATCAAAAAAGCGTTGAAATAGAGGACATCTCAAAAGAGTACACCCTATTCATGAAGCGCTGTGGTTGGGAATCCAATGTATGGATCAATGGAAAATATGTGGGCACTCAGAATTCCCTTGTTGCTCCGCACGAATACACCCTGACTTCATATTTGTGTGAAGGAAACAATACGATCACCCTGATGTTTGACAATGCCAACCGCAAGGGCATAGGCCTTGTGCCGGATGAGAATGAAATGATTCTGCACTATCACCTCACCCAGGATGTCAAAAAAGAAGCAAAGCTAAACTGTGGCGGACACCAGTTTAAAGTCCATAACTGGAATGGCGCACTTGGTGCCGTAGAACTTCTTGTTCGCGAAAAGCTTAGCATTGTGAAAGCGGATGTTTTCAGTGACATAAGGGCCTCAAAGGTCGATGTCAGAGTCCTTATCAAAAATTCCAGCAAAGCTGCAAGAAACATTCGTTTGAGTGCTAACGTTGATGGCATTAACAAAACCGTCGACCACAAACTCAGTGGCGCCCTTGAAGAAACACTTACTTTTGCCATGCCCATTTCCAATCCTCAGCTTTGGAGTGAATACAATCCTTTTCTCTACACCTTGAAGCTCCAGCTGGGCTCACAGCAACATCAGGTCAATTTCGGAATGCGAGAGATTTCAACCGAGGGTGTCGAAATGAAACTCAATGGACAAAGAATCTTTCTCAGGGGAACGCTGGAGTGTTTCAACTACCCGATCCACGGCCATGAGCCCATGGATGTAGCTTACTGGAGGAAACAAATCTCGACGGCAAAACAGTATGGATTGAATTTCTTTCGCTTTCATTCTTGCTGCCCTCCTCAGGCAGCCTTCCAGGCAGCCGATGAACTGGGTTTCTACATGCAGGTGGAAGTCCCTGGGACATCTTGCCCCAGCAAGGAAAATGAAGAGGACGAAGCAACAACCCAGTTCCTGTTGGATGAATTGAAACGTATAATTTATTATTTCGGCAACCACCCTTCCTTTTTGCTGGCCTCCATGGGCAACGAACAGCTTATTGCCGGTGGACAACCAGAATTCATTAAAAGGCACAAGGAGCGTCTGCACATCAAGGTTCGCTATGGTCAGCAAACGGATCCGCGTCACCTCTATTCAGCCGCAACTCACCCCTGGACAGAAGATCGGGAGGATGATTACTTCACCAGTGCCTGGGGAACGAACCGAGATAAACTTTGTGGGGCGAAATGGGGCGGCGGAGTCGTCAAAGGTTATGCTCCATTCAATGCCAAAGGTACTCGTTTCGGTACCCGTTATAACTATTCTGACGCTCTTGTAGGCCTTGATCGTCCTCTAATGACTCACGAATCAGGGCAGTGGTGCGTTTACCCCGACTTTAGAGAAATCTCCCGATACCACGGTGCGACTAGGTTCTACAACTACGAGCATTTTCGCAAGGATCTCAGCGACAAGGGACTCCTGGATTATGCGGCAGATTTCACCCGAGCATCGGGAAAACTCGCCCTTCTTCTATATAAAGAAGAGATTGAGGCCGTTCTCAGAACTCCTGAATTGAGTGGAATCCAGCTTCTTCAATTGCAAGACTACCCGGGCCAGGGTACCTCACCAATTGGGATTATCAACAGTGTTTGGGAGTCTAAAGGATTAACGACTCCTGAAAAGTTCCGTCAGTTCTGTTCTGACTTTGTGCCACTGGCCAGAATGGAAAAGATGGTGTGGGAAAGCAGTGAAACCTTCGGGGCCGAGATCGAACTTTCCAACTATTCCACTCAGGATTTCAGTGGTGAGATCACCTGGCTCCTGCAAGAAGATGGCGGAAGAATCTTCGCACAGGGCAAGCTCTCCGATGTTCTGGCCCCCACAGGAAAATTGAGCAAGGCCGGCAAAGTAAGTGTGCCCTTAAGCTCTGTTGCAGAAGCAAAGTCCCTCCGTTTTGTCATCGAAACATCGAATGGCAAGGTCAATGGATACGATCTCTGGTTTTATCCGACTGATAATCTTGCGGAGGTGCCCGAAACGGTGAACATGATCCATGTGTGGGACGAAAAGGCAGAGAAGCTCCTTGAGAAAGGGGCAAAAGTGATCTTTGCTCCCAAAGCAAAGGAGATCAAAAACAGCATCCCCGGAACCTTCAGTTCCGTATTCTGGAATTCGAGAATGAAACGCAAACAAATCTCTAAAACGATGGGCTTGCTCATCGAGCCCGCACACCCTGCTCTAAATGATTTCCCCACTCAGTTTCACAGTAACTGGCAATGGCAGGACATTGTGAATCGTTCCTTCTCCGTTGATATCAGCAGTTTGTCACCGGCCATTCGTCCTGCCGTTCGTACGATTGATACCTTCTTTGAAAATAAATCGCTGGCCATGATTTTCGAGTTCAAGTATAAAAACGGCTCGGTACTGGTTTGCACTGCCGATATCGTTGATGATCTGGCAAAGCGTCCCGAAGCGAGACAACTTCGGAAAAGCCTTATGGTTTACGCTTCCTCACCATTGTTCAATCCCGATGCGCCCGTTACCCCCCATGACTTTCAAGAATTTTTAGGTCGTGCTATTAGCCCCGGGGGCTGCCAAAATGCCTTCCGCTCTGAGGATTGAATTTGCAGCAAACATAACACCTGGAAACAAGGAAAAACAAATGAATGCAAAGAAACTTTTGGCTGCTGCCGCCGTAATTGCAATTACTGCAACAGTGACCTGCCCCCGATAATGGTGCCACTCATACTGCAAGTTGCGCCGTGTTAATACAAGCATTTCTTTCTCCTGTAATCCAAAGATTACCTGCCAGCTGAAGCGTCTGCGGAGCAGGCGGACGATAACCCAGCGAGCTATGAGGACGCATGATGTTGTAATGCCGCCTCCACTGTTCTATCAAGACCTTAGCCTCCCAGAGCGTATCGAACAGCTCACTGTTCAGAAGCTCATCCCTGAACCTTCCGTGGAAGCTCTCAACATATCCGTTTTCCCATGGGCTGCCAGGCTCAATATATAGCGGATTGATCTCCAGCGTATCCAGCCAGGATCTCACCACTTCAGCCGTGAACTCAGAACCATTATCACTTCTAATATGTTCCGGTATACCTCTGCGTATAAACAGATCGTCCAGAACTTCCAACACATCTTCCGACTTCAAGGACCTTGCTACCTTCAATGCCAGGCATTCCCGAGTGTATTCATCAATGACCGTTAAGATCCTGATCCCACGACCATCTCGTGTACGATCATGAATGAAATCATAACTCCAAACATGATCGTCATACAATGGACGTAATCGTGTGCATGAACCATCATTTAGCCACAGACGCCCCCGTTTCGGTTGTTTTTTAGGGACTTTCAGCCCTGTTTGTCTCCAAATCCTTTCTACTCGTTTATGGTTTACTTTCCATCCTTCATGGCGTAGTAACGCCGTTATTCGCCTATACCCATAGCGACCATAACAGGTTGCCAGATGCACAATCCGCTTGGTCAACTCATCTTCATCGTCACGGACTATGGCTCGACGTCTCTGGGTACTTCGTGCCTGACCCAATGTTCTGCATGCCCGACGCTCAGAGACATGTAGCTTCTTTTGTATTCGAGCCACCATATATCTCCGCTTCGCCGGGCTTAGGAGTTTCCCGAGGCCGCTTCCTTCAATATCGCCTTGTCCAGCGACAGATCTGCAACCAGTTTCTTCAAGCGGGCGTTCTCTGCTTCTAACTCCTTCAGTCGCCTGGCCTGACTTACATCCAGACCGCCGTATTCCTTCTTCCAGCGGTAATAGGTGTGTTCCCTGATATTCAGCTTACGACATGCTTCCGCTACTGAACTCCCTCGGCTTTGCAGGACTTCAACCTCCCGCAACATTCGGATCGCTTTCTCTACGTTGACTTTTCTTCTCATCTCTTGACCTCCCTTTTTGCCACCTGTATACTAGCACATTAGGTGGTCTCGTTTAAGGGGGTCAGGTCAATCCGGAACGAAGGACGAATCATGATACGACCATGATTATTTAAATAGGTAACCGTTCACAGGGTATGAATATGAATTATGGCCCCAGCAATGATGGAAGGGG
>CAYNKI010000299.1:0-4371 GCA_964397675.1 uncultured Pirellulales bacterium
ACTTGGTGAAAACAAACCCAATACAAACCCAATTTGCGAGAAGCCCGAATGAACTTAAGCTATTATTTACAAAATGATTGTGAAAATGAACCACGCGAGCGACTTTGCGAAAACAAACCCAAACAAAGCCAATTTGCTGGATGCCGAAAGTTAGACACTCGCATTTTCTGGAGCCGGGGGTGAGGTTTTCTTCGCCTTTTTCTCTTTTCTTGATAGTTTCGGCTCTTTTTGCTTTTTGGGTTTTTTGGGCTTTTTTACCTTTGTGCCGGTTTTACCGCGGCCGCCGCTGAGTATATAACTAACACTGAAAAGCAAAACTGCTGCTCCGGAAAATCCAGCCATAATGTACAAAGCTATATTGGGCGTTTGTATTTGCTCCAGAATCGCAGGCATCACGTTTTTCAGCCCTGCCACTGTCACTATGGCCGCGTAAACAAGGGCCAGCAAGGGCATAAAAAGCATAAGCCCCAGCGAGTTACTCAAGGTATCCGGCGGAGCCTCTATATATGTTGGTTGAGCTATTGTAGATGCCTCTAAAACTGGTTGTGGGCCAACTAGCTCCTCTTCAGGAATCTGCTCTGTCTCAGCAACCATATCTACTGCTGAGCCGGGTTCAGCTATCTCATGACTTTCTTCGCCCTCGGTCGTGTAAATTTCATCAAGAATACCACCTAGCGAAGTGTCATCAGCCTGCAGTGAAAGGTCTAACAAGCCTGAACCGCTGCCGAAAGTATCCAAATCTACGTCTTCTTCGATCTCCTCTAATGAGGCTTCACCTGTTGTGCCGGTTGTCCCGGCTGTACCAGTAGCACCAGGGACGGCTGTTGTCTCTGCCATCGTATCATCTGTTACTTGGTAATCGCGATCAGTTTCCCCCAGGACGCTAATGCCTTCACCAGTTAAAGCTGTATCTGCACTTGTCAATTCACTCTCTGACGCTGGAATTCCAGTTTCGGGTGCTAATGAAATCTCTTCTTCCTCTGCCAACTGTTCAGGCTCTGTTGGTTGTTCCGGCGCTTGTGCCTGCTCTGGCTCAGGTATTTGTTCAGACTCTACTGCTCCTGCTGGCTCTATGGGTTCTTCTAAAGGAGCTGATATTTCTTCAGATGCCGTGACGCTTGCGTCAGCCATCAATGCCTCGACTTCATCGATTTTAAACAACACATTTGAGCCATCGCGAAACTCACGCAACTTACCCTGTTTGGCTAACTCTTTTACTTCTTCCTCTGTCTTATTAAGTTTCTCTGCTGTTTCACTTATTGAATAGAACATACCAGCCATAATCGCTCATCTCCTATCCCCTCGAAACACTTTGCTTTTTCTAATGAAAACCTGCTCTGATATTAAGATTTTACCGTAGTTGTTAAATAAATGCAAATTTTTTTTCGTAAAAACGCTGTAAGTCAATATGTAATAAGTAATTTTGAAAATCTCCTGCCTCTGAAATTATAATTTTATTGCCACACTGTTGTATTTTCTATAGTATTATTCTTCAAATGTACGTTTTCTGGCTCGGGGTGTAGCTCAGCTTGGCTAGAGCGCCTGCTTTGGGAGCAGGAGGCCGTAGGTTCGAATCCTATCACCCCGATTGTTTTTGCCCTGTTGACAACTGATGAAAACAGGGCTTTTTTAATGCCAGAAAGCCGGTTTTTCAGTGTTCTAAACATTTCCGAGTACGTTCCTGTCTGACTTCAGTATTGCCAACAAAAGACAAGAAATCACAAACATTTCCAAAAACGTGTACATGTATGCGTACATGTGAGAATACTCTCATTATCCTACTGCCCGATTGCGTTTATTGTTCTTCCTTGCTTTCTTTGGCTGCTTGAGGCTCTCAATAGCCGATACGTCATCCCCCCGTAGGATGTGCGTGTATAGGTTCATTGTTGTTTGAATATCCGAATGTCGGGCCAAGCTCTGTAGCACATGAGGGTGAACGCCCTGACGTGCCAGCAACGAAGCAAAACTATGACGTAAGGCGTGCAGGTGAACTACTCGGCCTACATCGTCCGTCTTCTCAATTCCTGCGTATTCTAAGTCCCGATTCAAAACTTTCAAGAAGGATGAATTGGAAGCCGGGATTCTCAGGATTCTATCATTTTGCTTGGCGTCCAGGTGTTTGTCTTTCCAGTCTTTGAGCAGTTCAATAACGTAGCTGTGCAGTGGCAACGTAGCCGGTTTGGAGTTCTTAGTCGTGGTTGGCCTTACCCGGACAAACCGTGCTTTGAGGTTCACATCTGCCCATATCAATTGACGTGTCTCATTCACCCTCAGACCAGTATAAAGCATCAGAGCATAAGCTAATCGCCGCTCCTCACCCAACATCATTAGCTTCTTGACGGTACTCGTCTTGATCCTATTGTATCCGGCGTCTTTTCTCTTTTGCAGAGGCCGTTTGTATGTTGCGTCCAGTAGCTTGTCTACCTCATCGGGTGTAAGACTCCGGGTTTCACGGACACGGTTCGTCTGTTCGTCCAAACGCACGAAGTCTACAAATGGATCGCTGGCCAGAAGTCTGTTCTTCATGGCCCAATTGCAGAAGTATCGTAGCCTGTCCACATAGACATTGACCGTCCGATCAGAGAGTCCACCGGCCTTCTTCTGGTTTATGAAATCCTTTACCGGTGGCTGGCAAATATCCTTCAAGAACTGAAAGCCACATTCTACGATGACCGCATTCAGGCACCTCACTGCTTCCTTGCGATGCTTCGCAGTCCTGCCGGATGCCTTCAGGTCGTCAAGATACATCCTACATAAGACTTTCAGCGGTCGTCTGCTCAACTGGTCTCCCTTTGTCTCCTGGCCACTATCTCGTAAAGCATCCTGAACCCGCTCACGGATAATCGGGCTGACTTCGTTCAGCGGTGGTATCGCTCGTCCGGCCCTGAGCAGACCGATGTATTTGACCAATTCGTTCAGTGCAGCTTGAGAGGCCTCTTTGTCCTGACACAGCGTAATTGTGCGCCTCGCTCCATGATAGTCCCTGTAGCGTCCTGCGTAGTTGCGTTGTGGCTTGAGATACCGCTTGCCATCTTCTGTTAGAAACGCGCTGACTTTTCTTCTGTTGTGGTCTTTCAAATTGATGTAACTCCGGCCCTTGTGTTTGTGAATGCTTGCCCCGTCCGGTATAGGACAAGCGTAAGTTGGTTTGAAAACTGCCATGAGTTTCACCTCGCTTTCTTCTTTTTGCCTTTTTTGGTTTTCTTCCTGGCGATGGTTAGCCCAAAGTATTTGAGCAGAATATCAGCGGTTTCGACCGTACAGGTCTTGCCCTGCATTATCCGGCACAGTTGAGCTTCGGCAACACCGGTATCCTTGCTGATCCGGTATCGGGTCTTGCCACAAGCCTTGATATGTTTTCTGATAGTCTCAATAATCATGCGAATAATCATATATCTAAATTCCTTCACGTACAGTATAAACTTATACTTACTATCTGTCAAGTATAATCTCAGAAAAATCTTAACTTTTTTAACAATTTTAGTTCGCTATATATCTGCATACTATAGCTTCTCTGATATACCTCACTACCCGTAGGTACTGGTAATCTATAGAACGGTGTTGTTTTTGTGCATGGTGATAAATTAGGCTATTTTGCAAGCTAACCATTTATCATCAATCCTTTTATATTGAGTTGTAATTTTTTCGCCGTGTACGTTTGTGTACATAGCTAAAAGCTCACCATGTACATTATTGTTCACGGCGCCGTGCTCATTTTCATCACTTGAATTTTTCGCGCGGGCTTTCTGCCAAAGTTTATTGCCAGGTCTGAATCCAGGGTTTGCTATGATTGGCTCCGGTCTTTTCGCCTTTTTGAAGTGCAACGTTCCATAATCTCGCCAACGCTCACTTATGGCGTAAAGTGTCGTGACTTTGTGAACGCCCATCCCTGTGGCCTCAATGTCTATGAAACCTTTTTCTACCAACTGATCCAAGGCCCGTCTAAAACGTGAGGCGCTTATTCCGTACTTTTTTTTGGCTTCCACATAGGTGAAAACAATCTCTCCATTGTTTATAATTACCGGTCCGCGTTTGCCAGGCTTGCCCTTACGTTTGGCTATCTGGCATTTTGTGCGGAAAATAAGAAAGACATCTTTTGCCGTTTTACTAAGAGAAAGCCACACCTTCGACTTCACCATACGCTGTTCCAGAACTATTACTGGGCTTCTCTTGGTCATTTAGTCAGTTCGCTCCGAATTTTTCGATTCTGGCGGCGCAGAACGGCCTTCACTGGCACTCTGTGAAATTCTCTGATAAGGTCTAACCGCATATAGAGGACAGGCTAAGTCGGTACACTTTCGTATTTCTTCTATCTGCCAACAGACACATTCCAAACAGAAGGCGTTTATAGCTGCTCTAAGGCTTTTACCC
>CAYNKI010000300.1:0-4367 GCA_964397675.1 uncultured Pirellulales bacterium
TGCTTGTCTGCCAGGAATGCGGAACACCTATTGTCAGCACTCAGGTCAGTGAGCAAGTTCTGAGTAAAGGCAAAGTTAATTGGGACCAATTCCGTCAGCGTCTGCGACTGTGTCCGAAGTGCAGAAGGTTACAGACTTCTGCAAGGCTCAAGGCTGCATCGGTTTACAAAAATGATGACCGAATTTAATTAGGATACTTGAAACATCGAGTGAAATATGATATTGTACGTGTTTTTCCAAACTCTTGGAATTAACTGATAATCGAGGAGTTGTTTATGGATCCAAAAAAACGTAGTAGTGATAAAGCTACCCAGGAAATGCTCAAGCATGCATCTAAAGCGGATATCGAAACCGCCTGGGACAGGTTTGAACAGCAGGAACCTCAATGTGGTTTTGGCAAGCTTGGAATATGCTGCCGAAATTGTTCGATGGGTCCCTGTAGGATTGACCCCTTTGGGGATGGGCCGCAAGCAGGTATATGTGGTGCTACCGCCGATACGATTGCGGCGAGAAACTTAGTGCGAATGATTGCTGGCGGAGCTGCGGCACATTCCGACCATGGCCGCGACATTGCGCACACATTCAAAATGGCGGTTGAGAGCGATACTTGCGATTATATGATCAAGGACGAGCTGAAACTTAGAGAGGTCGCAGCAAGATACGATATTAAGGTAGAAGGCAGAGAAACCAAAGATATCGCCGGCGACCTCGCTGATGCGGTATTGGCTGAATTCGGAAAGCAGGAAGGAACACTTGTCAGCACAGCGGCTTATCCGCCGACAGCAAGGCAGAAGGTCTGGCAAGACTTGGGCGTCACGCCTCGTGCAATTGACCGTGAAATCGTGGAAATTATGCACCGAACACATATAGGTGTAGGCTCAGACTACAAAAACCTTATGAAGCAGGGTATCAGAGCGTGTTTGTCCGACGGATGGGGCGGGTCACTTATCGCCACGGAGCTTTCGGATATCTTGTTTGGTAGTCCCTGGCCGATCCGGTTCGGTTCCAATCTCGGCGTGCTTGACGCTAAGCAGGTCAATATAGTTGTGCATGGCCATGAGCCCACCTTGTCAGATATAATCGTGGCGGTCTCGCAGGAACCCGAATTAGTGAAAATGGCCGAGGAGAAAGGTGCCAAAGGCATCAATCTCGCCGGGATGTGCTGTACGGCTAACGAGATACTGATGCGTCACGGCATACCGGTCGCCGGCAATTTCCTGCAGCAGGAATTGGCGGTGATGACCGGCGTGGTGGAGGTTATGTTAGTGGATGTGCAGTGCATTATGCCTGCGTTGGGTTCGCTGTCCGGCTGCTTCCATACTAAGCTGATTACAACCTCGCCAAAGTGCAAGATTGCAGGGGCAGAGCATATTGAATTCCACGAGGACAGGGCGGTGGAAACGGCCAGGGAAATCATCAAAATCGGCATTGAGAATTTTCAGAACAGGAAAGGTAAGCCCAAGATACCGAAAGTGATGGAGCGAGGGATTGCCGGGTTCACGACGGAGAACATCTTTTACCATCTTGGTGGTCGATTCCGCGCAAGTTACCGTCCCCTGAACGACAATATTATCAACGGGCGAGTTCGTGGTGCCGCCGGAGTTGTGGGCTGCAATAATCCGAAGCAAGTGCACGATTATGGTCACGTTGCAATGATAAAAGAGCTTATCAAGAATGATATTTTAGTGGTGAGCACAGGTTGCAGCGCGATCGCTGCTGCTAAGGTGGGGCTGATGAGACCGGAAGCAGCAGCAAAATATTGTGGACCTGGCCTAGCGGAGGTTTGTGAAACGGTTGGTATCCCACCGGTACTGCACGTTGGCTCATGCGTGGATAACAGCAGGATTTTGACAATCCTGGCAAATGTTGTTGCCGAGGGTGGACTCGGCGAGGATATTTCGGAATTGCCGGTCGCCGGTGCCGCACCGGAATGGATGTCAGAAAAAGCTGTTTCAATCGGAATGTATTTCGTTGCTTCAGGAGTCTACACTGTTATTGCCGAGCCGCTGCCGGTTCTCGGCGCCGAAAATTTGACGCGTTACTTAACCGATGAGATTGAAAAGGACGTAGGCGGCAAATGGGCCTTTGAACGGGACCCCATTAAAGCTGCCGGTATGATGATTGAGCACATTGAGAAAAAACGGGATGCTTTGGGAATCAACGTAGAGGCTGAGCGCAAGCTCTATGATATGGAGGACCGACGAGCATTGGCGGTAGAGTAATTATTAAAATACGAAGCACGAATTCAAATTTACACGAAAGGGTTAGTTTATGTCAAAAATTATTGCTTCAGCAGCGATACGTGGCGCCCATAAGATAGCCAAACAGGCGGAGGATATTTTAACCCGGGCTATCAAAGAAAAAGGCAAGGACTGCCACGTAGAGTTTCCGAACACCGGTTATTATATGCCGATTATTTATTCTATGACCGGATGTGCAGTCGAAAAGTTAGCTGACTTTGAAGAGGTAATGTCCGAGATTAAAGACCTATTGCCGCCATTGGTCGATGACGAGCTGTGGGTGCCTTATCTGGGCCAGACTCTTGATGCAGGCATGGCGACGCTCTTTGCAGAAGAAATCATCGAGGCCTGCAAATACTTGATTGGACCCAATCCTGTAAACGACATTTGGCTGGGTGCGGCCGACGACGTGATTCTGCGGGAGCGCGGCATCCAATTTGTCGATGGCACTGCACCGGGATTTGCAGCAGTAGTTGGTGCTGCACCAGATGTCGAGACAGCAGTCGACATTGCTCGCAAGCTGCAGGAGCGCTGCCTTTACGTTTTCATGCATGCACACAATAATGGCACTACATTTGCCGAGCAACTTATTGAGGGTGGTGTGCAGTTGGGTTGGGAAACCCGCCTGGTACCTTTTGGCAAAGACATTACTTCGGCGATATACGCCGCGGGTTTTGCCAGTCGGGCGGCGCTTACTTTCGGCGGCGTTAAACCCGGTGACTTCCGGCGCAACCTGCTGTACAACAAAAACAGAATCTTCGCCTTTGTTATGCCGCTGGGCACGGTCACCGATGAATGGTATGCTAATGCCGCCGGGGCGATTAATTACGGCTTCCCAACTATTGCCGATTCTGATATTCCGGAGATTCTTCCCACCGGCGTATGCACTTATGAACACGTTGTTTCTAATGTTCCTCACGATCAGATCGTGGAAAAAGCTATCGAGGTTCGCGGCTTAAAGATAAAGGTGGCGGAGATAGATATTCCGGTCGCACATAGTCCAGCCTTTGAAGGTGAGCGTATCCGCAAAGAAGAGATGCACTGCGAGTTTGGAGGCCAGAGAACGCCAGCGTTTGAGTGGCTTCGTATGGCCAAGCTCAGCGAAGTCGAAGACGGTAAAATAGAAGTAAAAGGGCCGGATGTAGATTCGCTTCAGCAAGGAGAAAGATTGCCGTTAGGCGTTGTGGTTGAAGTAGCTGGCAGAAAAATGCAGCCTGACTTTGAACCTGTGCTCGAACGGCAGATTCACACTTTTATGAACGAGGCACAAGGGCTATGGCATATGGGCCAGCGGGACATAAGCTGGATACGAATCTCCAAAGATGCTTTCAAATCGGGTTTTAGACTTGAACATATAGGTAAGCTGCTACATGCTATGTATCATGAGCGATATTCAAACATTTTAGATAAGGTGCAGGTAAAGATTTTCACCGACGATCAAAAGGTTGTAGAGCTTCGTGAGATGGCACGGAAAGTATTCGCTGAGCGTGATAAACGTATTGCAGGCATGACCGATGAAGACGTCGACACGTTTTATTCATGCACATTATGTCAAAGTTTCGCACCGAACCATGTTTGTGTAGTTTCGCCGGAGCGGCCGGGTCTTTGCGGTGCGTATAGCTGGCTTGACTGCCGGGCCGCATACGAGATAATTCCAACCGGGCCAAATCAGCCCGTATCGAAAGGTAAGTGCATTGAGCCGACCATAGGGCAGTGGGACAAGGTAAACGCTTTTGTTCTCAAGGCCAGCGGGGGCAATATCGAGCGGATGAGCCAGTATAGTATGATTACCGACCCGATGACTTCCTGCGGCTGCTTCGAATGTATCGCAGCAGTTTTGCCAAGCACCGGCGGGATAATGATTGTGAACCGCGAGTTTATCGAGATGACACCGTGCGGTATGAAGTTTTCAACTCTCGCGGGGACCGTTGGCGGCGGGCAGCAAACGCCTGGGTTCATCGGGCATTCAAAGCACTACATCCTCTCAAGAAAATTCATTGCTGCTGAAGGCGGAATCAAAAGGATTGTTTGGATGCCTACGATGCTTAAGGATGAAATTAAAGAGTCCTTTGTCAAAAGAGCCGAGGAGCTTGAGCTGGGCGGCGAGGATTTTTTAGCTAAGATAGC
>CAYNKI010000301.1:0-4344 GCA_964397675.1 uncultured Pirellulales bacterium
TTTACCACCGAGAAGTTTTATCCGGCCGATATCAAAATCAAAGCTGCTGCCGTCCTGCCGTAAGGCATCCTGCGGAGAAACCACAACTTTATCCGCATATTTTTTTACAGCGTCAGCCGAACTTTTCCACATCCTCGGATCTTTGCCCCTGACCATAAGAAACAATCCCGGCTTAACTACCTGCCGCAGCGAGTTCGATTCGCAGAGAGAAACAGCATCTGCCCCAATCTTATCGAGCAAGGCAGCCAGGCCTTCCTTCAAATGTGTTTTCATAACACGCAGCCAGAAAACCCGGCTCGCACCTGCTGCCAGAAGTCTTGCCGTATCCTTGCCGGAATTGACGCCGGTCTCCTCTGTAATGCAAAAGTTGCCATCCAGAGATGAGCAGACACCGCAACCCTGGCCGCCGCGGGGACACTGCCCGTCTCGCTCTTTTATCGTGGTAACCTTTATCCCTATGATGTCTTTGTTTTTGTTAAATTTTTTAATAAGCGCACAGGCCAGTTCAGTCTTGCCGATATTTGCTCCGGCTGAGCCAATCATCAACATTCCATCAAGTTTGATCATTTCGTTCTTCGCTGTGATTGGCGATTTTTGAGTATCCTTATGACTTCGCCGATGGATTTTAGCTGTGTTCCAACAAGGTCCCGGCAGGGGATGTTTGAATATAACTGCCGAACCTTGCCGGCCAATTCCTGCCGAACGACAAGTAGTATTACGGTATTACTTGAAACCAATAATGAATCGACATTTTTACGCCAGCCTTTGGAGTCTAACTCCAAAGGCCCGAATTCATCAACAATGACAATGTCAGCGGTTTTTGTGGCTTCTGCGCTCAGAGCGGAGTTGCCGAGTTTTAGTCCCTCGGCGATGAAAGTGAACTGCCCAGTGTTACTTGCGTTTATTTTGCGCCGTGCCAGAGGTGCTCGCATTTGGTTTTGCAAATCAAAGACGTCAAATCCGAGCAATTCGCTGTTGTGGTAAAGGGGAGGCGCCAACAGTCCTGCGACGTTAAATCCTTCAGCACGGGCGATTTGTGCAAGCTTCGTAGCGCTGGTGGTTTTGCCGCAGTGTTTTGGGCCTGTCCACAAAATGAGCCTGTTTTGTGTTGTTACCATCGGCTGCTCTCTTGGTTATGATGGCTGTTAATAAACCTGCAGGTCTGTAACATGATAGGTGCATGATGGTTACAAGTAGTTATTCGGCGGAATCCCCAAGCTCGTCCCGATTTCTCGGGACTCGCTTGAGGCTGCCACCCATTAAATTAGAGGTTACAGACTACTACCGGCACGGCTGTTGATTCAAAAAATAAATGCCGTTAGGCTGAAAACCCATAATCCTATCGTAAGGGCCAAAACGCCACTCGGTACCAATTGCCGCTTCAAGTTAAAAGGCCTGAGACAATTTGCCTTGAGCTGTTCGCCAAGCCGAAGACTCGCCGGCACGAGAATCGCGCATCCCAGGGCAGCCATGCTGCCGCTGATTCCGACATGTCGCAGCACCTCGGCAAATCCTGCCTGCACCCAGTGATCGTACCGAAAGACATAAGTAATCATCAAAGCAAACAATGCGTAGTTTAAATAAACCGCTGCCACTGCAGAAAGCGACCGGCTCTTTATCTTAAATACGCTGAAGAACAAATCGTAGCACAGCCCCATCAGAAGTATCCCGAGAAGGTGGCAGGCAAAAAACGGGACATTTAGAAACTTGAATAACATCGCACAGATGGCGATAAGCGTTGCGGTGCCTTTTTGCGGGAAATATACCCGGGCAATAGTCATCACGGCAAAGCCAATAATAGTTAAAGGGACCGATGCGTAAGGCACTTTTGCACTATACAAAGCGTTACCCGGAACAGCTTCGCAGATACCCCACAATCCACCAAAAAACAGTACTCCTAAAATATGCTCTTTTTTCATTTTGTCCTTTCCTTACTTTAAATTAAATCTTTTGTCATAAATAAACGCAGAGAGTTTACCACATTTTTGTGTTATTACAACCATTATCGTTGCTCTACCCCCCAAAGCCAATACTGAGAAAACACGGCAAAGTCAGAAAAATCAACCATACAGTCGCCGTTAAGGTCTGCAGGCGTATATCGTTTTAAATCCGCGGAATAGGTTGTCAGCAGTTGATAATAATCATAATAAATACCGTCTTTCTCTGTGGTGTATTGTTCAAGAACTCCGGTTACGCTACAGAAGTCTTGGCCTATCTCTGTGTAAGGGTGGTATATTTGGCCTTTATCTTTGTCGCTGTTCATATAGTCGGAAGCCCAGCAGGTAAGGTTAGGATCGATACTGCTTTGAAGTATGTAATTGTCGTAAGCCTTTCCGTAACCTGTGTCCTTAACGCTGATGTTTAAAATCTTGATCAGCATTGACTCATATTTTTCGGCGTTGTGGTCCGGCACAATCCAACTATCGAATCCTTCGAGAGGTGCTGTTATCTCTTCGACCGTTACAGTCAGCGGCCTCGGTATGGGATTGTTCTTACTGACTATTGTAAAACCGGCGTTATTGTCTTCGATATACTGCAAAAATGTAGTCCCTTTATTGTCCTCAACTTCCACGTTAGTAAGAGACACGCAATCACCGACGTTTACATCAGCAAAGACTCCCGTGCTGTACAAGTCTTTAACCTGGATAGCACCCCAACCATCAGGATAGTTGGGATCTTGAATAACAAGTCTTGGTCTTCCTGTAGGAGGTATGTGGGTTACAATTCCTCCAATGCAATCGATGATATTTCCGTGCAGCGGACTTGTTCCGTTTGGATCAGTAGTGTATTGAATTTCGTAGATTGAAAGCGGGTTGGCCAGCGCATTTATGGCCGAACAGTAAATCACAACAAATGTTAATACCATTGCATGTTTTTTCATCACTTAACTTGCTCCTTTCGATTCAATTTATATTTATCCGGTTGTTCCAAGTTTTTAGGGATACCAGTCATGGTCGCCTAATGGGGGGACCTCTAAATCTTCAGGCCAATTGGACTTCCAGACCGAAGATTTCCATTCGACGTGGTAGTCACAATAGAGAATCGAGCCACCTAATAATCCACCCGGCTTGGTGTGGCGGGCGCTAAAAGCCTTCGGATAGCTACCACAATATTTTCCCGCTGTGGCGTTATATTTATTGCCACCATAACCCTTCTCAGGATCAAGCAGTTGGTCAAACAAAAGGTTCAAACGGGCCGGATTCTTTATAGACGTTGTATTCAAAAAGCTACGCATATGCCAGTCTGAAGCTTCATGTTCGTATGGGGGCCAGCAGTTCTCGTCAAGTTCAAGGCAGGAGTTCATAGCATAAGAGAAATAGCCACTCCTTCTCGGCCTGTATTTGTAACTTTCATCTAGTGCGAGACTAGCAGAAGAGCACTGAAATATTGTATTTAATCCAGGCTTTTTCCAATAGTCATAATCACGCCATGGTTTTTCTCCCATTAAAGGCGGCAGCACATCGATCCAGCCGAAATAGTAGTCCGCCCGCTCGGCATCCGTTTTCGGATTGCTCGGCGTACGGTCCCGGCCGTCAATGTGAGGATAAAAACCATCGTTTTCAACAGCGTAAATCTCAAAAGCCAATCCCCATTGCCGGAGTCGGCTTTGGCAGACTGTTTGTTTAGCAATGGATCTGGCCCGGCTAAGTGCCGGTAAAATTAGACCGATCAACAGAACTATCACGGAGATAACTACAAGCAGTTCGATAATGCTGAAAGCAGAATCCGAAGCAGACCAGGAAGCAGACTTGGCTGTTTTGCTCATCTTAGTAGCTCCTGAATATGTTTTTCGTAGGCTTTTTCTGCTGCCTTTTCGATTTCGCTACGAAATTTTGCGTAAGCCTTGACCCATTCTTTGCCCTGCTCGGTGAGGCAAGTTGCCCCGCCCATTCTGCCGCCCCGATGTCTCTCGAGTAAAGTGACATTAAGGCGGGCCTCGGCCTTGCTCAGGTCGCCCCAGGCCTTTCGATAGCTTATCCGAAGCGCCTTACTGGCAGCATTCAGCGACCCTTCGCTATCAATTGCTTTAAGAAGCCGCCATTTGCCGTCACCGAAAACCCCTTCAACATTTTTGCTATTGAGCCAAAGCTTAAACCTAACCCGAAGTTTTTTCATATCTTGAACTCTTTCTTACAATTACTTGAAGCAGCCAAGCTGGCACTTACAGATTCTTATGTTGTGCCGATTACAAATCCGGCCAATCTCAATAATTGCCGCGTCGAATTCCTCGGCAAGCTCAAAGGCCTGGGCACAGGCCAACTTCTTCTTCGGCCCGCATTCCTGGGCCCGTGCGATGACCGCATTAATCAAGTCTTCCTGTTTGCTCATTTTATGTTTCCTGTA
>CAYNKI010000302.1:0-4312 GCA_964397675.1 uncultured Pirellulales bacterium
GGTTATATTCATACCCTGCTGAAACTCGACCTTCGCAGGGTTGATTTCAGGAAAAACGGTCTGTTCACTCAGTCCCATCGAGTAACTGCCTCTTCCATCAAAACTGCTCGGGTCAAGGCCTCTAAAGTCTCTTACTCGCGGGATTGCAAGATTAATAAGTCTATCCATAAATTCATACATCCGCACACCACGGATAGTAACTTTCAAACCGTTTTCCATGCCTTCGCGAACTTTAAAGCTGGAGACACTTTTTTTAGCTTTGCAGACAGCAGGCATTTGGCCTGTAATCATCATCAAATCCTTTTTGGCTGATTCCAGAAATTTCTTATCCTGCACCGCTTTTCCTACGCCCATAGAAACAATGATCTTTTCCATTTGCGGCACAGCCATAGGATTCTCATAGCCGAATTGCTTTGTCAACTCTGGAGCTATTTTGGACTTATATAAATCTCTTAAACGTGCCATAATTCGTCGCTCGTCGTTCGTGTCCCGTCGCTCGAATCACGGGTCACGATTTTACCTTTCTAACAACACTAATTTCAGTACCATCAGCGGCAATTCGTTTTTTACTGCCATCATCGCTTAGTTGATAATGAACTCTGCTGCCTCTGGAGCTTTTTGGATTTATCGGCAAGACATTACTTATATGTATCGGCTGCTCAACATTGATGCGGCCTCCCTGTGGACTCTTACGTGAAGGCCGAACGTGCTTTTTTGCTATATTGTGACCTTGGACTACTACCTTATTCTTCTGGGTTATAACACGCAGCACTCTACCGGTAGCACCTTTATCGTCACCAGCTATAATCTCAACAATATCACCTTTTTTTATATGCAGAGCCATAAAAATTTCAAATATCAAAATGCAAAATTTTTATCTTTCTCTCTTTGTTTTCTGCTTCTTGTTTTTGGTTTGCCACTTTGATTTTTTATTTTTGAATTTTACATTTCCTTATACTACCTCGCTTGCCAAGGAGATAATCTTCATATAGTTTTTTTCACGTAGCTCGCGAGCAACAGCACCGAAAATTCTCGTCCCTATTGGATTGCCTTCGTTATCAATCATTACCGCAGCATTACTGTCAAACCTTACATAACTACCATCAGTCCGTTTCACAGGGCTCTTTGTACGAATAATAACACATTTATGTACTTTTTTGTCATCCAACTGGCAGGTTGGCAACGACTTTTTTATAGCGACACACACAACGTCCCCCACCTTAGCAACCGGCCGAGTATTCCTACCACGGGATCCACCTTTACCAAGAACCTTAACACATAAGGCCGACTTCACACCTGAGTTGTCGGCTATATCCAACATTGTTTCCTGTTGTATCACCTGATAACTCTCGTATCATTGCTTGTCATATTTCGTGTTTCGATCGAAGATTAAGATTTCACGATTCAATTTGAACAGCCTTTTCTACAACTCTGAGAAGACGCCAACTCTTAGTTTTGCTGTAAGGGCGACACTGCGTAACTTCAACAAGGTCACCAAGACCAGCTTGATTGTGTTCATCATGTACACCAAGCTTTGTTCTACGCTTTACGTACTTGCCGTACTTTGGATGCTTAACCTTAAAGTCAAGGGCAACTTTAATGCTTTTATTACCACTGTTGCTTATTACCACACCAGTTACAGTTTTCAATTTTCGATCTTGCATCTTTTTTCACTCCGCCCCAGCGGATCCATCACCTACGATAAAGCCTTACTTACGTTCACACACTATCGTCTTAATCCTGGCAATATCTCGCTTAACGTTACGTATGGCTTTGGAATTCTCCAGCTTTTCCGTAACCGCCTGCGAGCGCAAATCAAACAGATGACTTTGAAGCTCTTGTAAAGTACTATCGAGCTCATCCAGACTCATCTCTCGGTAATGCTGGACCTTCATTTTAAACTTACCTTTTTATAATGAATGCCTTCGCTTAACGAACCTACATTTAACCGGCATTTTATGAGCGACTCTGAGCAAGGCCTGTTTTGCCACTTCCTCACTTACTCCACCGATCTCAAAACAGACCTGCCCAGGCCTAACTCGAGCGACCCAAAATACGGGTTCACCTTTACCTTTGCCCATTCGTGTCTCTAACGGCTTTGAACTGACCGGCTTGTGCGGAAACAATCTTAGATAGACTTTCCCTTCACGATGCAAAAAATGAGTTGCTGCTACTCGGCCAGCTTCAATGACCTTGGCGGTTATCCAACTGCTTTGCAAGGCCTGCAAACCGTATTCACCAAACGCAACAAAATTGCTTCGCGTAGCATTGCCCTTCATCCTACCACGTTGGCTTTTACGGTATTTCACTCTTTTTGGCATCATAGCCATTTTTTACGACCCTTAAGTTAGACGAGCGAGACACAATCACTAATTCACTAATTCGCTGACTTAGACTTATTAGTTTCTTTAGGTGCTGCATTAGCACGTCTGTGCGGACGCCTCCGACGACGTGGGCTTTGGCCCTGCTCAGCCTCTTCGCCAAATTTGCCTTTATAAATCCAAGCTTTAACACCTATCGTTCCGTATGTTGTTTTTGATGTTGCCACAGCATAATCTACATTAGCATCCAAAGTATGCAGTGGAATACTACCAAGTTTCTGCGTTTCTTTGCGGGCCATTTCTGAGCCTGCCAATCGTCCGGCGCAAATAATCTTAACTCCTTTAGCGCCAGCGTTCATTGCTGCTTCACAATGTTGCTTCATCGTACGCCTAAATGAGGCTCGCTTAGATAGCTGCTCAGCAATTGCTTCAGCCACCAAAGTGGCATCAAGGTCGGGCTCTTTAATTTCAATAACATTAACGGAGATATTCCGACCTGTTATCTGTTCGAGCTCCTCTCGCAACTTTTCGACTTCTCCACCCCTTGGTCCAATGACAATTCCGGGCCGAGCACTATGTAGCGTTACATTTATTTCATTGCGCGTCCGGATTATTTCAACCTTCGATACCGCACCTTTGGGCATTTGACGATTGAACTTATTGTCAACATATTTACGGATTCTCTGGTCCTCGATGAGAAAATCGCCGTAATTAGCCTTCGGCGCAAACCAGGTACTCATCCACCCACGTGTAATTCCTGTTCTAAAACCTATTGGTGACGTCTTTTGACCCATAATTTCGTATCTCGTATCTCGTGAAGCGTATTTCGCTTCATGTTTCACGCATTAAGCCTGTGTCACCGTTACATGTATGTGACAGGCCTTTTTACGAATAGGATTCGCTCTGCCTCTGTCTTTGGGAATCCATCTTTTTGTCCCTATACGCACACCCGCATCATCAACATAAGCCTGACCAACATAGAGACTATCAACATCAGCATTCTGCTCATCGGCATTTGCGATTGCGCTTTTTAAGACCTTGCTAACCATCGTTGCCGCACGTTTTTTGGTGAACTTCAGGATATCCATGGCATCCTGGACACTTCGGCCCACTATCAGCTGCGTAATCAATCGAGCTTTGCTTGCCGAAATCGGAGCATACCGGTAAGAAGACCGCCAGTCAACCAGGTCATTTACTTCAACCGATAAGGCGCCAGCCAGGTGTTGGATATCTTCGCTGCGCGGTATAGGCTTGAAAAGACCTTTTTGCCAGTTTTTAATTGCCGATTCTGCCTTTTCTCTACTAAGACCACCCCGTGCAAGCTGGCCGGCTATCGAGACAACATCTAATTGCCGTTGTCCACAAAGCTCTTTTAATTTATTAGCACTTAACATAATCTCTTATTACACATCGCGTCCCGATGTACATCGGGATTACATTTTTCTATTTGCTATTTTATTTTCTTGCTCGAATGACCTTTAAATGTCCTTGTAATCGAAAATTCGCCTAATTTATGTCCTACCATATCTTCGGTAACAAAAATCTTATTAAAAATTCTGCCGTTATGAACCAAAAACGTAAAACCTACGAATTCAGGAACTATAGTACATCTTCTTGCCCAGGTTTTGATTGGCTCTTTAGAACCGGCTGCAGCCTGCCTGCTAACCTTGCTAAACAACTTTTCATCAACAAACGGTCCTTTTTTCAGCGATCTTCCCATTTTATTCTCGTATTACGTGTCTTGTATTACGCTTAACGTTTTTACCATGCTCGAAAAGTATTGCATAATAAACACGACGAAATTAAATTGCTAACTGTTTTTGCCTCTTACTCTTACGTCTCCTAATAATCCTCTTATTACTTGGATTTCTTGGATTTCTGGTTTTTCCTCCCTTTGCCAGCACACCCGTAGGTGAACAGGGATGGCGTCCACCGTTTGCTCTTCCCTCTCCACCACCCATGGGGTGAGCAACAGGATTCATGGCCTTACC
>CAYNKI010000303.1:0-4292 GCA_964397675.1 uncultured Pirellulales bacterium
AAATCCACCTATGATAGAGCAAAGCGCAACTGCAACAGTGTTGGCGTCGGCTTTGTTCCCGCCGCGGGGCCCGGATACAACGATAAGGTTACTCGAGAGGGCAATAATGGTATGCCTCGTTATCTCGAAGACGACCCCGATTCCGCCGAAGGCGATCTCTTTAAAAAGATGCTTCGTGACGTGGTCGTGCCAAACCATGTTGATCCATTAGCCGAGAACATGCTGGTAATCACCTCATTCAACGAGTGGCATGAGGACTCGCAGATCGAGCCCACCGAAGGAACAAGCGGAACTACAGTACTGGATGATTCTTCCCTGGGCACTGATTATACACAAGGGGACCGATATACGGACTATGGGTATCTATACATCGATATCCTTCGGCAAGAAACCTGCAGGGTGTTGGGTGATTTAGACCATAATTACCGTGTAGATATGGAAGACTTCTCGCTTTTTGCCTTGCGGTGGATGGATATTGATTGCGATGACTGCGACGGGTCTGATCTGAATGGAGATGGGACTGTTAATACAGCAGACTTGGAGATGCTGTCAAGGAACTGGCTAACGGAAAAATGTTATACCCACCTGCCTTATTCTGTCACTGACCCAAGACGTTAAGCTCATGGGCATGCATCCAGGCCATTAGCCTTGATGGTCTCAATGACTTTCTGGGGACCCCACTTCGCGATGAATTGCGAAGTGCGAACCGCTGGAGATAATCGGCCCTCATGCAGGGCCTGGTCTAATAACAAGGGATTACAGCTTGGCAATCGGCAATCAATAACTAAAATTGGTATCAGAGATTACCAGGGCGTTTGATATGCGTTTCAAACGCCCTGGCTCATATTTTTATGTCTCGTCTCGGCGTAGGCCGAGGCCGTAGCGGGGATGGTAAGGACATCTCTGTCTGCTTGGGCCGAGACCGAATGTAATCAAATAAAGTGTCGTTTTACAGGCTTTACGGTTCAGCCTTTACCTCATTAGGTTCTGCTGGTTGCTGTGTTTCTTCAGGCTTCTCCTTATCCTGTTCTGTTTCTTCGGGTTTGTCCTCTGCTTTTTCCTCCGGCTTTGGCTTGTCCTCGAGCAAATCTGAAAGTTCCTTCGTTAGATTCTTGGCCTTCCAGTCAGCTATTTCGTAAATCCAGCCTTGATGCTTCGCGGCAAATTCATTCGCTTTGTCCCGGGCAAGCAGTTTAGCTTCTTTCTTTTTTAGCTCTTCTTCGGATTCACCCTGTTTTTTTATGGTGACAGGTGTTGTATCAGTAAATTCTACCTGGCATGTAACGTACGTTTTTCCCTCTTTCTGAGCGATGCTTATGGTATAAACGGTTGAATCCTTCAATCTGCAAACGTATTGTCTATCAAAGGCCATCTCACCACTTGCAGGCGATTTTTTCTTAACATCAGTAAATTTCATATCTGTCAAAGCATTAAAAACACTTTTACTGTCACTGTCCTTCAATTTTTTGTCTGCGGGGATATTCTCAAGCAGCAAATCCTCGCTATCTTCTTTTCTTTTCAAAGTATATTCGTCGTCCGGAGAAGTAACCTTTACCAACTGGATATTTTCACTATCTGCCGAGATAATCTCTTGGTCAATGTAATCCATTGCCCCACTTCTAATCCAAGGTGCCTCTGGTGCCACGTATACTTTATCGCTGGTAGCTAATCTTATGTAGTTACCCTGTCCTTGCTCCTTAGTTTTTCCTACAATAACACCCGTCAGAAGAGATGAATCCGGCAGGAAAAATTTAACAACGTTACGGGCCTCTTTTTCTGTCACCCCAAGAGCCTCGTGATTTTCTGCTTTATCTGTAATAAATTGTGCTGTCTTAATTTCCAGGCACTTGGTTATCAAATCATTTATTTGTTTTGTTTCAGCAGGATAACTGTCTTTATTAACAACTACAAAACGCCCTGACTGGCGTTTCAGTGTCACTTGGTCTTCACCGGTTCCCAAAACAATACTGCTGATGTCAGCTGGATTAAGTCCTTGGATAAGATAAGCTGGCTCGCCTGGCGCCGTCTTAGGTTTATGTGAAATATGTGACTGAAATACAGCCCATATAACCATAACAACTGCGACAATGCCCAATATAATAAGTTTTCTATTGCTCATTACAAAACTCCCGAAGAAAATGCAAAAATCAAAAAGCAAAATGTAAAAATAAGGAAGTCATCCCGAAGTACTTCGGGATTCTACAATTTTGATTTTTTATTTTTGATATTTAATTTTTTTCGTTAGGCATCGCTTGCGTGACTGATGTAATGCCTCTTTCGCACACTGTGACGGACGCCCAATACTACAGCAATTATCAGTATAATCACCGGAGCTATCAACGTATTGGCCCTCTGCAGTTTCCTGCCCAAACTATCAATCCGCTCGCGTCTTTTCATATGAATCAAACGTTTTTCACGGTTGGCCTGGTGTATCTTCAATTCAAGGTCACGCCTTTTCTGCAATATTGAGCTGCCGATAACTTCTTCCTGGCCCTCTTTCGCAGAAGCTATAATAGATTGCAGCTCCGTGTTATAACCTGCAATTGCAGCTTCGATCTTCGTCATTTCCTCGGCTGTTTCTTTTTCAGCTTTTGTTTCAATTTCATCAACAACGATAAATGGCCGACGAAAGTTGCCCCGTGACCTGATTGAAATCAAGTCACTTGAGCCGGTCAAATCATCAATAGCGTTCAGCATTAAAGCACTATTGTCACCAACAACAAGCTTGCCGAAGAAAGAATCTTGATAGGCTACCATATCACTTATAAAGTCGACATCTGCGAAAACCGCCACTGCACAATCTGTTTCTGCTGCTGTCAAACCTTTAATGTGCTTTTTGATTTCTTTAGTCTCATTCGGATCTTCGGTTTTTTGCTCCACTTCAATTTCAATGCCCTCGGGAAAACTGCTCTTAAAGCGACCCGTAACCAGATAACCCATTGCCACAGGCTCGGTGCCTTCAATGAATTTGCTCATGAGCTTCGATGGCTGCATAAACATTAGTTCATACGGGGCAGTGACTTTCCAGCTATTACCCCTATTAGTTGTTGTAATCAGCGGTGTACGCTCAATCTCGGCTCCACTTTCTTTTGTTTCGTTCACATCTGCAATTTCTCTTAGCACACCAGAGAACAAAACCCTTACCTGGTTAAGGTTAGTGGTAATAACATTGTCGATATTGAAACATCCTGGCCTTAGATTGAGAAAACCAATGATCGTTTCTGGTCTCTGGTCGCGGGTAATAGAGGCTCTCAATGCCAGAGCTCTATCGCCAGCTAAAGTATTTTCCGGCATCTGAAGCCCCCAAGTCTTTAGCAGCACATTCAGGTCGGAACTTTGTTTGTAGGACATTGCCATCTGCATGTTCATTTGGTTAGGCCTGTCTGCGACACAATGAGGGTCAACACACATAATCGCCCTGCCACCTTTCAGAACAAACTGGTCGATTGCAAATAACGTCTTCTCGACCAGCTCCTTGGGGTGAATGACCAGCAGAATATCAATATCGTTGATGTCGTTGACATCCGTAGGCACATCGGTGACTTCATACTTCTTACGTAACTGCTCTACAACGGCCCAAGGCCCCCTCGGTTGTTGTCCCTGCATCCGCATCATTTGAGCCATATAGCCGCTAACATCCTCACCCATAACCGGCAGAGAGCTCATGATGCCTACCCTGATTTTCTGGCGAGTAATTGCGGTATCTATTAGATAGCTTATATCATACTCCACAAAATTTTGCCGTTCTGGCGAAAAGAACGGTATAACTTTCTCCACCCCGAACTGAGTTTGTGCCACCACCCCGAAGAAGAAGTTTTCCTCTTCGGTTATAGAGAACCGCCTCAAGCCATAGCGCAATGCTTCAGCCTCATCCTCAGAAAAAGGTCTGGGGTCAATTATCACTAAATCAACCATGCCCTTGGCCTCTACAGCATATTGTTCCAGCAACGCTTTGACAAATTCGTAATAATTGTTGAAGTAACGGATTTGGTCAGGCCCTTTCAGGGCAGCGGTCTTTGCATAGTAAAGCTTTAGCTTGATAGGCTGATTAAGCTTTGCCAAAATGGCTTTGGTTCCATCAGAAAGTGTATACAGCTTCTGCTCGGTAATATCAACTTTTAGCGATTTGCCGATGTTTTGACAAATGCTTACTGCAGAGAAAGTAATTACCAATATAAAGACCGCACCGATAATTGCTCGTATTGTCCGATTCACCCCGTAAGAGACTTTTTCTTTCGAGTCTCTAACGGGATTTCTTTTGGAGTCTCTAACGGGATTTCTTTTGGAGTCTC
>CAYNKI010000304.1:0-4285 GCA_964397675.1 uncultured Pirellulales bacterium
CCAGATGCTTCGCCTTTCGGCTCAGCATGACAATGAAATCGGTCAGTTTGAGTAACTAATTATGTTTGTGAAGATATTAAAAAGCAAGTTACATCGTGCGACGGTTACCGATGCGAAGCTGCATTACGCTGGCAGTATAGCGATAGACTCTAAGCTGATGGAAGCTGTTGGTATTCTGCCTTACGAGTCGGTTTTGATCGCCGATTTGAACAACGGCAATAGGCTGGAAACCTACGCTGTTCCTGCAGAAGCTGATTCCGGCCAAATCGTGATTCTTGGAGCTGCAGCCCATCTGATAAAGCCGAAAGACCTTATCATCGTCTTCAGCTTCGGTTATTACACGCCCGAAGAGACAAAGAAGCTTAAACCGAAAATTATTGTTCTCGACGAAAATAACAGAATAAGAAATGTCGATAAGAATAATGGATAGTTCTTCGCAGCCAATTTGCTCTGTAGAAAAGACTATAAGTCATTTCGACCGTAACGATGCTACGCATCGCGAAGTGGAGAAATCTATTAAAAAGCAGATTTCTCGGCTCGCCTTTGGCTCGCTCGAAATGACAATCTACGGTGTTTTCTACAAAGCACAGTCAACTATCAATAATCAATCATCGATAATTAATTACGAGCATGTATCCTGAGCTTTTCAAAATACCTTTCATCAATGTGACCATTCAAAGCTATGGCCTAATGATGGTCATCGGCTTTCTTTCAGCCGTTTCTTTGATAAGATACCTAAGCCACAACATCACCCCTGATCCTCGACTCATTACTAATGCCGCCCTTTACTCATTGATAGCTGGAGTAGTAGGAGCACGTTTATTTTATGTGGCGCATCATTTCGACCAGTTTCAGGGCCGAAATCCGCTTGAGGCATTCGCTATCTGGCATGGCGGCTTGGAGCTTTTAGGCGGAGTGATTTTGGCCATCGCGGTCATCGTTTTTTATCTTGGGTATCATAAACTTCCCATACGCCGATACCTGGACATCCTTGCCATAGGCTTAATGCTGGCGCTTGCCATCGGCAGAATCGGCTGTTTTATGAGGGGTTGTTGCTTTGGAAGGCCTACAAATCTGCCTTGGGCCGTCCGCTTCCCATACGGCTCAAATGCTTATTACAGCCAGGTCTATCCAGACACCGAAAGAAATCGTTCTGACCCGCATTTGAAATTACCAGACGAATTTTTCGGCAATTACGATCGCAATGGCAAAACATTCTATGGTTTAAAACCATATGAAGATTTAACTGGCGAGCAGAAGGATATGGTCAAAAATGGCATATATCGCTGTTTGCGTGTTCATCCCACTGAATTGTATTCATCAGCCAATGGTGCTATTTTGTGCCTTGTACTTTATTTTTTCTGGCGAAGGTCTCAAAAGGCCAGCACCGCTAAAAATACAAAAAGATTATTTGCCAAGCCTGGCTGCACTTTTAGCTTGATGTTTGTGCTCTACGGCATTACCCGATTCTTCATAGAATTCTTGCGTGATGACAATCCATTTGAGTATGCTTGGTGGGCAATTTACAAAGGCGGGACTGTTTCTCAGAACCTGGGGATTTATTTGGCGGTTTTCGGTATCTTGCTGATGATAGTATTTCAAAGAATGAGAACAGATGAATTAAAATAGTGTATAATAAATAAATTATTAAACATTCTTAATAAGCGATACGATATACGCAATACGAGATACGATTATATTATGGGCCTTTATGATAGAGATTACACTAAGGCAAATTACGACTCGCAATCTTATCATGCACCGCAAATGCGCTTTGCCTTGCCTCAAACCACATTTGTGGTCAAACGGCTATTGATAATCAATATAGCTGTATTTCTTGTTTGCTTCTTATTACCGCCGGTCGGGTATTTCTTATTTGATTGGTTTTCGGTATATCCAGCCACCAAAGGAATGTCTCTGCAGCTTTGGCGGTTGATAACATATCAATTTCTGCACGCCGGGCCTCGGCATATCTTCATAAATATGCTGATTCTATTCTTTTTCGGGCCAATGCTTGAACGGTCCTGGGGCAGTAGGAGATTCTTGACCTTTTATCTTGTCTGTGGAGCTGTAGGGGGGCTGCTTTATCCGCTACTGGTTATAATTGGGTGGTTGGATGCGCGGCAATTGGTTGGCGCTTCTGGTTCCATTTTAGGTATGCTTGCTGCAGGCGCAATATTGTTTCCCAATTTGAGAGTCTATGTCTTGGGAATATTCCCGATAAAACTAATGGTTTTAGCAATAGTTTTAGCCTCTATTAGTATCCTGACACTATTGCGTCCTTCACAGTTTTCCAGCGCTGGCGGCGAAGCAGCCCATTTAGGTGGTATGGCTGCAGGAGCAATTTATGTACTATCTAAGTCATGGCGCGACAAATTCAAACTAAAGATTCATTCCGGGGCATGGGAAAGAAGAATGGCTGCTGAACGCAATCTACAATTCGAAGTCGACCGCATCCTGCAAAAGGTTCACGACTCCGGCATCCATAGCTTAACATCAAAAGAAAAAAAGATCCTGAAAAAAGCCACCGAAACTGAGCAAAGACGAGACAAATTATAAAGAAAAACCTTGCAGTAAACCTACAAGGCTCCCCGACATTGTTAAGAGTTGTTAAACGACCGATTTTAGTCCCATGCGAATTTGGGAATTCCCTCGGTCAATTCCCTCATTCGTCTCTTGACGTTTTCAACCTTGACTTTTTCATTCATCCACTTACCAATCTCATTCCTGCTTTCCTTGACCTGCTTTTGTAACTGCTCAAGCCTTTTGAGCAGCCTTTCGTATGCTATATGTTTTCTTCGTATAATTAAATCGAACCTGATGGCAACTACTTCTTCCAACTCTGCACTCAGTCTTTTCGTTTTTTGCTCATTACTTGAAGCTATGATTTGTCGAATCAATTCGTCTCGCTTTTTCGTCAGTTCTAAATCTTCTTTAAGAACTTCCGCTAATTCAGGATTCCTCTTTTCCTCTTCAAAAATGCGCCAATATCTTTTTCTAATAAGGTCAAATTTTTTCCAATAAATACTCGGTTGCTTCTCTTTCAGAGTAGCCAATTCTTTGGCTTGCTTTGGATAATTTTTTTCCAACCATATTATAAACTCGTCTCGTATCTTCTTTTTCCATCCATCTATGCGTTCCCTTATTATTTTGCCGTATTCCTCACGACCATATTTTACAAGCTCATTTTTAAACTTCTCCGGGTTTTCTTGACGCAGCTTCAACAATTCTTTTGTCTTTTCCGGGCTGCTTTTTTTAAGGCGTGTCATAATGCGGTCGATTTCCTCGTCTGTCAGTTCAAACATTTTCCGTCTTGGCTCTTTTCGTTCGCTCTCAATCCAGATGTCTTCTTCTTCTTTTTCTGCAGCCCAGCAGAGTATGGCGGCCGGCAATATGAAGGCTGCTATCGCCAACACCAAAATAATTCTACGATTTGTCTCCATTTCCTTTAACCCTTCCAGAAATAGCTGTCAGTTTCTATCAATTCCATCTCTAATTCCGTTATCGCTGTATCGCTGTCGCCATCGCTTTCACCCAATTGCAGAGTTAACATCTCGTCTTCAATCTGTTCAATTTCACTAGTCAGAATTGCTAAATCCACGTCGTCGGCAGCTATATCATCGCTTTCCCAAATTGCTCTGGGTATTATCGAGGCAGCATATAATACTTTTTTAGATCCTCTGTCTTTGTTAATTAAGTTCATACTTATAGCCGCTACAATAATAACTGCTGCCGCAACGGCTGCCGCTTTGTAAGCCATTCGCCTAAAAACATCTGCTCTTCTGGGTGGCAGACGCATGGCAATTTCAGCCTTTATGTTGGCTATTAGCATATCATCAGGCTCAGGTGCAGGGTGCTCGCTGAGGATCTGCTCAGCTTTCTGAACATCCTCGACCGCCCTTTGTGCCTGTTCAGCATTGAAAAATTTCTCAAACAGCTCTTTAAGATTTTCCTCGTTTCGACCGTTCATAAGATCATCACTCCATTAATTCTCGTAGTTTTTTTAGTCCACGATGCAGCTTTGACAAAGTTGTTCCTATCGGCTCAGACCGTGTTTTCGCTATTTCTTTGAAGCTCAACTGCGAATAAAACCGCAGCATTATCAATTCCCGTGTATCTTCATTTAATTTGCTGAGCTGTACCTGCAGCTTATCTATTTTTTCACCATTGGCCCGTTTCGGCACCGCTATTTTTAACTCAAGCCGTTTTTTTTGTTCGTCGAGTAGCTTTCTCTGTCGTTGCTTGCTCCTTAAGTAATCGTGAAAAATGTTAGATGCTATTCTGA
>CAYNKI010000305.1:0-4278 GCA_964397675.1 uncultured Pirellulales bacterium
ACGATGACCATATTGAATATCCTTGGCCACCATAGCCGCCCCGACGGCCATAGGGTCTTTTTCTATGGGCGGCAGCACCCTAATAAGAGTTTGTGCAGTATACTTTGGGAAATACTGCAATACAAAATACCAAGCCGCGACGCCGATTAAGAAACCTAATATAGTCAGCGCAATTATCAGCAATATGTGGCGGCGCAATATTGAACAAGTCTCCTTTGGTGTCAGCGTTACAGGCGCCGCTGTGGAACGCCGGGGTGCAGCCGGCCCTGACATCCTATTTACAGCCATTTGTCTCTGTTCTACCATACTTCGTATCTCGTTTACCCACGCACGTATCAGGCGTGAGCTCGGCCTCAATAAGAGCAGGCGTTAATGTTCACCATACTTACCTACTGCGAAAGCCGTTCAATAGCTGACTTTATTCGCTGTTCGGTTGCCTTCGGCAATTTAACTGCTCCTATCTGCAATGCTTGTTTATAAGCAGCAAGGGCCTCAGCTTGTGCTCCAAGTTTTTCCTTCACCATACCTAAATGCTCATACACATCTGCTGGTATCCGGACCTGCTGGGTCTCATATTGCTGCAGGGCGGCCTGCAAAGATTTTGCCGCCTCCAAATTCCTACCGTTCTTATGTAACACATAAGCATAAGTATCCAAAAGAGCAGGACTATTTGGCCTTGCCTGCAGCGAACGTTCGGCATACTGAAGAGCCTCTGTCAGTCTTTCGTCATTCTTAGCCAGCATATATGCTAAATTGTTCAAGATAATCGTATTATTCGGCATTTCGGCCAACAGACTTTCGTATTCTGCGATGGCCTTTTTGAGATAATTGTTATCGGAAGTCTTATTATAAGCCAATGTTAAGACTTCCGCTTTTTCCATTATATAATTGACTCTGTGCGGCCCATCAGGTCCTGCTATCTGCAGGCATTTGTCCATATAATTTGCCGCCTTGTTGTACTCGTCGTTAATCTTTGTCAAATTAAACATAGCAAAATTAGCAGCAAGTGAATCAGGGTCGGCCTCAAGTCTTTCCTTGCAATATGTCAACACCTCTTCCGGCCCTACTAACGTGTACATTCTTTGCAAAGTCTGAACTACAAGAATTGTACTTGTCCCTGCTTTATCAACTGCTTTTCGGCAGTATTGTATGGCGTGGCGTCTATCACCGAGCTTCAGCTTGCCCTCACCCATCCGCAAATATGCTATGGGAGCAAAGTAGCTATCAACATATTTCCTGGCTTCTTCAAAGACCTTATCCAACTTTCCGGGGTCCCAAGTATCAGTACCTGGTGTCCCCGCCTGTAACACAAGCGCCTGCAAATATCCATCGAATGCTGCTACGTCTCCTCTTGCATTGTTTCTGCTTTTTTGCCACGCCTGGCTATACAATTTCTCCGCCCTATCGAATTGGCCTTCGGCGATAGCAAATGCCCCGACTCGGGTTTTCCACATTACACTGTCCGTGAGTTTCTGGAGAGTATCGTTATAGAATTTTTTTAGTGCTTCTTTTCTGTCAAGCTGCAAGTAAATCTGTTCGAGCAACGTTCTGGCTTCCATAGGAGCGCCAGGCACGTCAATCGTATATTTAAGTTCGGTTATAGCATCTTCATATCGGCCTGCGGCCCTATACGCCTTCGCCAGAGAAACGCGGGTAACAGGTTCATCTGACAATGATTTGCTCAGCTTAAGGTCGTTGATTGCCTGTTCATAATTTGCCATCAAAAGATTAATTCGGCCTCTTAACAGCCACGCCACCGGATTGTCCTGATTGCTTTCAAGGTTTCGATTTGTCAGTTCCAAAGCTGTTTTCAATTGTCCCTGCTTCATTGCCAACGACGCTTCAAGCAGCAGGACCGGCCCCTCTTGAGGATGCTTTTCTTTAAAGCTTTGCAATTTATACTCAGCTTCCCTGATAAGACCAATCTTAAGGAATGTCTGAATTTGGTAAAGGCGGTTTTTGATGCTGTCTTCAAGTGATAAAAGTTCTTCAGAATATTTTCGCACAGCATCTTGGTCTCGCTGTCTTTCTGCAATAAGTAAAAGCCCTTTAACCACGTTATTATCTTTTTCCCCGCTTTTATATAGCTGCTCCAGAACTTCCTTGGCATCGTCAAGTCGACCAATTCGCAAATAATGGTTCCACAGTAGTTTCTCATCTTGTATCACCAACTGTTCTGCTTTTTCCGGTTGGCCGATGAGGCGATAATATTCCGTTCGGGCTTCAAGCACAGCTTTGTTTTCTGGAGCTATCGCCTGGGCCTGGTCGAAAGAGGAATCCGCAATGGCCAAAAGTGCGTCTTTGCGTTTTGAATTCGTCTCACGAAGAGCCATTTTCATTGCCAGCCTCGCCAGCAGTACAGCATTCTGCACAGTCGGCGTGACTTTTTGCAGATTCTGTCGAATCGCCAGTGCTCTTAAAGGCTCGTCATCGCTTATATATTCAGCGTAAAAACTAAGTAAGTCCAAATCACCGGGATTCAGTCTCAATGCTCTTTGCAAAGCGGTTCTGGTTTCAATTTTTTGGTCAGAAGAGACATTTGTCCCGAGCTTTTTGTCACGCTGGTACAGCACGTTGGCCAACACTTTTGCAATAGCTCCATCCAGGGGATTCAACGATACAGCTCTCCGGACATCCTCGATAGATGCATGCTGATTTCCAAGAGCAGTATTGACGCTGCTTCTGAATAAAAGTGCGCGTGAAAAGACAGGCCTTTGCCTCAAACATTCGTCGAGTTTTGTTAATGCGTCTTTATATTGCTCTTTAGCCATAGCCAGGCGGGCCGTAAAATACTGACCGCCGCACCCATCGAGATTTTCATCCTGTCCTGTCTCTGCTATTTGCTCTGCCAACTGCAAATCTTCCGTCGCAAGCGCTATATCAAAAAGATAGGAAGCAGCAGTTTCGTATTGTGTGATGCCTATTGCGTCGTGCTTATCTTTTTCCCGGCGATACTCATCACGGACAACGTCCGATGAGAACACCTTTTGGAATTCTGCAGCGGCTTTGTCCAGTTCCTTATGCCTCTGGTAAAATGCCCCTAAGCTCATAGCACGACGAATTGGGTCGGCAATATTTGATAGAACCTGCTCTTCTAATTCCTTATGCCTTTCTCGGGAAATTTTGTGCGGCTCAGGCTCAGACAGTATCTGCTTGTACATCAAAAGCGATGTATTATCCGGCTCCATCGGCAATAGTTTTTCCACCAATCCGGCGCAAACAATCCAGTAGCGTTTTAATTCATCCGTCATTAACTGCACGGAGGTTTCTGCCGGTCTGGTTTCTTTTTCCGGCGTCTCTGTGCTCTGCAAGATTATGGGCTCACTGTCTTCCACTCGCTTTTGGACGATGGCTCTTTGGACCTGCCTTATCTTAGCCTGTACCAGTGCCAGGTTGAGTTTAATTGTATTGGGGTCATTGGGATATGCATCGGCCATCTTGGCCAATTCTTTTTCAACCTCGTCAAACTGCCCTGCTCCAAATAGAGCGTTGATGCGAAGTGTTTTGCTTCTCCTGTCGGCCCAATAGTTGTCCTCAAAAGAGTTTACAACACTCAAAGCTCCGTCGTAGTTCCGCAGTTTAATCAACACCTCAACATAATCCAAACGCGCTTCCGGTTTTATCAAAGTAATACCTGAACGAAGCGCACTTGCCAGGAATTCTGCGACCGCACCAGTTTCGGTAGTGTTCTTAAAAATCTTCGCGAGAGAGTAGGACAGTTGTGCATAAGAATTCCGCAGATGAGAAGACTGCGCATCTTCTATTCCAGATGCTTTAAGTTGCTCGTAAGCCGCATATAGCTTCTTGACGGCGTCGTTTTGATTTCCCTTCGCAAGTTCGAGCATTCCTCGCCACTTAACAACCTGTACCTCCTCTCCGCTGCCAAAAAGTTGCTCAATTTCGTACACTGTCCGCTCGGCATTTGTTATCCATTGCTGTTTCTGGGCTGCCGTTCTTACCTCGCATGGCTCAAGTATCTGCTCGATATAGCAATTTGCCAGAAAGATAAATAATGAGGCCCTATTCATTCGATTTGCCCATTCTCGTGGGCCGTTTTTCTCCTGGGCATCCGGCAAGGTAAGTGCGTTCTTTGCTACCTCTATTGCTTTGTAGAGGCCTTGTGTTTGTCCATAAATAGAAAAATTGCGATAGTGCAAATTGGCCAGATGTATTGCGTAGGACACATTCTCTTTATCCAATTCGACAGCTTTTTTGGCCGCCTCGATAGCCTTATCAAGGTTTTCGAGATTAAACTGATAGAATCCAGCCAACGCTAAA
>CAYNKI010000306.1:0-4275 GCA_964397675.1 uncultured Pirellulales bacterium
TTCTTGGCAATAATTACATCCTCTCTGACCTGAAAGTCAAACATTCCCACACAGAGAAAATCGGCACCATTTTCGAATGCATATTTGAAGCCTTCTTTCGGATGAGTGACACCTGCACCCAAAACCTTGTAGGCAATCCAAGGCTTTTTTACTGTTCTCATAAAGTCGATGGTTCTTTCGGGAGTAGCCGAGTGATAGTTCGCGGTGTTCAATGTCTTAAAATAAAAGTCGGGTTCTATCCCAGCTTTTTCACATGCAATAGGCACTTCAACGCTGTGACTGGCGACGCCTGCGATTACCTCATTTTGTTTAACAAATGAAACGAATTCACCTATTAAATCAAGATGATTTTGTTCGACCCACTTATCTCCAATGCCGCCCTGCATGAATGCTGCAACAGCACCATTGTCAATGGCCCTTTTTACATTGCTTGTCAGGTCGTTTACTTTTGGGTAAACCTGCGCAATCCATTGGATTTTGCCGCCTCTTTCATTCCAGTATTTTTTGATAATCCTTATGCAATGGTCATCAAGCCTCAATACAGCCGTGTTTATCCCGGTTTCTTCACAAATCTCGAAAGTCTCCATTACTTTTTCGTCAGTAAAGTAATTTTTCAGTAAGGAAGACACATAAATCAGGTCTCTACTGTGGGCAAAGCCACTGATTAGATTACCGCCACAGATTAACCTGCTGATTTTGAGATTACCGATTCTGCCTGCCGGCAAACCGTTCAAGGAATCTTGCTGCACCGTGACAGCAGGTTGTTGTTTTGCCCTTGCCAATAAAGTCCTCTCTTCGAAGCTCAAAGCTAAGGCAGCAACTGTAGAACCTTTGATAAATTGCCTTCGTGAGACATTTTTTGGCTTTTCTGTCATTTTGATTTTCTCCTGTCCCGGTTTAGATATTGTTTACCCTCTCCAGGGACGCTGCCTGTTAAATCTGCCCGATAAAGTGTTTTTGGCAATAATTACATCCTCTCTGACCTGAAAGTCAAACATTCCCACACAAAGAAAATCGGCACCATTTTCAAAAGCATATTTGAAGCCTTCTTTCGGATGGATGGCCCCCGCAGCCAAAACCTTATAAGCGACCCAGGGCCGGTTTACATTTTTCATAAATTCGATAGTTTTCTCCGGTATCCTGCACCAAATATTATCATGCTCTGGTTGTCTGTTGGCAGTCCAATACTTGTGACTGTGCAGAGTTTTCATATAAAAATCAGGTTCCAACCCTGCCTTTTCGCACGCGATTGGCACTTCCAATTTATGAGCCCCGATGCCTGCGATTACGCCTTTTTCTTTAATACATTCAAGCGCTTCTCCGAGTAGATCAACCTGGCCTTTTTCCACAAGACTGTCTCCCATGCCACCCTGGATATACGCGCCGATAGCTCCATTATCGATGGCCATTTTTATATCGTTTCTAAAGCCTTGCAGGTCGCGTTTTTTCGGCTTGATTTGTGCAATCCATTGGAGTTTTCCGCCTCTTTCGTTCCAGTACTGATTGATGAGTTGGATGACTTGATCATCAAGTCTTAATACAGCAGTATTTACTCCGCACTCTTCGCATATCTCCCATGTTTCAAAAATTTTCTCATCTGTAAAATACTGTCTGAGCAATGAAGACACATATATTAAATCTCGGCTGTGCGCAAAACCGCTGGTGAGATTGCCGCCGACGATTATTCTTGTAATTTTAACGTCACCGATCTTGCCCATTGGCAAATCTTTAACAGAACCTTTTTGTAATGGAGCCCCGATATCCATCGGGGATTGCGTTGTTCTTGCCAACAAAGCCCTCTCTTCAAAGCTCAAACCGAAGGCTGCGGCTGTCGATGTGATAACGGATTTCTCTAAAAATTTCCGGCGATTTAATCTTTCTGACATGATTTATCTCTTCACAAACGTTTCCTAAAAGTATTTATTGCACAAAATTATTATATCTATGTTTTCCTTTTTTGTCCAGTCTATTAGCAGAGCAAAACTATCCTTATTTTTGACTTGACTTATACGGGCCGATCACTAAATTTAACATAAACGGTCAGCGACTTTGTGTAGCTGCCGGTATCATAAAAAACGTTTTTTGGTGTAATTCTTTCAATACGAAAGAAGGGAGATATTGCCATGTCTATAAACCGTCGCACTTTTATTAAAACTTCAATGGCCGCCGGTATGTCCGTCGCGGCGCCTACCATCTTAACGGCCAATCCCGAAAAAAAGTATCGCACCTGCCTTATCGGTAGCGGCTGGTGGGGTACGAATATTGCACGGGAGGCACTTATGTCAGGCCGATGCAAACTCGTCGCCATGTGTGACGTGGACAGTAACCAGTTAGACTCTTCGCTCAGAAAATTACAAGAATTCAGCGACCAGACGCCCAAAAAGTATAAGGATTACCGAGAGCTTCTTGAGAGCGAAAAACCGGACATTGCGATTGTGGCCACACCTGATCACTGGCATCCACTGGTAACCATTGCCGCTGTCAAGGCAGGGGCACACGTGTATGTGGAGAAGCCTATCAGTCATACTATCAAGGAAGGCCGGGCCATGGTCAATGCCGCTCGCGCTGCAGGCCGGGTTGTACAAATCGGCACACATCGCCGAGTCTCGCCCCACAATGTATCCGGGATGAAATTCCTCAAATCGGGCGGGGCCGGCAAAATTGGTATGGTCCGGGCTTTCGTACACTACGGAGGCGGCCCAGAGAAACCTCGAAAAAATAGCCAGCCGCCCAAAGGCTTGGACTGGGATATGTGGTGTGGGCCTGCACCGTTGCGGCCATTTAATACGAAGATTCACCCGAAGGGCTTCCGCCAATTCCTTGACTACGCCAACGGCACATTGGCCGATTGGGGCATACACTGGTTGGACCAAATCTTGTGGTGGACCGAGGAAAAATATCCGAAGAAGGTCTTTTCCACTGGAGGCCGTGACATCCAAGGCCAACCGGTCTTTACCAAGCAAGAACAAACCAGTGATACACCAGACCATCAGGTAGCGGTTTATGAATTTGAGAGCTTTACTGTTTCGTGGGAACACCGCCGGTTCGCTGGAAATAACGCTGAAAAAGGTGAAAATGTCGGCTGCTATTTCTACGGCACTAAAGGGACCTTCCACATGGGTTGGCGGGACGGCTGGACCTTCTATCCGGTCGGCAAAGGACAAAAGGTCATCAATGAAGAACCCCAGCTCAATCAACCGGATAACCAGAATATCAAGGAGCTGTGGGCTGACTTTCTCAAGGCCATCGAGACAGGGTCACGGCCGGTATGTGATATTGAGATTGGTCACCGCTCTACGAATATGAGTCTGCTGGGAATGCTTTCGTACAAGATTGGCCGAAGTATTAAATGGGATGGCACCAAGGAAGTTATCATCGGCGACCCGGAGGCCAACAAGCTGCTCCGCCGCGAGTACCGAAAGCCGTGGGTTTATCCGGAAGTTTAGTTATAGATATGGAGGTCTGAAATGACGCCAATGAGCTTAGGGATTCCAGCGGATAAAGTAGCGGACTTTTGTCGACGGTGGAAGATAAGTAGTCTTGCGGTTTTCGGCTCTGCGGTGCGAGGAGAGCTTCGCCCCGGCAGCGACATAGACTTACTGGTAACATTCCAATCCGATGCCGATTGGACCATGTTTGATCATTTTACTATGGAGGAGCAGCTTACGCGTCTATTTGGTCGTGAGGTCGATCTTGTCAGCATCCGGGCCTTAGAAGAGAATCAAAATCCCATTTACCGCCGAAAGATTCTGGATTCCGCGAGGCAGATTTATGCAGCGTAATACATCACTACTTCTGGATATGTTTCGAGCTGCAAGCCAGATTGTGCAATTCAAAAGCGAGATGGAGATCGAGCAGTTCCGAAGTGACACCAAAACACAGTCAGCGATAATACACCAGTTTCTACTTATCGGCGAGGTCGCGAAACTGATTTCCGACGATTTCAAGAAGAAAAATCCATCGATTCCGTGGTCGGCTATGGCACGTATGCGCGATAAACTCATTCATCACTACAGGGGAGTAGATTTACGTGAAATTTGGAACGCTGCGGAGGTTGAGATACCAAAACTGCTCGCTTTCCTACAGAATCACCTGCCGGAAAAACCGACCAAAGAATAAGCGGTCATTGCGAGGCTGTCAGGACGAAGCAATCTCTATTACAAATCGTAAATCATAAACTTGTGGTGAGCTAAGCCTGCATAGGTTCTTGAGTTTTACTTCTAACCCGCATTTCTCACAACCCCATTGAAAAAAGCTCCCTGTTCTGGTATAACA
>CAYNKI010000307.1:0-4264 GCA_964397675.1 uncultured Pirellulales bacterium
TCCATCTCAACTAAAATTGCATTTAGCGTTTGTTCGCGTTCATCATGTCCACCACCGACAAAGCTGGCGCCGCGTTTTCTTCCTATCGCGTCAATCTCGTCAAGGAAAATGATGCAGGGCGAATTGTCTTTGGCCTGCTTGAACAAGTCACGCACACGTGATGCCCCCACGCCGACAAACATCTCTACGAAGTCACTGCCCGATATGCTGAAGAACGGGACGTCGGCTTGGCCGGCTATGGCTTTGGCAAGCAGTGTCTTTCCACAGCCGGGAGGCCCTATAAGCAAAACGCCACGAGGAATGCGACCACCCAGACGTTGGAATTTTTTCGGGTTTTTCAAGAATTCGATTATCTCGGCTACTTCTTCCTTGGCTTCTTCGATACCGGCCACATCTTTAAATGTTACCTTCGCTTTATCTTTGCCCATCAGTCGGTGTCTGCTTCGGCCAAACGACATCAACATGCCACCAGCTCCGCTGCGGAGATTTCGCGCAAATATAAAATAGAAAAATCCCACCAACAACAGCAACGGAAAAATCCAATTGAGCATCAAAATAAGCCAGGTATGCTGCGGGGCCCATTTGACTTCTGCTTCATTTTGCAGCAACATCTGTACAGCACTCTCGCCCATTGTTTCGCGGTCATAGTTTACCTCGAAAGAATCAGACGCTCCTTCCGGTCGGCTTTGGATGCCAGCCTGATTGAACTTGCCTTTTATCTCGCTTTCACCAAGTTCGGCACTTTTAACGTGCTTATTTTCAACATGTTGAACAAATACATCCCAACTAATCTCATCGACTCTCTGCCACTGTTGAAGCAGCATCACCGCTGCGAACATCACAATTACAATAATTATCAGCCAGCTAAACGGCCCGCGTTTGTAGGTCGGCAGGGGCGGTTTTTTGCCCGGTCTCTGTTGTGGGCCAGGACGCCGTCGATTTATTTTTTTCCCTTGATTACTCTTCATAATCAGCTATTCGGCCAATTTACTTATCTTGTTACCATTTTTTCTGCATTAATTCTACGATTTTTTGTGCCAAATTGTTTGCTGCAAGTGCTGACGCATAGCCGAAGTCTTGATTTTGAAACTCGGAAAAGGTAGCCTGTGCACTAACCGATTGGTTATCTATCAGTAATTTTCCGGTCTTTAGATTTTTCCAATTGACGACCGCTGTTAGTTGGACTTCTTTTTCCAGAGCCTGGCCAATTTCTCGTTCCATGCTGAGCGCCGATTCGTCAATTGATACTATTTGGCCGCTTATTACACTGTCAGCCCGGTCTGTACTGGAGATTATTTTATAAGGCGCCTCTGCCTCAATACGCTTGGCCAAAGCATCGGACAGCTCGTATTCTACTCCACGCCGGAAACTTTGGTTATCAAACATTTCCAAGCTTACGCTGCTGACCTCCTGTGGAAACAGCGATTCGTTGGAATAGCCACCTATTTCAGCGCAACCGCAGAAACCTAAACAAATAGTCACAAGTGCATAAGTCATAAGTTCACAAGTAACGAACTCTCTTATGCACTTATGCTCTTTTGCTCTTATTCTCTTTAGCAAACTTTCTTTTGTCATTTCTGTGTTTCTACAATACCCAGGTTTTTGTTAAGCATTTGTTTTGCCAGTTCTGCTGCGCTGCTTTCCGGCCAATTCTGTATCACCATATCATAATAAAGATTTGCTGCCAGCATATTGCCGATTTTTTGATAATATTGTCCGATGTTGAATTGCTTGTGGGATAATTGCTCATCTATCTGCTGCAATATTTTATCAACACCGATTTCTTTTGCATCTTGAGGATATCGCGATTCAAAATCCTCGTAATAGCTCTTTGCGCTTGTTAGACTTGAAGCATTATACTTAGGTCCTGTATACGTTGCATGCTTGTTTCGAGCCATGCTAAGCAATGCCTGCTTAGCGATTTCGCCCGTTTTCCACTGCCATGAGATTTCCGACCATTTAAAATATGCTTCGTTGAACATTTTTCTTTTTTCATAGTTTTTAGCCACAGCTAAAGCTGCCTGCAATGCAATTGCTCTATCACTTGCTCGGTCGGTAATGCTTTCCATAATTTTGACGCCTGTAGCGTATCCCTTTATTTTGAAGATGACCAGTGCGGTTTTTTTACGGCCGGCTAAGAAAGCCTCAGCTATATGAAATTGCCTTTCCAAAGCGGCATCATAGAGTTTGCTTTCGCGATAATCTTTATCCAGGAATTTGTTATAGGTTTGAGTTGCTTTGGTGAATTTTCCTTTGCAAAACAGAACTTCTGCCTTGATGAAAGTATCTAAATCCTCCTCTGCAATTTCTGGGAACAGTTTTTTAAGTTTATTCCATTCTTCGCGGAGAGCCTTGGTTTGACCAGTGCTGACCAGCTTCTCTGTTTGAGCTACAACCAGCAGATATTTATCCTCATCTTTGGCCTGGGCAGGCTTCCAATCTCGGCCTTGCTCCAAATGCCACGTATCCGCCGAGGCTGTCTTAGCTTGTCCATCTCCGGCAGGCTCCGCCGTGACGAGTCCGGACAGCATGACCACTGTTAGCAGTATTATGGATTGTATCCTATGTTTTCGCACCATTCAGCCTGCTTTTTTTCACAGCTCCATCATTCAACCATATTTTAATATTATACCTCTTCTTTAAATCCATTGCAAACCAGCACTTTAAAATATATAATCTTTTGTTTTTCTGATTCAATTGCAATTTATATTGTTTAGATTGGTCAATCGACCGTGTTTTGTCAATAGAGTTCAATGTTTAAAGGAAGGTATTAAGAGACGAGATCATGGAGGTGTAACATGTCTAAAGAATTACTGACCATTCTAATGGTAGTGGCAATTGTCTTGTGTTCGGTATTTTTGGCTGGCTGCCAGACCGATTTGCTAAGTGGTTTGGGTATCGGTGTTCCGTCAGATCGCCGTATAACAGTCGAGGATTATATGGACAAGATGAAAGCCGGATGGATCGGGCAAATGGCTGGTGTGGGCTGGGGCGCACCCACCGAGTTCAAATATAGGGGCGAGATCATACCCGAAGATAAGATGCCGCTGTGGGAGCCGGACAAGATCAACCAGTTCCGGCAAGACGACATCTACGTTGAGATGACCTTCCTGCGGACACTTGAGTTGTATGGCTTCGACTGTTCTATCCGCCAGGCTGGCATCGATTTTGCCAGCAGCGGCTACAAACTTTGGCATGCCAATAGAAATGGTCGTGACAACTTGCGTAAAGGAATTGCGCCGCCGGATTCAGGCCATCCGAAGTTTAATAAACACGCTGACGATATCGATTATCAGATCGAGGCGGACTACTCGGGGCTTATCGCGCCCGGTTTGCCCAACGTGGCCATCGAGCTTGGCGAGAAATTCGGTCGTCTGATGAACTACGGCGACGGGCTTTATGGCGGCCAGTTCGTTGGAGCAATGTACGCCGAGGCCTTCTTCGAAGATGACATGGAAAAAATCGTCCGGGCGGGGCTGAAGTGTATTCCGAAGGGCAGCCAATATCACGAATGTATCAGCGACGTGCTGGCGTGGTACAAGCAGAATCCTGACGATTGGCAGCAGACTTGGCAGCTCATCGAGGATAAATACCAGGACAATCCCGACTACCGCAGATACTCCTGCAGCTCAACCAGGCCCGGCTTCAACATCGACGCCAAGATTAACGGCGCCTATATTGTAATGGGCCTTTTGTACGGCAAAGGTGACCCGGACAAGACAATTATTATCTCGACACGCTGTGGGCAGGACTCTGACTGCAATCCGTCGAATGCAGGCGGCATACTGTTTACTACCATCGGCTTTAAAAATCTGCCCGAGAAGTTCAAGTCGGCTTTGAATCCTGAAGGAAAATTCAGCCACACGCCGTACAACTTCCCAACGCTGGTTCAGGTTTGTAAGGAACTTGCTCACCAGGCGGTTAAGCGCGCTGGCGGACGATTGAAAAAGAATGCTGAAGGTAAAGAAGTCTTTATCATTCCTATTCGAAAGCCTAAACCCAGCAGGCTCGAACAGTGCTGGGATCCTTGTCCCATCGCCAATAGTAAATTCACTAAAGAAGAAATGGCACAGATCAAGGTGCCAACCGAGTAGAGTTAACCTGCGTTCGATTTTTCCAGGGCGGCGGTGGGCGTTATGCTATCGCCGCCTTTTTGATTTTGTGTTTGTGATGTGGTTTCTTTTCGCTTAATACAGAATTAAAATTCGTAGGATGGGCAAGACATTCGGCTGAGCTCAGTCGAAGCCCTTGTTTGCCCATGCTG
>CAYNKI010000308.1:0-4256 GCA_964397675.1 uncultured Pirellulales bacterium
GCCACTTTACAGTTAGGTAAGTGGCAACAACTCGTTTTTATCGATTTTGATAATCACCCTCGGAAAAGAGAAATCATCTTACAAATAATAGGCCAAAGATGAAACCAATATTGCAAATAGCTTTGGACTTTGTTGATTTAATTCGCGCACTAAAGTTAGCTGAGGAAGCAGTTGCTGGTGGAGCGGATTGGTTGGAAGCAGGTACACCTTTAATCAAAAGTGTCGGACTGGATTGTGTACGAGAATTAAGAAAGAGATTCCCTCATCATACTATTGTAGCTGACATGAAAACAATGGATGTTGGAAGGATTGAGGTAGAATCTGCTGCCAAAGCAGGAGCAGATATCGTTGCTGTATTAGGTGTAGCTTCCAATTCTACTATTAGGGAGTGTATTCAAGCTGGGGAGCACTATGGTGCAAAAATAATGGTAGACCTTTTAGAAGTGCCTGAATTCTTAAAAAGAGCTAAAGAAATCGAACAGATGGGAACTGATTATTTAGGCCTGCATACTTCAATTGATGAGCAAATGCAAGGGAAAATATCCTTTGAGAAGATTAGCCGGGTCACTCAAGAAGTAAATATCCCCGTTGCTGTAGCTGGTGGAATAAATTCGGAAAATGCGTCCAAGGCTGTAGAAGCAGGAGCAGCTATAGTTATCGTTGGTGGAGCGATAACCAAGTCTGAAAATGCGCAGAAAGCGACTCAAGAAATAAAGAAAGCTATTGACCAAAAAATCAGTATAAAGACCAAACTTTTCAAACGGGTTACTGATGAAAATATTCGAGAGACCTTGGAGAAAGTTTCAACAGCAAATATCTCTGATGCTATACACCGTCAAGAAGCGTTAAGAGGAATTTTTTCCATTACATCGGGAGCAAAAATGGTTGGCCGAGCGGTTACTGTGAGAACTTATCCGGGTGATTGGGCTAAACCAGTTGAAGCAATCGATCAAGCTAAAGAAGGAGATGTAATTGTAATTGATGTCGGCGGTGTAGGTCCTGCGGTATGGGGAGAATTAGCCAGTTACAGTGCACAAGGGGAAAATTTGGCTGGCGTGGTGATAGATGGAGCGATCAGGGATGTAACAGAAATTCGTCGGATGAAGTTTCCTGCCTTCGCTAAAATTATTACACCTACCGCTGGTGAACCTAAAGGATTTGGAGAAATTGGTGTACCAGTGAATATTGGCGGAACAAAAGTTTTCCCACGGGATTGGATTATTGGCGATGACGATGGAGTGATGATCATACCTGTTAAAAAAGCAGTAGAATTTACTAACCGTGCAATGGATGTTTTGGAGAGAGAAAACCGCATAAGAAAAGAGATTGAAGAAGGAGGGACATTAGGAAAAGTAACTGAACTATTGAAATGGGAGAAAAAATAAATTCAAGGAGAAAAAAATGGCAGCACAATTAATCGATGGCAAAGCAGTGGCAAAAAAGGTCAAAGAGGAACTAAAGAAAGAAATAGCCGAGTTGAAGGAGAAACACAAATCTTTTCCTTTTCTTTTGGCGGTTCAGGTAGGAGAGAATCCCGCTTCGGCGTCCTATTTGAAAAGTCAGAAAAAAGGTTGTGAAGAAGCTGGCATTGATTATCAAGTTCAGCAACTACCTCGGGAGATTAGTGAGAAAGAGCTTATTCAGTTTATCAAAGAAAAAAATCAAGATAGAAAAATAACTGGAATTATCCTTCAGATGCCTTTACCTGAACAAATAGATGCTGAAAAGGCACAAGAAGCAATTGATCCTTCAAAAGATGTGGAAGGTGTGAATCCCAAAAATATGGGATTGCTGATGTACGGCTGGCCAGGAATTGCTCCCTGTACTGCTTTAGCAGTGATGGAGTTAATTAAAAGCACCGGTACTTCCATCAAAGGTAAACAGGTAACCATTGTAGGTCATAGTTCACTTGTAGGCAAGCCTTTGGCTCTTCTTCTTTTATCTTCCCCGCTTGACTCAGCTACTACGACTGTTTGTCACATTGCTACTCGAGATTTGGCTTCACATACAAGAAGAGCTGAGATACTGATCGTGGCTGTAGGTAAACCTGGTTTAATCAAAGGAGACATGATTAAAGAAGGAGCAATAGTTATTGACGTAGGGATAAATCGGGTTGAAGGCAAAATCGTTGGCGATGTTGTCTTTGAAGAAGCGAAAGAAAAAGCTTCTCTAATTACGCCTGTTCCGGGAGGAGTAGGGCCGGTAACTACTGCCATGCTTTTGAAAAACGCGGTAATGGCTTGGAAAATCCAGTTGTGATTTGATCTTACGAGGAACATCAAATGGACAATGAGTTGAAAAGATTAGAGGAAAAATCTTAGACGAATACTTGAATTTAGTTCAAAGAGTACAAACCGAATTAGAAAAACACTTTTTCTATGATGTGATGTCACCATGGGAAGACTTCAAAGAATATAGGTTGGAAGAATTAGCACATGAGAATAAATGAGAGAAAAAGCCATTGGTGATAATAACTAAACTTTTGCAAAGGAACAAGTTCATTTCGCGGAATATCTCACCGGATTGCCGGTAGCTTACAGTAAACTTGAATAATTGCAAAAATATCCCACAACATGCTAAAGTGCCAAAGGGATTATCCCTATCTACAACGTCTTGGTCGACACAGATTTGAATGTAGCCGCCAGCCACGAAATATCAGAAGGCCTGGAAATTACACTGGACGAGCAGCTAACTCGTCCAGTTAATATCACTGTTCATATCGAGCCGGACATACCGGCCCTGAGAAAATAGGAACCTATAATCCCAATGTACATCGGGATTGGCCACAACAGTCATGGAGCAAATGTCCGATAAAACAATTCTACCGAAGATGTAAAAACATCTAAAACGGAACAAGCTTCTTTCCGATATATATAACGATGCAGCCCCAGAACAAAATTTTAGCCGTCGATGATGACATCATCGATATCGCAATTGTCAAGAAGGTATTGGACAAAGACTACGACCTCAAGATAGCCTTAACAGGTGAGCAGGCTCTGGATATAGCAGCGGATTTCCGGCCCGACATCATTTTGCTTGACGTTATGATGCCCGGTCTCACCGGCTACGATGTATGTCGCCAGATACGGGCGAACTCTAAGCTGCGGGATGTGAAGATTATCATGGTATCCGACCAGTCGATGGTATCCGAACGACTTGAGGGCTATGAGGCCGGTGCGGACGACTTTATCACCAAACCTTTTGATGAAGATGAGCTGCTGGCAAAGATACGCGTTTATTTGCGTCTGAAATCAGTCGAAGAGGTGGACCAGTTCAAGACCAACGTTTTGACGCTGCTCAGCCATGAAGCGCGTACCCCCCTCAATAGCCTTATCGGGCCGGCTGAGATGTTGATGTCTGAGGAGGGTCTGGATGCCGAAGAGCAAAAGATGCTTGTCGAGCTTATATATATCGGCGCCAAACGACTGCACCACTTCTTTGAAAACGCTATGCTGCTAAGTTCCCTGAAATCAGGAAAGCAGCAATTAAGCCCGACAACGACTGAGCTGTGCGATATAGTCCGTGAGGCGATTTGTGAGGTAGCGGCAAAAGCAGAAGAGCGGAACATCAAAATAGAGGAAAAATTCGGTGACAGCTCAACTGTTTGTCTCGACCAGCAGGTAATTAAAAGGGTGATTATAGCGATACTGGATAATGCCATCCGTTTCAGCCTATCGAATGGGAGTGTAACCGTTTGTGTTTCCAGTGACAACGGAGATGTGTGCCTGCGTGTGACCGACCAGGGCGAAGGAATCGATCCTGATTACCTGCCGTATGTGTTCGAGGAGCTCTCGGGCCATGACATCGACCACCGCTCGCAGGGCCAAGGCCTGAGCTTGGCAATAGCTAATCAAATCGTATTAGGGCACAATGGCACTATCAATGTCGAAAGCACGAAGGGCTCCGGCGCCACCTTCACTGTGCGATTGCCCGTGGCGGCCATCTGAAATTGGGTTTGTTTTGGCTTTGTTTTTTCATTAACCGCCGAGTTCGCTGAGACCGCAGAGAAAGAAGATTGGGATTGTATTTCTTTGTTAGGTAAAAAGTTACGCATATATTCTTTTGCTCGGCGAACTCCGCGTTCTCCGCGTTGAAGAACACAAATTGGCTTTGTTTTGGCTTTGTTTTCACCAAGTATCCAATTGGATTTATTTTCATAATCCGTTGTGTTATATAGATTTACGTTCATTTGACTTTTTCATAAATTGGCTTTGTTTTGCATAAAAGTAGTCAAAATCGGCGTCGATTTTGAAGGA
>CAYNKI010000309.1:0-4248 GCA_964397675.1 uncultured Pirellulales bacterium
AATCGTCTTTGGTCAGCATGTGGAAGACGATTATCTCATCGACGCGATTGAGAAACTCCGGCTTAAAGACCTGCTTGAGCGCATCTTTGACGTGGGCTTCGATTTCCCAGTCGGCACCGGCCTCTTCGGTCAGCTTTTGAATCTGCTGGCTGGCGATATTGCTGGTCATAATGATAACAGTATTCTTAAAATCTACGGTTCGGCCTTTTCCATCGGTCAATCGGCCATCATCGAAGACCTGCAGCAGCACATTGAAGACGTCCGGATGGGCCTTTTCAATCTCATCGAGCAAAATCACCGAGTAAGGCTTACGCCGAACCGCCTCGGTCAAACGTCCGCCCTCTTCATAACCGACATAGCCGGGAGGAGCACCGATCAGCCTCGCAACAGAATGCTGCTCCATAAACTCACTCATATCGATCCGAACCATAGCATGTGGGTCGTTGAACAAAAAATCTGCAAGTGCTTTGGAAAGCTCGGTCTTGCCTACGCCGGTCGGCCCGAGAAAAAGAAATGTCCCTATCGGCCGATTCGGGTCACCCAGGCCCGCTCGGTTTCTACGCACTGCGTTGCAAAGAGCGCTAACTGCTTCATCCTGACCGACCACCCGCTTTCTGATAAGCTCCTCCATCTCCATTAATCTTTCTCGCTCACCGCTCAGCAGTCTCACCATAGGTATACCCGTCCATTGGGATACAACCTCAGCGATGTGCTCTTCAGTTACCTGGTTTTCGATTATTTTGGTCCCATTCGATTTGGCAAGTTGGGCTTCTTTCTCTTGAAGCTCTTTCTTCAAATTAGCAATAGTCTCATACTTCAAACGGGCAGCGGTTTCTAATTCGCCTTTGCGCTGAGCTTCTTCGAATTTCGTTTGAGCATCTACGATCTTTTGTTTAAGCTCTTTTATTTGGTCGATGTCACTTCTCTCGCTCTCCCAACGTGCTGTAAGCTCTTTATCCTGCTCTTGCAGTTCTGCTAACTGCTTTTCGGTATTTTTCAGTCGTTCTTTACTTGCCTCGTCACTTTCTTTTTTCAGTGCCTCTCGTTCGATTTGAAGCTGGACAATTTTTCTACGAATACTATCCAGCTCAGCAGGCAATGAATCACTCTCAATTCTCAGCTTAGAAGCAGCCTCGTCAACCAAATCTATCGCTTTATCCGGCAGCCATCGGTCTGTTATGTACCGATTGGATAAAGTCGCGGCGGCAACCAGTGCCGAGTCCGTAATCCTAACGCCATGGTGGGTGTCATAACGGTCTTTTAGCCCGCGCAGGATAGTTATGGTTTCCTCAACACTCGGCGGGTCAACAAGGAGCGGCTGAAAACGTCTTTCCAGAGCTGCGTCTTTTTCCACATACTTTCGGTAATCGTCAATCGTGGTCGCGCCGATGCAACGTAATTCGCCCCGTGCAAGTGACGGCTTTAACAGATTTCCTGCATCCACCGAGCCTTCGGCTCTGCCGGCACCAACTACGGTATGTAACTCGTCGATGAAGAGTATAATTTGGCCTTGAGCGGTGATGACCTCTTTAAGTACAGCCTTGAGCCGGTCCTCAAATTCGCCCCTGAATTTCGTTCCTGCTATCAGTGCCCCCATATCCAAAGCGACGATCCTTTTATTTTTCAAACCCGTAGGGACATCGCCTGCTATTATTCTTTGAGCAAGGCCTTCCACAATTGCTGTTTTTCCCACGCCCGGCTCACCAATTAGTACAGGATTATTTTTCGTCCTGCGATTGAGAATCTGCATACATCTGCGTATTTCCTCGTCTCTTCCAATAACAGGGTCAAGCTTTCCCTTCCGGGCCATTTCTAAAAGGTCGATCCCGTAACGCTCCAAAGCCTTGTATTTATCTTCCGGTGTTTGGTCGGTAATCTTTTCGCCGCCGCGAATGTCTTTTAGGGCACCTTCGATTTGTTCAGGTGTAATCGAGTTAAGGCTAAAAATCTCCTTGGCATCACTTACAACCTGCGCGAGCGAAAGAAACAGGTGCTCGACGCTTAGATATTCATCGCCCAAAGAGTCGGCTTTATTTTGAGCGTCCAGAACGACCTGATTGAGGGCTGGGTCAGGCATAATCTGACCGCCACTTTGGCCTTGTGGCAGCCGGCTAAGCTCACTTTCTATCATATCTTCGAGCTGCGAAACATTAGCGCCAATCTTTTTTAGAATCATAACCACCACGCCAGTTTCATCACTGCAAAGAGCGCTTAATAGATGTAACGGTGACAGAACAGTATGCGATTTAGCCATCGCGATCTGCTGAGCGGTCGCTAATGCCTCTTGAGCTTTCAATGTGAATTTGTCGAATTTCATACCTAAATCTTTCTATGATAAGACTAATTTTTCATTATAGATATACTCCAATAAAAATGAGTGCAAAAAGCGTGCCCAAATAAGATATAATTATAATTGTAGCAATAACAGGCAGTTACAAGTTGGCAAATCTTTTGCTCTGTGCCAATTTGGCAGGTATAACACTGTCTTGAATATTTAGAAGTCACCGGTTAAGCGGATTAAGACTTGGATTTGGGCAAGGCAAACACATCCGATTCGGTTCTGCCGTTCTTGAAGATGTCGGCAATCTTTGCGACAATTTCAGGGTGCTCGTCAGCTACGTCACGTTGTTCACCGATGTCCTTCTTTAGATTATATAGTTCAGTCTTGCGGTTCGGCTTTGTACGAACAGCTTTCCAGTTGCCCATTCGCACCGCCTGTCGGCCGCTCAGCTCCCAGTAAAGATATTCATGTCTTTTCTGCCTTAGGGATTCGCCTAACAAGGTCGGCAGCATCGAGATGCCATCGATGTCACTGGGGTGCTTCTGCCCTAACAATTCACAACAGGTGGGCAAAAAGTCCCAGAAAGCTGAGACGTGGTCGGTGGTGCTGCCGGCTTTTATCCTATCTGGCCAGCGAGCAATAAACGGCACCCGTATACCGCCTTCGTAAACTGAGCCTTTAAGACCCCGCAAAGGCCCGGCGCTTTCGAAAAATGCTGAGTCCGCTCCACCGGCATAGGTTGGGCCATTGTCACTACTGAATATAACCAGCGTCTGATTCTCAAGACTCAGCTCTTTGAGCAAGGCTATGATTCTGCCAACATCTCTATCCATTCGCGTTACCATCGCCGCATAGCAGGCGCGAGGATTAGGGTGAGGGACATAACCTTTATCTGCTTTATATGGCGGGTCGGGCCATTTGCCTTTATATTCTGCCAGCGAGTCTTCGGGGACCTGAAGCGCAACATGAGGTATGGTAAACGGCACATAAAGAAAGAAGGGCCTATCCTTGTTATCTTTGATAAACTTCAGGGCTTCATTAGCTATTATATCGTGTGAGTAGACCTGCTGTTTGCCGTTTTTATTGGCTTTGAGCCATTGTATCTGGCCGTCACGCCAGAGATGATTGGGATAAAAGGTGTGGGCCTGACGTTGACAGATATATCCGAAGAAGTGGTCGAAGCCCTGTTTATTCGGGTCGCCCGTGGTGCCGACGCGTCCGAGGCCCCACTTTCCGAATGCCCCGGTGGTGTAGCCGGCGTCTTTTAGAATCTTAGCTACCGTGATGGTGCCGGCCTTTAGTGGCCACTGACCACCGATTGTTGAGCCTAACTCCCAACCTTCTTTACCGCCGACCTGTTTGTTATTACGGACCTGCGCATGGCCGGTGTGTTTGCCCGTCATAAAAGTACAACGCGATGGTGCACATACAGGGCTGCCGGAGTAGTGCTGAGTAAACTTCATGCCGTGTGCTGCCAGCTTGTCGATATTGGGAGTCCTTATTTTCTTTTGTCCATAGCAGCCAAGCTCCGCGTAGCCCAGGTCGTCGGCCAGAATAAAAACAATATTCGGCCTTCCACTGCTCGCTCCAGACCCAATATGTTGAAGTGACTCTACACATCCTGATAAAGCCACATTTGCAGCGCCAACACTAACAGCTTTTATAAAATCACGTCGTTTCATTTGTAAGTCTCCATTCCTAAATTCCTGCATCTAACGGAGAGGGCGGGCCCGACTACGCTAACGCTTCGTCGGGTAAAATTCTTTTCCTCAGAGTAGCTTTTCCAGAAGATGTCTTTAAATATTTCTCAAGACTTCTCGCTGTCTCCTCTGACTTAACTGCGATATAAGCTTCCAGTGCCACCGGAAGCCTCCACTTTGTCGAAACTCCACGTCCTCTTGCATGTTCTTCCATTCGCCTGTTCAGGTCGTTGGTTGAGCCAACATAATATTCTTCATCAGACATTT
>CAYNKI010000310.1:0-4244 GCA_964397675.1 uncultured Pirellulales bacterium
GATGTATCGAGGTAATTAGTAAAACCGGCTCAATCCAATAAAAGAAAGGAGAATATTTATGGTCCCACTAAGTAGACGTAACTTTTTGAAAGCCTTGGGTGTCGGTGTCTTATCACCGGCTGTGGTTAGATGTGAGGGCAGTAGCCGAAAACCATCCAAGTTGAAGCCCAACAACAAACAGAAAAGACGTCGAGTAGCAGATGTCAAGGACTATTCTTACGGGCAGCATAAACTCAATAAATTTGACCTATGGCTTGCCAAGTCGGATAATCCCACGCCTCTTGTGGTATACATCCACGGTGGTGGATTCAGGGGTGGTGACAAGTCCCGCGTGAACCAGTACATGCTCGAGCGAGTTTTGCAGTCGGGGATATCATTCGCCTCAATTAACTACAGACTTACCGGTGAGGTTCCTTATCCTGCTCAGATGCACGACTGCGCGCGGGCTATCCAATATATTCGTAGAAATGCCAACCGGTGGAACATCGACCCTAAACGACTTGCCGCCTATGGTGGGTCTGCAGGATCCGGCATTTCTCAGTGGCTGGCCTTCCATGACGATATGGCCAAGCCAAAAAGCAAAGACCCGGTAGAGCATGAATCCACACGACTGAGTTGTGCGCTTCCCTTTAATGCACAGGATACTTATGACCCGCGCCAGATTAAAAAAATTGTCCCTGGAAATGCGTATGACCATGTGGCTCTTAAGCCTCTTTATAATCTGCCGGAAGATTGGAACTGGGACGAAAATGAAGTGGGCGAAAAGCTGGATGCGCTTCTCAAAGATGCCTCCCCGATAAACCATCTCACTAAGGACGATCCGCCGGTGTTTGTATATCATTTTGCCGGAAACAGCAAGCCCGGCAATATCCACCATCCAAACTTCGGCAAACACTTGAAAAAAGAGATGGACAAATTAGGCATTGAGTGTATTCGACGCTTGGACACAGACTATACGTCGCCACAGACCGAGTCGGTTGATGAGATGGTACAGTTCCTGAAGAAGCATTTCTCGATGCTTGATATTTGATACTATTTGTCCGTGTCATACCGACCGGAGTCCCGACTATTAACTTGTAAAAGAGCTTTTCTACAAAGCGTATCGGACAATCCTTCGAATTCGCTCAGGGCAGTCTTATGTCATTTATTATCTGTCATCTGTTTTCTGTCCTCTGTCTTCTGTTTTGAAATTGGCTTTGTTTGGCTTTGTTTTTACGTAATCTCATATTGCTAAAATTTCCATAATCCTTTTATAAATATACCCTTACGTTAATTCTGGCTTTTTGTAAATTGGCTTTGTTTTGCATAAAAGTAGTCAAAATCGGCGTCGATTTTGAAGGAGCAAAGGTCCAAAGGAACAAAGGCACAGAGGTCCAGTGGGACAAAGTTGTTGCTGAATTACTATGTGCCTGTGTACCTTTGCCACTTTGTACCTATCTTAACTATTGATGATACCCGCCTTCGCGGGCACAAGTTTACGATATGCTATTGTCTATGAACTACGAACCATGAACTACGAACTATGAACTATCCTATGTTCGATACATATTATACCCGAAAACGGCTTAATTTTCAAGCAAAATCCTTTTTCGCTTGCCCTGCTTGCCTACCGAAGCTTCTGCGAAGGTGGGAGCGCTAGTCGAAGGGATGCTCGATACTCAATGTAGCACAAGCTTCCAGCTTGTGAAAATGTAATCACAACTAGGATGGTTGTGCTACTTCAAGATATAAAACAATAATAGCAGCATGGCTTCAAGCCCCTCCTACATTCTTTTTTCTGTGCACTGTCCACAGCCATTTATAGGTGGATGTACCAATCATTTTGCAAGTTTTTTTACTTGATGATTATTATTCATGCGTCACCGAGATTCTGCCAGCTTCTTTATAAGTACCTGAGTAAGCTCTTCGATTTGGTCCTTGAAATCCTTGCAGCGGTCAAATGAGAGACCTGCTTTTTCGCGCGTTGTATCAAAAATGCTTTCATCAACATCAGCAAACCAGACTGGAATGACACTTCCATCCTCGAAGCGCTCTTTGAATGCATCTGATTCGATTTTCGTCCAAATGCGTTTTGGATATTCGCGACCAAGCAGAACAATCACAAATTGCGCCTCGGTCTGATAGATTGGACGCAGATATTCTTCAACATCTTCGGCTAGAATTCTGTGCTGCTCGTTTTTGTCGTAAAAAACTTCCACCTCATTTTCACTTATGTTTTTGAAGAGGGCCTCAGCGACATCCCGGTCTGCACCAGCAAAAGACAAAGCGAAATCGTAACGTCTTTCGAAGTCAACAGAAATGAAGCCAACTTCCCTGGTGAATTGGCGCCAGGGGACGTTACGGATATAGAATAAGAACTGTGGGTCCTCCACCGTAAGAAGTTCAGACTTCTCATCGAAATGTAAAACTTGACGAATTTCGCTATCTGACTCGATTAGGCTCTTAAGAAATCCTTTATCCACTACTTGCCCAACACTGCCTCGCAATTCAGCATGGCGCCGGATGGCTTCTCTTAGGTCAAGTGTCCACATTTCTCCCATCGCAAGCCAGTTCAGAATGTGAAGATATGGAGCTCTGCCCTCCTTCCTCAGTTTTGTACCTCTACAGAACTGCTCGCAACGCTTTCGGAATGACATACCTAATCGGTTCCATACTTCTGACCTCACCGACTCGAAGCTTATATCAAGCGTTTTTGGCTCATCAGGCTTCTCCAGTATATTAGCTGCCAAACAAATCTCTCGGCAAAGCATTTGCGCTAAGTAGAAACTTCCCCCTACAGCCTCTACTATTTCGTCCGTGACGTTTAGACGTATGTTGAGAGTCTCTTCCCCTTTATGGATCAATTCTTCGATTCTATCGTCCGGCTCTGTTTCAAATCTGACCACGTCGATGCGGTTCACGAGATCGGGAGCAAACTCAATGAGGCTGTCACCAGCACGGTTAATTCCCAGAATTATGATTTTGGTTCCTGTGTCCTCTGTATCTGCAAGTACTTTGAGATAATCCGCCAGTGCTGATTGACCCTTGCTTGGCAGTCGATGGTAGTCATCAACCATAACAATTCCTGCTTTCGATGTTTCGGGTAGGATTTCGATGTACTCTACGTCTTCCGTTCTCCTCGCAGATAGCTTCGTGGTTTGTTTTGAAATGCCTATTTTTCGAAGGGCATTCTCGACAGCCGTGGTCTTTCCAATTCCAGAAGGACCCTCTACAACTAAGCAGCGCCCAGCCGTTCGCAAACTGAGAAGAATATTTGGGTATTTTTTTGGCTCTACAAAGGTGTAGGTGGGTATTCCGCTCGTTTTAAAGACGGCTTCAAGGGTCGGTTTCGTCTCACTCATGGTCAAACCTCTTCTTAAAATTTTTTATCTCCACGCATTTTTTATACGGTTTCCGCATAACTCCAAGCTCAGCGGCGCCGGATATTCAACGTCCAAGTGCAGCCGGCTTATTTTAATCGCTTATTATATCGCGTTTTGATTTTTCGACAAATTTATTATCTCGCTTGTGGATTCCGCATCGAGTGCGGAATGACAAGAAGTGAGATTGCCGCGCCTTGCTCGCAATGACAACAAGCATCAAGTATCGAGCATCAAGCATCAAGAATCGATCATTTCTCTGTGTTCTCCTTTGGTTGCGTTCGGGACAAATTTATGTGATGCTCATTGTGCAAAAGCAAATACGAAATACGATATACGCACTACGCACTACGAATTCATTTGCTCACATACCTTTTGAAAAACTTCATCAACGGTGATTGTTCTGACGCTGTGTTTTGGGGCAGCGCTCTTTATCTTAGCCCCCCTGCTGTAAGGCTCGCGGGCTATCATACATTCAGGCCTTCCATAAGGAGCTATCCTGGCTGGATTCGACCAGCTAAACATCATAACCAAAGGCGTGCCCAGAGCGGCAGCGATATGGCCTGGGCCGGTGTCATTGCTTACTACTAATTTAGCAGCTTTTAGCAAAGCTACAAGTTCGCTAAGAGAGGTTTGACCGGCAAAGTTTACTATCGGAACGCTGGTTTTGCCTTTTATTCGGTCAACTATGCTATTTACAGATTCCGTTCCAACGGCAATTATTGGCAAATCGAATTTTGATGAGATTCTGTCAGTTAGGGCAGCGAAGCGTTCGACCGGCCAACATTTGTCGCTGTGAGCCGAGCCGGGTACAAAAACAACATAATCCTTGGAGCTGATGTCGTGACTTGCTAACAGTTTATTAACTGAATCAACGTCTGCCGG
>CAYNKI010000311.1:0-4218 GCA_964397675.1 uncultured Pirellulales bacterium
CGAATCATTGGAGGGCGACTGAGATCCAAGCATGGTGAAGCTCAGGAACGGGAAGCCTTGATTGGTTGTTCAATTTTGAATAGGATGCTTGAAATAGGTAGGCCAGAATCATATCAGGTTTGTTAAATTCGTTGTCAGGGAGCGCGTTGCATCTTATGTTTGATTCATGCACCAACGCCGGGTCTCTTTGAAAAGCTCACGGTGCTTGCTCTCCAAGCTTGGATCCAATTTTCGTGGAGCAGACCATAAAAAAAATATTAGAGATTAGCCACCACAGGAGGCGACAGAATTCTATTTTTCTGTTTCTATCGGTTTTGGTTTTACGTAACCGATTTGCTTTTTAATTCCTTCAAGTCTTTGGCGCATCTGGCGAACTTGTGGTGCATATTCAGGTTTTTTTATAAGGTTTCTAAGTTCACCGGGGTCGTCTTGAAGGTCGTATAACTCATCTATCTCGTCTTCAAGTTCCGGAAAAGTAATAAGTTTCCATCTTTTTGTACGAATCGCTATAGATGTTGGGGTGGATTTAAATTGGTCAGTGTTACGATAGATGTGTTCGTCGTAATATTCGTAAAGGAAACTCTCGCGTCCTTTCTCTTTACCGCTTAAAACGCTCATCCAACTTTTACCCTGTGCTGTTGGTGGAATTTCGGCCTGAGCGAGTTCTAAAAAAGTTGGCGCAAGGTCGATATTGAGTACGAGACCGGAATTTTTTGTCCCCGCTTTAACCATTCGAGGATAACGCATTATCAAAGGAATCCTTATGGATTGCTCGTAGGCTTTTCTTTTATCTCCAAGTCCGCCATGTTCACTAAAAAAGAAACCGTTGTCTCCTGCAAAAACAATGGCAGTGTCGTCGAGAATGCCTTTTTCTTCGAGTGTGTCGAGAATTTTGCCTATTCCATCGTCAACCGCAGATATTCCACGTAAGTAATCTTTAATCATTTTTCTTGGAGGTGCGACTTTTTCATCTTTGCGTCCCTTTTTCATTGCTGCCTGCATCCATTTAGGTTTGTCTTCGACGACGTCGTTTGGGTCGTCCAAGGGCTCCAATTCAATGTCGTTGTAAAGGTCTTTATGACGCTCGGCTGGAGTGAAAGGACCATGAACTGCTTTGTGGCTTAAATAAATCATGAAAGGTTTTTTGTGTTCTTTGTTGATAAATTCAACGGCGTGTTCGGTCAGTTCATCCGTGATGTATTTTTTTGCAACGAACTTCTCACCGTTTTTATTCATCTGACAATCGTAGTATTGTCCCTGGCCGCTAAAGCTGACCCAATAATCGAAACCGGAACGAGCGTGGTCTCCCGGTGCCATGTGCCATTTTCCGACGTATGCCGTTTCATAGCCGACTTTTTGAAGGACCTGAGGAAATGTTTGGATTTCAGGTTTGGGATCCAACGTTCCGTTAATAATTACACCATGACAATTAGCGTAGCAGCCGGTTAGAAAACTTGCGCGAGAAGGACTGCAAAGAGAAGTTGTTACAAAAGCATTATCGAATCGCACACCTTCATCTACAAGTCGATCCAGATTTGGAGTTTTTAACCATGGAAAACGTCCCATATTCGCCATAGCATCGTATCTCTGATCATCAGTGAGTATGAATATTAAGTTAGGACGCTTTTGGTTTTTTCTCTCACTATCCGCATAAGCTATCCCTGGCGCAATCGTTGCAATCCCGGTAAGTCCCATTACTTTTAAGGCATCGCGTCTTGTAATTTCACTCTTTTTCATTTTCTTTGCTCCAATTGCCAAGATTACTGACTTTTCATCCTTCAGTTCAATTTCGTTTTAAAAATATTTCAAAAGATTTAACTCATTGATTTTTCTAAGTGCAAAATGACCCGTCAAGGTTGTTTTAATCGCATCGTTAATCGGATTATAGCCACTTGTTTTGCCATTTCTTTCAAGCGGTTTATTTTAACATAAATCATTGACTTTTCAAGTGTTAAATAATAGGATTGGCGTACAATTCAGGGCGCGTATATGTTCCTGTGTCCTAAGAAGGCTGGCAGCGCAAGTGTAAATCTAATGAATTGCATATAGCCATTTACTGCTCCGTTTTATTCTTGAAAAACTTTTCAAGCTCTTCTCTCAAATACCAGACGCGTCTGGTAAACTTCGTGGCTCTAAGTTGGCCCCGATATCGCCAATAATTCAATGTACGAATCGCTGTTTGTGGAGTGTGATTTCCGGTTTCGTCAAGTCGCAGATATTGTGCTGCCTCTATAAATATAAGAGGCTTAATAGGTAATGATTCTTACAAGGGGCATGCAGCAAACTACGTTTATTCTTCCTGTTCGTTATCATCCTCGCATTCATCAAAGCTTTGTCTGTCCTGCCAGTCATACCAGCACTCCTTTGGTTTTTCATCTGTACCCTCAGGCCAGTGGCGATATTTTTCGCAGGATTCACAGCTTTGCTCATTAATAATTTCATGACTTTCAGGGCAAAAACGGGTGGTGCGGCTTATTGAGGCGCCGGTACGGCCTCTTGATCGAGAGCCTTGTATTCTGGCTGGGAATCCTGTTTTGCCTCGATTGGTGCCATCCTGCCTTGGCGGCTGCTTTGATATCAATAAGTTGAGAACGGATGGACTAGTACCTTATGTCATTTTAATTTGTGGGTAGAGACGTTTCAGTTTGATGCGGGCATCTTGGGTTGTAAATTGCCAATCAACCGACTTTTGCCCAGCGTTGCGATCGCTGTACCATGCTTTTGCCTCTTTCCGTAACGTTTCTATATCTGCTATCCGACGAGCAAGGCATTGTTTGGTCAATACGCTCAGTTCTATCTCTGCCACATTCAGCCAACTGCCATGCTTCGGTGTATAATGTATCTCAAGGCGTTCGGCGAGTTGTCGTGCTTGTTTCGGTTCAAACGCTTCATAAAGTGATGCAACCTTATGCGTGTTCAGATTAATCCTCATTTAGCAATTCTTTGATCTCATACGCCCAATCAATCGATGTCTTACACTGACGAACATTAACTTTACGCCAACTACCCAAAGGCTCAGTAAACATAAAATTCGCTGCTGTGCCATTACGTTCATATTCATAATCCACACGTTCCGGCTTGCCCGGTTCGACGGCTATTTTCCTACGCGTTTCCTTGATCAACTGTGTCGGCTGCTCGTCCATGCAAACAAACGGAACAGCCAACAAACAGCCTGGTTCCAGCATCGAAGTCCTAGAACGAACCGCGGTACTGTTTGTGCGTTGCCAATTTTTCATGTGGCTCTTCAAGCCGTTTATCGAGAAGGTGAAATAAGGGACTACTGGCTGCGAAAAAGTGCCGATGGCCTCAAGCACAAAGCCGCTATCACTGCTGTCTCTATTAAACTGTGCCAAATCACTTGGCGAATCTTAACAGACAAACGCGACTATCTACCAGAAGGTCGTCCCAATTAATCCTGAGGAATCTTCACTTGTCAAAGAGTAAAATTACAAAATTTCTTATTTCATACTTGACTGCCTATAGCTGGTCTTTCGCGTACCAACAGGCAACCCACCGCCCTGGCTGAACTTGCCTCAGCGCAGGCTCAACTGTCTGACACCTGTTATCATTACAGCCAGTTCGACAACGAGGATGGAATTTGCAGCCGTTCGGAAAATGTAATGGCTGTGGAACTGTTCCTGGAATAGTCTGTAGACGCTTGGCTGATAGGCCCAATCCCGATGTGCATCGGGACTGTAGCAATCCTCGTGTGTAGGGATGATAAGGTTCTGCAAAAAGCCTCTGTGAATCGGCCAATTCTACTATCCGCGAAGCATACATTACGGCAACTTCCTCAGCTCGTTCTGCAACGACACCTAAGTCGTGCATTATTAGTAAGATACTCATCCCGCTCTGCTCCTGCAGTTTGTCGAGCAAATCCAATATTTGTTCCTGAATCGTTACATCCAGCGCGGTGGTCGGCTCATCAGCTATCAATAGTGCCGGTTTACAGCTTACCGCCATGGCTATCATAATCCGCTGCTGCATCCCGCCGGAGAGCTGATGCGGATACATTTTCGCGGGTTCCCATTTCGCCATCTTTTGCGAAATGGGGTCCCTCGCCCTATGGACCGGGTCAGCTATGCCGACTTTATTAAGTGTTTCAACGGCATCGGCCCATGCCTGTCGGGCACTTTTTCTCTGATGCTGTTTAACAGCTTCGGCAATCTGATTGCCTACGCTATAAACCGGATTGAGACTGGTCATCGGCTCCTGAAA
>CAYNKI010000312.1:0-4208 GCA_964397675.1 uncultured Pirellulales bacterium
CATTGAGTGCTTACTATTTCCAAACTCCTACTCCATCACTTCTACCTCAGGCCAGCTAAAAGGCCTGAACGGTTACGCACGCTCAAGCTCAAGCAATCGTTTTTTCATGCTCATTCCTCCGGGGGCAGAGAAACCGCCGATCTTGCCATTGCTACGGACTACCCTGTGGCAGGGAACAATCAACGGCATTGGATTTTTCGCAAGTGCATTACCAACAGCTCGGGCCTTTTTAGAAATTTTCCCTCTCCGCGGTTTACGCCCCTTTGTAGAATTTCTAACAGCGCTGGTCCCGATGTACATCGGGGTGGATTGGCCTATCTTCTGTGCTAATCCTACGTAGCTTATTGTTTGGCCGAAAATTATATCTATACAGGCGGTCAAAACCAAGCTACAAAACGGACTAAGTCCATCCAGCTTAATGGGAATATCCGGGCCAAATTCTACGTAAGTACCTTCAAAATAAGCGGTTATTTTTTTCTGAATCGGCCGGAAAAAATTCTTGTCGAGCTTAATGCTCGATTCCCGATTCAGCAGCGGAAGATTTTTCAAAAGTTGCGATTTGACCTTTTCAGGCTCGGATAGAGGCAGGCAGGTCCGGCAAAGGACGTATTTGGTGCCTGCAAGGCCAAAATAGCCCCACTTCGTCCTGAAAATTGTATATTTTAGTGCATTTTGCATTTTTCGTGTTAATTGTTTCGCAAAATACTCTATAATCAGCCAAATTTATTGACGCAAGGACAAAATTCTGTTAAAAGTCATAGTTTTTATGAAAAAATTGCCGATGGTGGTTAAAAGTGGGAATTTGCTTTTTATAATCTTTTATTTATGTCGCTTGAAGAACTAAGAAAACGCATAGACGATATCGACTATCAACTGGTACAGTTGCTCAATGAGCGTGCGCAAGTTGTAGTAGAGATAGGCAAGTTAAAGAACAAGATTGATAAAGCCGTCTACGCCCCGGACCGCGAGAAAGAGGTCTTGGCCAAAATTTCCCTGGCTAATAAGGGCCCGCTGTCGTATAAGTGCCTTGTAGCCATCTGGCGTGAGTTAATGAGCGGCTCTTTTGTGTTGGAAAAGCCGTTACGAATCGGCTATCTTGGCCCTGACGGCAGCTTCAGTCACACCGCAGCTATGCTAAAATTTGGCCAGAGCGTTGAATATGAGCCGTTGGCAGATATTAAGAGTATTTTTAAAGAAATAAGCAAAGGTCATTGTGATTTAGGCATTGCGCCCGTCGAAAATACCACCGGCGGCGGTGTGATTGAGACGCTTGATGCATTTATAGATTCGGACGTGAAGGTCTGCGCTGAGGTTCTAATGGCAATTCATCACAGCCTTCTGGCGAATTGCCCGCTGGCAAAAGTCAAGACGATTTATTCAAAGCCGGAGGTCTTCGCCCAGTGCCGAAACTGGCTGAGTGCCACTATTAAGGATGCGCAAACTGTTCCGGTTGCTTCTACCGCTAAAGCCGCCCAAATGGCTGTTGCCGAACCGGATGCCGCAGCAATCGGCTCCAAGGTAGCTGCAGAGTTGTACGGACTACAGATTGGCTGCGAAAATATCGAGGATATTGCTAATAATATAACCAGGTTTTTGGTAATCAGCCGGGAAGATGCAAAGCCGACCGGCGAAGACAAGACCGCCGTATTGTTTAGTACCGCTCATAAGGCCGGCGCCCTGGCAGATGTGCTCGATGTCTTCAAACAATACAATATAAACCTAACTAATATAGAGTCCAGGCCCAGCAAGAAAAGGCAGTGGGAATACTATTTCTTTGTGGATTTGATAGGCCACAGGACGGACGAGCACGTCCAAAAAGGACTTCAAGAGTCTCGTAAGCATTGCTTACAGCTTTCAACTTTAGGCAGTTTCCCGAGGGCAACCGAATTGCTCTAACTGTTGATTTTATTTCAGAATGCTATTAGGCCGGTGTAATTATTATGAATCGTCGTGATTTTCTAAAAAGCACAGCAGGTGTGTCAGTATTGCTGACTGTGTGGGGCTGTCAGGGTGACATAAGATTGCCCGTGTGCAATGCGCATGTGCCATCTTACCTAAATGGTTACGAGAGGCTGTATGCCGAGGACCCCCATAAGGCAGCGATGCAATGGTTCAAGAATGCGAAGTTCGGATTGTTTGTACATTATGCACTTGCCAGCCTTTGTGAGCAAGGCAAGGCCGAATACCTCAGGATGGTTAAGGACAAAGGAAACGACAATGCAAACGAGGAGCTGTTCGACAGATTCGATGCTCGAAAATTTAATGCTGATGCGATCTGTGATTTAGCAATAGCTGCCAAAATGAAATACGTGACATTTACAACGCAGCATCTTGGCCGAATGTACATGTACGATACGAAAGTAACGAATTTTACAAGTCTTAACTCGCCGGCAAAACGCGATTTAGTTAGCGAACTGGCTAAAGCGTGCGAAAAAAGAAATCTGGGACTCTTCCTTTATGTCCCGCCCGCAACAGCACGTACAGACGATGAGCACATAGAACACAATCACACCATACTACGTGAATTGCTCACACAGTACGGACCGATCGCAGGTATCTGGTTTGATGGAATAGGTAACTATTACGGTAATCCCGAATATTATACCAGGCTGTCTGAGACGTATGCTCTGGTTCGTTCATTGCAGCCACAGTGTTTGATTTCCTTTAAGGATGGTGCCATCGGAGAGGAAGATTTTATAACTCCTGAGCATTTTCTGTTTCCAACACCAATCAAGTGGGACACGAAAGAACGGCAGGAGCGATGGGAGCTCAAGTGCCAAAGATGGGAAAGAAAACACCGCGCAAGATGGAAGAAATATTTCAAAAACAAACCCGCGGAGATCAATACCGTAATGCAGCAGTGCGCAAACAGGGACGGAGTCGGCAAACCCAGCGGCTGGATAAACGATGAATCGGCACGTCATTTAACCGCCGATGAAATTATGTTCCTTTACGAAAAGGCCCGGTCACTTGGCGCAAATATGCTTTTGAATATCGGGCCGCGGGGAGATGGCTCCATCCATCCTGAGGACATCAAGACTCTCAGAGAAGTTGGCAGGCGCCTCCGCCAAAATGGATTTCCCGATTAATTATTTATGCACTTAAGAGTGAAATTTTGTTTAACTTGGTACAACCTGTTTGATTCTGGCTCGTCCGGGTTAGGAGAGTTTTTATGAAGAAGCCATTTGTGGCCGGTAATTGGAAAATGAACACTGATAGTCACACCAGTGTGGAACTGGCGAAGCGCATTGCCTCTGGCTCTTCGGAGATAGCAGGCCATAGCGTTACTATAGCGGTCTGTCCGCCTTTTATTTATCTACAGTCTGTAGCCACAGCCCTTAGCGCATCGAGCATTGCAGTGGGCGCCCAGGATGTTTATTTTGAATCAAAAGGTGCTTTTACTGGTGAAATAAGCGCATTAATGCTTAAAGATATTGGTTGCAGTTACGTTTTGTGCGGGCATTCTGAACGCAGGCACGTGATATGTGAAACTGACGAATTGATAAATAAGAAAGTTGCTGCTGCCATAGCAGGCGGTCTTTTGCCGATATTGTGTGTAGGTGAGCTGCTGGCAGAGCGGGATGCTGGACAAACCGAACAGGTAGTAAGTCGGCAGATTAAAAACTGTCTGGATGGCTTAAGTATCGAAAAGGTCTCAGCGGTAACCATGGCTTATGAGCCGGTCTGGGCTATTGGGACGGGTAGGACAGCCACGCCTAAGCAAGCCCAGGAAGCACACGATTTTATACGAAAGTTGCTTGCTGATATGTATGATGACCAGCTTGCTGAGGAAATCCGCATCCTCTACGGCGGTTCGGCAAAGCCAGCCAATGCAGTGGATTTGATGCATCAACAAGATGTAGATGGGCTGCTGATTGGTGGAGCAAGCTTGAATGCAGAGGATTTTCTTGCCATAATCCAGGCAGCAGTGTAATTGAAAAGGGCATAAATATGATTGTTTCACCATTATTAGCAGTAAGTTTTATTATGAAGGTGGTCGCCGTTCTGTTCATTCTTTGCTCTGTGGTATTGGTTTTGGTTGTTTTGATTCAGAAAGGTAAGGGTGGCGGCTTGAGTGCTGCGTTTGGCGGAGGTATGGCCAGCGGCATTCTGGGTTCTAAAACCGGCGACTTTCTGACCTGGGTTACAATTGCCCTCGTGGGCCTTTTTTTGAGTCTTGCATTAGTAATGGCCAAATTCTACAGACC
>CAYNKI010000313.1:0-4207 GCA_964397675.1 uncultured Pirellulales bacterium
ACGTAGTTCATTCCGACTCGATGGCAAAAACCAATAGACCGAGGGTCGCCGCCGTGCTCACCGCAGATTCCAACCTTCAAGTTGGGCCGGCTGGACCTGCCACGCTGGATGCCGATGTCGACCAATTGGCCAACACCTTCCTGATCGAGTGTCTGGAACGGCTCCGCAGGAAGAATCTTTTTCGACAGATAATCCGGCAAAAATTTGCCGGCGTCGTCACGGCTGTATCCGAAGGTCATTTGCGTCAGGTCATTCGTTCCGAACGAGAAGAACTCCGCGACTTCAGCTACTTCATTAGCTGTAAGGGCAGCTCTTGGAATCTCAATCATAGTCCCGACGAGGTATTTAACTCTGACGCCGGCTTTCTTTATAACTCTTTTAGCGGTGGCTACCGCGAGCTGTCGCTGATGGGCTAATTCCGCTTTGGTTCCCACAAGCGGAATCATGATCTCCGGGTACACCTTTACTCCCTGCTTTGCCACATGACAAGCTGCTTCGATAATCGCCTGGACCTGCATTTCGGTGATTTCCGGATAGGTGATACCCAAACGGCAGCCTCGATGGCCGAGCATGGGATTCAACTCGTGCAGTGACTCGACTTTGGTCTTAATGTCCTTCACCGAGACGCGCATCTTTTTGGCCATCTCTTTCTGAGTAACTCCGTCTTTGGGCAGAAATTCGTGCAGCGGAGGATCCAACGTGCGAATGGTAACGGGCAGCCCGTCCATTTCTTTGAAGATACCGATGAAGTCCTTTCGCTGTAACGGCAGCAGTTTTGTCAGGGCCTTTTTACGGCCTTTCTCATCATCGGCCAGTATCATCTGCCGCATCGCTGCGATGCGATTCGGACCAAAGAACATATGTTCGGTTCGGCAAAGACCAATACCCTCAGCTCCGAATTTCCTGGCCATCTTGGCATCCTGCGGATTGTCGGCATTCGTGCGAACACCCAACTTGCGGGTCTTGTCAGCCCATGACATCAGTGTTTTGTAATGCACGTTTTTCTCGGGATCGACTGGCATGAGCTTCATCTGACCCTTGTAGACTGCGCCTGCTGTGCCGTTGAGAGAGAGCCAATCACCTTCGCGGAAAGTCTGGCCATTTACAGACATCAGCTTCTTTACGGCATCTATATTTAGTGCGCCACAACCGACTATACAGCATTTGCCCCAGCCTCTCGCAACTAAGGCTGCGTGGCTGGTCATGCCGCCGCGGGCTGTCAGAATCGCCTGGGCAACGCGCATGCCGTGGACGTCCTCCGGACTCGTCTCATCGCGAACGAGGATGACCTTCTTCTTGGCTTTGGCCCAGGCGTCGGCATCATCAGCGGTGAAAACGATCTGGCCCATTGCGCCACCCGGCCCGGCCGGCAATCCCTTAGCAATTCTGTGGGCTTTTTTCTCGGCTTTAGCGTCCAGCATAGGATGGAGAAGCTCATCAAGCTGTTCCGGCTTGACCCTGAGAATAGCCTCTTTTTGAGAGATCAGTTTCTCTTTACACATTTCCACAGCCATGCGAACAGCCGCCATGCCGTTTCGCTTGCCAACCCGCGTCTGGAGCATGAAAAGTTTGTTGTTCTGGATGGTGAATTCGACGTCCTGCATGTCACGGTAGTGCTTCTCTAACTTCGTCCGAATGTCGGCTAATTGTTTGTACAGCTTAGGCATAAGCTCTTGTAGAGAAGGTAGATGTTTGGATGAATCGGTCTTTGAGACTTCATTAATTGCCTGGGGTGTTCTGGTTCCCGCTACCACGTCTTCTCCCTGAGCATTTACGAGAAACTCGCCGTAGAATTTATTCTCGCCTGTTGCGGGATTGCGTGTAAAGGCGACACCGGTTGCGCAATCGTCACCCATATTGCCAAAGGCCATCGTCTGGATGTTCACCGCGGTTCCCCAATCGTCTGGAATGTTTTCGATCCTGCGATAAGCCATGGCTCTCTTGCCGTTCCATGACCGAAAAACAGCCGATATAGACTCCCAAAGCTGGTCGTAAGGATCATCCGGAAAATCTTTCTTAAGAACCTGCTTTACTTTTTTCTTGAAGATACTCACCAGTTTTTTCAGGTCGTTAACATCCAGCTCGGTATCATCCTTGACGCCCTTTTTGTCTTTCATCTTTTGCATTTCTCTTTCGAGCTGATGCCGAATACCCATGCCTTCTCTGGGCTCAATACCTGCTGCTTTTTCCATAACCACATCAGAGAACATCATAATAAGGCGTCTATATGCATCGTAGACAAATCGTTCGTTGCCGGCCTTAGCAATGAGTCCTGGTATCGTGGCGGAAGTTAAACCGACATTAAGAAGTGTCTCCATCATACCCGGCATCGATACGCGAGCTCCGGAGCGCACAGAAAAAAGCAGAGGATTTTTCACATCACCGAAACGCGCGGACATGATTCTCTCGACCTTCTTCAAAGCAGCATTAACTTTTGCTTCGAGCCCCTCAGGATACCTGCCCTTAGTCTTCATAAAATGAGTGCAGACCTCAGTTGTAATGGTGAATCCAGGCGGAACAGGAATTCCAAGCCTTGACATCTCGGCCAGGTTAGCACCTTTACCGCCCAAAAGCTCTTTCATTTTTGCGTTGCCTTGAGCTTTGCCATCACCGAAAAAGTAAACTTGTTTTGTTGCCATTCTAAAAATCTCCTTTAAATAAAACTACATTTTACGCCACTTTAAAACTCGGATGACGCTTAAAATACCTATGCACCTATCCGGCAAAAACCAACAGGAGGAAACAAAAAATAGTAGTATATAACAACAAAGTAGATGTGTCAACCCCATCAACGATAAACCCAATCGCAGCTTCATTTTCTTTTGACCACGCCCGCTTACCTCATTCGATCTTTCCAATAGGTAAATCGGCATTGGGTAAAATAGCTGCTCTGTCCATTCCTAAGAATTTAAGGATTTTCCTTGAGTTTGAGTGGCTGATTTGGTATAAATATACTTGATGAAGCAAATGCGTGGTCGTAGGGTGAGATTTCTGCTGTAGAATCAAGGTTTTTTGTTTCAATTAACAGCTAATATTAAGTTTTTGAAGGAAGGAGGTAGAGTCAAATCCTAAAAAGTTGTGTTAAGTAAACACAGAACTTCATGGGAGGGGGAAGTCTGATTAGTTGTTTTGTTGGAAGTTGTTTGAGATGAGAAACTAAAAACTCATAACTAAAAACTCAAAACTATAGAAAGAAGGGAGGACTATTATGTCTAAGAAATTGATTTTCTTGACTTCTTTTGTTTTGCTGCTGTGTGTGACAGCAGATGTGAAGGCAGAGTTAACGGGAGTTCTGAATCCAAGTTTTGAAGATGATTGGACCGGTTGGTATCACCGTACATCATACACTTATATTAGTGCCGAAGGTGGCAACTTCGCTGAGACTCCTTATGGCAGCAACTGGGCCGAACTTGGTAATGGAAGCTGGTTCTATCAGCAGATCGGCACCTGGGAAGAGGGGATGCAGCTGGAAGTGAGTTTTCTGGTTGGAAGCAGGTTTGATATAGATACACAACCCTTCCGAGGTTTGTATGTCAGCTTATGGGTAGGAGGTGACCCATCGTTAGCGGCTAACTCCGGGACGAAGACACCGACAACCCTTGAATCTGCGGTGGGCGCCACACAGATCGTGATATCGGATCTGATCATTCCACCTCTTGGTGCAGGTGAAACCTCCGAACAGGTTGTGGAATTATCAACGGGGACGGGGTACACATTCGGTGACCCACTGTGGTTATTGGTCCAGGCACAGGCGATCAAAACAAGGACTTGTGTTGATAATGTTGCTGTTAAGACTCCTGATGCCGTACAGTTGGTCTGGCCTTCTCCAAACGGAGCTGTCGATGTGCTCCGTAATACTGATCTTAAATGGACAGCTCCGTCCAATTACACGCCGAGTCATTATGATGTCTATTTTGGAACTGAGCCGAATGAATTGAATCCAAACTTTGATATGGAACTAATATATACCGGAACAGACACCTCGTTTGATCCCGACAAGCCCGGAACAACCGTTCCTGACTTGGATTTTGGCACTACGTACTACTGGCGTGTGGATGCAATTGATCCCAACGATGGTGGTCCGACCTATGAGGCTTCAGTCTGGCAATTTACGACTGAGCCCATTGGTTATCCGATTGCGGATGTGAACGCCACAGCTTCCAGCTCCAACAACGCAAATGAGGGGCCTGAAAATACTATCAACGGT
>CAYNKI010000314.1:0-4200 GCA_964397675.1 uncultured Pirellulales bacterium
TTATAGATAGCAAGTTTGGTATCGAAGCTGCTTCCACACAGGCTGACGGTGGCGTCACCTGAGCAGGTAGCGGTGTAACAGTACCAGAGATTTGGGCTGGTCATATCACCAAGGCCGGGGCCATCGAATGTTGCTTCGCTGGTATCGAACGGCAGGTTTGTTACATCACCGACCGGCCATGCGTAATAGCAGTCATCGTTGAACACTGGCGGCGGTGGCGGTGGTGGTGGTACCACAGTCTCGCACATAATAGTTAACTCACCTTCACCAGTCTCATCGTCGTAGCCTCCAACCTCGATCAGATACTGGTGGTCTTTGATAGCTTCGAAGGTCAACTGTGATTGCAAATCACAACTGGGAAAGTCGTCATTGCATGCGATTTGGGTATATGTCGTTAGGGAGCAATCAAAGCTGCTGTAGACAGCGATTGCGGTGTCAAAATCACTACCGCACGTGCTAACGGTGACTACAGCCGTACTTGGAGCGGTATAGCGGTACCAGATGTTTGCGCCGGTCATGCAATCGCCCGGGCCATCGAACGTCGCACACCTGACGTCGAACGGTTGATGCCATACGTCGCCGAGCGGTTGTGCATTTGAGCAGTTATCGTTGGCCGGCGGACAAAACTCCGGCTCACAAATGATGTTCATTATACCCTGGCCACTTTTGTCCTGAAAACCACCAACCTCAATCAGGTACTTATGGCCCGTGATTACACCGAAGCTAACCTGCGATTGCGAACCACAGAAATCGTCGTTGCATCTGATCATATCGATAGCCGACGGATAGCAACCGCACCCCTGATAGGCGGCGAGCCTGGTGTCGTAATTACTGCCACATAAGCTAACAGTCGCAATTCCTGTGCACGTGGCAGTATAACAATACCAGATATTCGGGCTGTTCTCGCTGTTCATGCAGTGGCCTGGTCCATCGAACGTAGCGTATGTAGTATCGAATGCCAGGTCAGTTACATTACCGACCGGCGTTGCATTATAGCAGTTGTCGTTCGGTGGGGGGGCAGGCGTAACGCCCACAGTGATTTGTGCACCACCGAACAGAAATGCCAGCGAGCAAAACAATAACAGCATTAGTTCAAATCTCTTCATAATTAGGTCCTCCCAAAATAACAAAAATGTTCAAAATTGACTGGCGTTCTTTTCAGACGCCTTACAATGACAAACGGGAAATAGCCGAAAAACGAAAAAACTTTTACCACTCCTCATTTAGACTGCTTTTTATATTGAGTGCCTATATGTTACCAAATTATAACGCGAAAAACAAGAAAAATTTTGGCCTTTGGATTTATCTTTTGATATAGAAATGCGTAAGTTCTTTTGCGTGAAGCAGATACGCCATCGCAGCTACAAAATTTGCCTTTATTTTTTGTAGATTTCTTTTGGGTTATAGACCTTTTCTGCAATGAATTCCAGCTCTTTACTGTTTCCCTTTTTCAAAGCACGGTAAAAGCAGGATTGGTAACCCACATGGCATTGGCCGGCATCGACGATGACTTTCAGAACAAGGCAGTCCTGGTCGCAATCGATGAGTATCTGCTGGACTTTCTGGACATGGCCACTTTCTTGGCCTTTATTCCATAGTTTTTGTCGTTTCCTGCTGAAGTACGTGGCATAGCCGGTTTGAATGGTCAAATCAAGTGCCTGGCGATTCATAAAGGCTGCCATCAAGATCTGGCCGGTCTCTGCATCCTGGGCTATAGCAGGTATCAGACCATTGTCATCGAATTTTGGAATAAATTCCAGACCTTCTTCGATAATTTGCTGTGTAGCCACCTATTGGGTCTCCTACTTTGTTAAATGGTTAACAGTTGATAAAGACATACTTGCTTGCGGCGTACCTCCATAGGCACCCATATTTATGCGTTTGCCATGCGGCCATAATTCTGCGGTCCAATCTGAATTCGGGTCGCCGGCGTCAATACACGGGCTGGTCACATCATCTTGAATCCAGCTTTGTGTAGTTTGATCCCATCTGCCAGCCTGAGACTTCAAATGATAATCGCCGTTGATGAGATCAGCGAACAGTGGGTCGGCATCAATGTTGCCTTCATCTGCCTGCCCTGAGCCAGTCGAAGGGGACCAGCCGCTCTGCACGTCGCTATAAATAACTGTGGCAGAATTACTTGCTATCTGGATATCATTGCAGTCGCTGCCGTTGAAGTAGATGATAGAGTTGGTCACTGTTGGCTTACCACTGAGAATACCTTGCTGCAAATTTCCCACGATAGTACAATTGGTGAGAGTAGCGTAGTTGTACTTCGCAAACCGTTCCCCCCGTTCTGCCCACATCTCTACGCCGGCGCCTTCGTTTCCTGCAATGATGCAATTAGTGATTGTTGGATTGCTGGCGTCCCACAACTTAATACCGGCACCACTGTTTTTATCGATCCTGCAGTTGGTAATCGTGGGAGATGTAGCCGAGCAGTAAATGCCTGTATTTCCACCGGTAACGGTGAAGCCGGCCAGCACGCAGCTTGCATCTTGACCACCAGAAAAAGTCACCGCCTGATTGCTGGTGTTGATAATAGTAGTGGCCACGAGGTCTGGATCGCTGGGATCTATTGAGCTAACTGTTAAGTTCTTGCCACTGAAATTGATGTTTTCCTTATAAATTCCAGGGCTAACTACTATCATATCGCCGTCGTTGGCATCATTAATAGCATCCTGAATATAGCCATATCTTTTACCCATAGACAGGTTCTCAACCGGCAAGGAAAAAATAAAGGCACTGATGAATTCTGGGTCGGCATGGATGGTCGAGCCATATTGGTCATAAGCCCTTACGGTCCACCAGGTCTGTTCGAATGGCAATGTGGTGATGACTTCATTGGGCGGTGTTGGAGTATCAGAGATAATATTGTAGTCCATAACCCGATAGGGGTCGGGGCCAAATAAGAGCTGGTAACCGACGGCATTTTCACTTTCCAGACATGTTAGGACTGCGCCATTGGGGTCTCCCCCATCGACAGGTCCAAAAAGTGTAACTGGCTCAGGCAGCCTGCCAGGATAGATGGACTCGTCGAAGAAATCCATATAGCCGGAAGTATCCGACCCATACCAAGTGAATTTGTAGGTCTCTTCGTCCGGCGTTGATGCAAGCTGGAGGTTCTTGCCTGGACCGATTATAGACCAATATATGCCGGCAACAAGCCCGCCGTTAAACCGATTCATATCAACAGACCCAAGAGAATTTCGGTACCACCTTCGAGGAACTCCATGGGCAGCTCCTGGAAATTCAACATTCAATATACTTAGATGGGAGTCTCCATAGGCGCTTGCGTAGGCGTCCAACCAACATTGCTCTCCATCGACCGAGCTGGCGAGGTACTCGGCAACACTTGAATCATAATTTCTGCAAGCGACATCCAGAAAAGTGACCCTGTTGACTGCGTATCTGGCATCTGCATAGGTCCGGTTCAAATAATTTGCAACATCAATAGCGGGCTGGCCGCCCGTGCTGAAACCCATGGTCTGAATGGGCTGGTTGTAGTTTGACGCCAAGTTGGACAGGTAAACGATTAGTGCATCGCCACATCTTGTATATGTTCGTGGGCCTGTGGGATTGTCCGGCCCATAGTAAGAGAAACTTATAATATTTGCTTGCTCTTGCCAAGCCGGTCCATTCCAACGACCTGTACCTTCTACGCAATTTCCTCCGCTGAAATAGATTACAGTCGGCTTGTTAGGATCAAAAGAGCTACTTTCTAATCGTATCGTGTTTCCACCTAAGAACGGAACGATTATAACTTCGACTGTATCAGGCAGACTGCTGTACTGACCATCGCTTACTACTAATTCAAACTCGCATCGCTGAATCATGTCCGTTTGGGTAAATCCGCCAATCGTAGGTTTGACGGTGTTTGCCTCCCTCCTACCAAGAAATTGTAAGGTGGGGCCGGAAATCTGCCGCCACTTGTAGCTCAATGTGCCTGAGTTATCCGGGTCATAGGAATTTGTTCCGTCAAGAACCACAGGATCTCCGGCTGTATACCTGGGTAATCCAGCATCAGCGACAGGAATGTAATTGCTGCCTACAACGATATAAACACTATCTGCAAGACTGTCGTCAAGCCCATCGTTGACAATCAACTCAAATACGTATATCCCAATCTCTGAAGGAGCAAAGGTAGGTTCCACAATATTTGGGTCGCTTAATTCAGTCGGTGGTCCGGCTATTTGCCTC
>CAYNKI010000315.1:0-4169 GCA_964397675.1 uncultured Pirellulales bacterium
CCGGCTCGGCTGTGAATTGCCAGACTTCGCCTTTGAATATGGTATTGTCCGGCGGTGCGTTGACTTCATCTACCCGCCAGTAATAGGTCTGGCTGAATTCGAGCAATCCGGGGTCAAATGTGGTTTCGCTCTGCTTTAAACTGCGCAGCAACGGACTGTCCAGTGTGGCGTTTCTAACAGCGTCAAAGTCGCTGCCAAAATAGACATTGTGCGTGTCCGCGAACAAGCCCGCTTCCCAACTCAGATCTACATCCATGGGTTGATCCGTGGCTCTATTGCTCGGGGTCGGCTTCATGGCTTGGTTGGGAGGCTCCATGTACATTTTACGGAGATACTCCGTCATGGTTGCGACTTCATCCTCAGAAATCACCCGATTGTACACAATAAAAACAGCAAGATCTGCGGTTACGAAATCACCTGTATAATAGTCGCCCGCGGGATTATGACCGGCACCTACGGCTACGACATTACCCGTTGCCTGGAAGTTAATGATGTTATCGGGATTGCTTGCAGTCAAGGTTTGACGCACACCATCCAGATAGTACACCAGGTCCGCGTGTCGCTGACCCTGGCTGGCTTGCCAGACGCCAATATGGAAGTTGGTAGTGTCCCCAGCCAGGGGATTGGGACTGATTGCCAGGGACTTACCGTTGTTGAGACGGAAACCGGAACCATCATCTCCCCCTCCCGCACTCGCGGTACTGACATCCATTGAGATCAGGGTACTGCCGGCAGCATTCTGGGCACCAAAATGCCCCAAACGTTCGTGAAAAACACCGGTCTTGTCGCCCGTAAATACCGCCAGTACCGTAGCGCCCGCCGCCGGATCAATATCAAACTGGTCTGAGCTAAGTCCTTCAGCACCGTTGAACCGCACCACCGGTCTGTCGTAGAGCTGCTTGATATTGGATACATACTCCGGTGTTCCGAAACCCCATTCCATTACAGTACCATCAATCGGATCGTCCAGGGCTGTGTCTGACCAGGACGTGATCAAATCACCGTCCCGCAGATAACTGAGCGAATCCGCACGCAACTCAACAATAAGACCATCCGTAACCGGCAGATCCGCGTACACGCTACCGGCCAGCAGGAGTACAAGAACACTAAAACTAATGAGTTTTTTACACATCTCCATTTCCTCCTTTCACAAAGGTTAAAACAACAATTCTTTTTCTTTGGCCACTCGCCTCCGCGAAGCCTGTCTCGGCGGGCCCAAGCCACGATGGGCGCTTTGGCAGAGCGGGGCACATCAAAATAGAATACAGAATGTAGAATTTAGAATAATTTTGAATTCTGACCCCTCGACTGTACTCGGGGCATGCTTCTGAATTCTCAATTCTTTTTGGCCCTACCTCCTTTCTCATCCCAGTCCTTCTGAAAAAACACATAAAGACTTTTTCTAATATATTTAATTTTACAAAAAACCTTACTCAAAAAAAAGATGAATTTGCGTTTTTTTTTCAATGATCCGTTAAAAAGCTAAGGGTTTTCCGTATTGGTTGCCATCATCGGGTGTACTCGTTTCGTGGTCCCTTGCATCTGATAAGCCGATTGGTTCGTTGTCCAGAAGCAGAGTACAGCATTACCATGCCGTGGTGGGTGATCGACTGGGATGTCTTCGCCTGGATAGGTCATCGCCGATTTGCTCGTCATTGGTCTGTGGCTCAGATTCGAGCTGAGCTTGGGGATAGCTACCAAATAGATCTCTCGGATGACGCTATCGAAAATTCGATTCAGCGCTACCAGACCATGTTGGCTGCACAAGAACAGTACCCAAAGATCCTGGCCGATGAATACCGCGATGTTGATGATTTGGTTCTCTGCATCGAGGGCCTGCAGCCAGAGAAAGGCCACGAAACCCTCTATTGTTGTGCGGGAGTTACGTTGTAAACGTGTATGGTTTGCCGAGTCCCTGATAGCTAGTTCGTCCGCCGAGGTACGTCGGCTGATTATTCATGCCCGACAATGGGCTCAGTGATTGGGTCTTCCTGTTCGTCTGTGGATTTCGGACAAACGAAAGGCGTTTGTGAAGGGCAACCGGAAGGAATTCCCTGGAGTAGCCAGCGAGATACTATCCACCACCGCGTCATCATGCGAAAAGCCTGCTCCAAGAAAAAACTCCCCCAGCTACTGCAAGACCTCGAACAGCGATACTATGACTCATCATAGCCTTTTGGCAGATCATTGAAATTTTATGCGGCGCAGAAGCCTCCCAGCGCTATTAGCTGACCGGTGGCCGTCAGAAGAAGTTTATTGTTGACATTCTTATCCGAAGGTGCTAAGTTGTTTATTTTTATGCTCTCGGCCGCAGTTTATTTGGTTTGCAGCTTCCTGATATAAGTGTCAAACGATAAATACTACAATAAGGTATCAGTAATGGTAGTCGGGGCAGGTCCAGCGGGCCTGGCCACTGCGATACAGCTCAAAACTGAAAAGCCCGATATTGACGTTTGTGTCATAGAAAAATCAGCCGATCTGGGCAATCACACTCTCTCCGGTGCCGTTTTAGAACCCGAGCCGTTACATACATTGCTTGATGTGGCTGTGCCGGGATGGCAGGATAGCGATGCTGCCCAGGAAGTATTGGCGAATGTGATTGATAAAGACGACATAATGTTCTTGTTAGGCAAGAAGCTGGCGCTCAATATCTCCTTTGCGGTTGAGTGGGGCAAGACCTTTGGCCTTGGATTCGGACACATGTTACACACGGGAGACTATTCTGTATCGATAAGTAAGCTGACCAAATGGATGGGCCAGATTGCAAAAGACCTCGGCGCCGAGGTCCTGACCGGCTTTGCGGCTGAAGATGTCATTCTTGATGAATCATCCGGCAAGGCGATCGGTGTCAAACTCGTCGAGCAGGGTCTTGATAAAGAAGGTAACAAACAACCCAACTACGTCGAAGGCGAAGTAATAAATGTTAGCTTTGTAGTACTTGCCGAAGGATGCGATGGGCTTGTAACGGAAAAATTCGTGGAGAAGGCAAATCTGCAAAGACAAAGCCCACAACTGTATTCGGTTGGCGTTAAGGAGCTTATAAAAATAAGTCCTGAACAATACAATAAGTTCAGCTCAAGCCGAGTCGTTCATGCTATGGGCTACCCAATCTGGACACCGATTGTCGGCCCGGCAATGTTCGGCGGCGGCATTGTTTATGCCGGTGCCCAGGATCATCTATCCGTCGGTATGATTGTCGGTGCCGACTGGAAATACTGTGACTTTAGCGTGCAGGATGCGCTGACAAATTTCAAGAACCATCGCTTCGTAAGGCAATTCATCGATGGAGGTGCGGTCGTTGAGGCCGGCGCGAAAATGATTCCTGAAGGCGGATACTACTCCATCCCGAGAGACCCAAAAACAGCAAGTATAGGCAAAACCAACGTAATGATTCTGGGCGACAGCGCCGGCTTTACAAGCGTGCTCAAAATCAAGGGCCTGCACAATGCCATTGACTCCGGGATGCAGGCGGCAAAAGCTATAGTTGAGACTCTGGATGAGCCTGAGAAGGCGGCGGTGAAATACACCGAGATGATTGAGCAATCGAATGTTATGGAGGAGATGAAGTTGGCGAGGAACATCCGGCAGACAATTACGAACTTTGGGCCATCGCAGGGAATACCACTGTCAGTTTTTGGCAATTTGCTGCCGAAGTTTAAGGTTGAAAAAGACCACGAGGCAATGACCATCGCTCGGTACAGGCTCAATCCCAACCAACAATTTGATAAAGACACCTTTACCGCGGCGGCAGCAACCCAGCATCGCGAAGACCAGCCATCACATCTGACTATTTTGGATTCAGCCGTTTGTAGAACCGAATGCACACCCAGATTTAACAGTCCCTGTATCACGTTCTGCCCCGCGGGAGTATATGAGACGATCCATGATGAGGTAAAGCCTGCCAATCCATCAAACTGTCTGCACTGTAAGACATGCCAGATAAAGTGTCCCTTCGATAATATCCGCTGGACGGCTCCGGAAGGCGGCGGCGGACCACGCTATAAGAGGATGTAAGCCTTTCACTTGCCTGCCTGCACCTGTAAGTGCGAATACTTGAATTTTTTGCGACTTTAGCAAACCGCCCTTTGTTTGGCTTTGAATTGGGTTTGTTTTTCATTAACCGCCGAGTTCGCAAAGAACGCGGAGAAATAGGATAGAGAACGTATTTC
>CAYNKI010000316.1:0-4168 GCA_964397675.1 uncultured Pirellulales bacterium
TTGTCCTTCAATTTCTCATGGGAAAGCACTCGTTTAATCGGCATAGGTAAATGTATTTCTATCCTATCACTTTTTTCCCACTGCCTGTGGACGTGGGCAAAGCCCTTATCAATATCCACAGTAAAAGGCTTGCTGTTTACCTTGAGTGTAAATTTCTCATTGCTTTTTCTCGAATATCGATACAGATCGCTTGGCACCGGCTGGTTCCGGGTCCAGCCGGGAATGCGAATATAAATCGTGAATTTCGCTGAGCGTTGTGGCGCAACGGTAATACTAACATCTCCATCCCATGGATAGCGCGTCCCCTGCCTTAGGCGAACGATATTTTTTCCCATCTTGATGGTTGTGCTTCCGCCGATGAAGAGGTTCACATATATGTTGCCATCTTTGTATGCGTAAGCGTATCCGGGAAGTGACGGCAGAAAACGCACAATATTCGTAGGGCAGCAGGAACAGCCAAACCACGGACTTCGTTGATATTTGCCGTCACTGGCCAATGGATTTTGATAAAAGAACTTATCACCTTTTAGCGAAATACCGGAAAGAAACCCATTATAGATTATCCGTTCCAGGACATCGATGTACTTTGCTTCGCCATGCAGCAGGAACATGCGGTGGTTCCACAAAGCGTTAGCGATAGCGGCGCAGGTCTCACAGTAGGCATTTTTGTTCGGTAACTCGTAATTATTGCCGAATGATTCGCCGCCACGGCGGGCGCCGATACCGCCAGTGACATATAGCTTCTTTGAGACAACGTTTTGCCATATTTGATCGAGAGCATCGAGATAATCCTCGTCACCAGTCAAGGCAGCGACATCCGCCATTCCGCAATACATATAGCCTGCACGAACCGCGTGGCCCACCGCTTCTGTCTGCTCAGTCACCGGCTTGTTGTCCTGGCAGTATTCACCGTACAGTTCTCGCCCGTTGCCCCGTCCGCGCTCATTAAGGAAGAATCTTGCCAGCTTCAGGTACTTCTCGTCGCCGGTTGCCCGATACAATTTAACCAGCCCTACCTCTATCTCCTCATGGCCGGGCACATCTCGCTTCTTGCCAGCCCCAAACACCAGGTCAATCAGATCAGCGTTCTTGGTCGCTACATCAAGGAATGTCCGCTTGCCCGTAGCCTGATAGTGTGCCACAGCCGCCTCGTACATATGCCCAACATTATAAAGCTCATGACTTTGAACAAGGTAAGACCAACGGCCGACTTTTGTTCCGCGAGGTAAGTTGTTTGGGTCGATTGTCCTACAGGTGTAAAGGTAGCCGTCGTCCTCCTGAGCCGCAGCGATTTTGGTAATCACATCATCCAGATATTTATCGAGCTTCGGATTGGGGTAAAGGCTTAACGAGTATGCTGCTCCTTCTATGACCTTGAAGACATCCGAATCATTGAAGCGAATGCCTTCAAATTTTCCTTCTATTAGGCCGGCGGCTTTAGCAAAGTTATCGATTCGGCCGGTTTCTTCGCACTTCTTAAAAGCATAGGGGATAGTTACCTTGCGATTAGTCTCAAGCCGCGGTCTCCAAAACTCATCAGCAATTGTAACATTGGTGAATGGCACAGCAGCCAATCCCGTTAGAAATCTCCCCTTCTTCTTATCTACCCGGCGCTCTTGAATTTCTAACGGGGCCAACCTATCCTCTTGTCCTTTAGCAATCTGAGCTCCACTTGTTAAAAGTGGTAGCAAAACTATAACCATAATAGTCAGCAGGCGAGTTTTTGAAGCTTGTATCTTTTCCATAAGTTACTCCTCTTTCAAAGAATCAAGACAACCAAAATATATTAAACCCTCGACATATTCAATGCACGAGCTAATATTATATAGCATTAGACAATTGGAGCAAGATATGGATGTATCCGGCAACATAGGCTTGGCTCTGCTACTTACGGTAATTGCAGGTCTTTCTACTGGCATAGGCAGCGCCATTGCCTATTTCATTAAAAAACCCAAAATAACTTATCTATCATTTTCTCTGGGTTTATCAGCCGGCGTGATGATTTATATATCTTTTATGGAACTTCTGCCGGATGCAATAGAGGTTGTTGGCGAGTTCTGGGGTTTGGCTGTTTTCTTTATTGGCATTGCCAGCATCGGGCTAATTGATATGTTAGTGCCCGAGTCGGAAAATCCGCATGAGTTCGAGGGACTTGATGAGCCTATGGCCCGACGAGAAAACAGGCAGCTTATGAGAACCGGTTTGCTGACGGCATTGGCAATCGGCGTCCATAACTTCCCTGAAGGCTTGGCTACGTTCGCGACGGCACTTAGCGACTTAAGGCTCGGCGTATTTATTGCTATAGCGATTGCCATCCACAATATTCCGGAGGGAATTGCGGTATCAGTACCTATCTTTTACGCAACATCCAACAAGAACAAAGCATTCTTTTACTCATTTCTGTCCGGCTTATCCGAGCCGGTAGGCGCTGGAATCGGCTATTTGATATTGCTGCCGTTTTTAACACCGGCCGTTCTTTCTGCGGTTTTAGCTTTCATCGCCGGTGTGATGATATACATATCGCTCGATGAATTGCTGCCCATGGCCCATCGCTATGGTCATGGGCATCTGGTTATTAGCGGTATTGTTGTGGGTATGCTCGTAATGGCTCTGAGCCTATTAATGCTCTAAGGCTCTTTTGACCAAGGCAGGAAGCTCAGCAAAATCAATTCACCCTACCACTACCGCTGTTCCATAAGCCAAAATCTCTGATGCGCCACCCATGATCATCGATGTCGTAAAGCACACGCGCACAATCGCATTGGCGCCCAGGTTCTGAGCATCTTCAATCATCCTATCGAGAGCTTGTTCACGGGACTCAGCCATCATTTTCGTATAGTCGCTTATCTCGCCTCCAACAATGTGCCGAAGCAGTGCCATAATGTCCCTTCCAATATGCCGGGCCCGAATCGTATTGCCTTTGACCAGCCCTAAATGCTTTACAATTTTTCTCCCCTCAATCGTATTTGTCGTGGACAGAAGCATTACATTATCTCCTTACATCTATATAACGGTCTTTCTTCCAGAAATAAACTCTCTCCCGCAATACCGAAACGAACAGGATTGCCAGGCCTACTATAAGGACAAGCAGCGCCACTTTCAATAGGGCACCGATGGTCTGGTCTTTAATAATTTCCTCTATTAGCTTAAAGCCTCCGTAGATTATCAGTAGAATGGCTGCTACAGAGAACAAAATCCAACCAAGGTTACGCTCTATGCGGTTATAAATATTACTCCAGTATTGCTGCCATATACGGTCTTCCGGCTCCACCAGCGTCACGCTATCGGTAAGCTGTTTGAGTTTCTCAAACTCTTTTAGCTCTTTGGCACATTTCGGACACGCTGCTAAGTGCTGCTCGAAGGTCTGCTTTTGCTCATCGTCAAGCTCGTTGTCCAAATAAGCCATCATTAGGTCTTTATAATCCTGGCAGGTCATTATTGCCGACCTCCTTTCTGGGTTCCCGCGCCTCGACTGAGCTCGCCGAAGTCAGGGCGGGGTCCCTCACATTCCAATATTTCTTTTAATCTTTTGCGTGCATAATACAATCGGCTGGTCACTGTCCCCTGGCTGCAAAAGAGGATTTTGGAGATTTCGTCATAGGATAGGTTTTGAAAATGTCTCAATATAATCACCTCTCTGTGTTTGTCACCGAGCTTGCCTATGGCTTTCCAAAGACGAGTTTTAGACTCGTTTCTTTCAGCTATCACTTCAGGGTCAAAACTGTCGCGTGCATCGGCCTGGATTTTATCCTCTTCATACGCGTCAAGCGAACCTGTTTGCCTGACTCTTATTTTTCGCAGGTGACTGAAACACAAGTTCCTCAGAATTTGATAAAACCACGGAAAGAATTTGCCCTCGGAGCTCAATTGTTTGATATTGCGATATGCCCGAAAAAACGCTTCTTGTGAAATTTCCAGCGCATCTTCGTGGTTACCCACTAAGCCCAGCGCGATAAAGTATGCATCCTTCATATGTCTTTTTACGAAAGCCTCAAACACATCTTTGGAACTGCCCCGGCAGCGGTACATATCAATCGTTTCATCTTCACAAAAGCTATCCAATTGCTCTAACTCCCAAACGATCATCCCGAAGCACTTCGGGATGCATCGCGATTCTGTTTCCGTATTAACAGACTCAAAGAAGTATTAATTTCTTCAAAAAAATTTG
>CAYNKI010000317.1:0-4146 GCA_964397675.1 uncultured Pirellulales bacterium
CGCCCTACCCTTTGACGGCCAGACCGTTATCAGCAGTAAGGAAGCGCTGTCACTGGCCGATATTCCAAAATCGATGGTAATCGTTGGCGGCGGTGTCATCGGCTGTGAAATGGCCTGTGCATACGCTGCGATGGGAACAAAGGTAACAATCGTGGAGGCACTAACTCGGTTGCTTCCGATAGAGGATGAATGGGTCGGGCGAATCTTAGAACGCGAGTTCAAAAAGCTTGGCATTGAATCCGTGACCGGCCAGAAAGTAACATCGGTTGATAAAACAACTATGCCGACAAAAGTTGTTCTTGATAATGGCCAATCAATCGAAGCAGAAAAAATATTAGTCTCTGTTGGCCGAAAGCCTGCCATTGATAAAGAAATAGTTGAAGCTCTGAATTTGCAAATGAACGGCCCTGCTATTACAGTCAACGAAAAATTAGAAACTAATGTCCCTGGTGTTTATGCCATAGGTGACGTTTTAGGAACAACTATGTTTGCTTATGGTGCTACCACCGAAGCGGAAATTGCAGCAGCAAATGCCACCGGCGGCGATAAGAAAATGAGCGACTATTCACTCATACCAAGGGTTGTCTTTACGTTTCCTGAAGTAGCTTCTGTCGGCAAATCGGAACAAACCTGCAAATCTGAAGGCATCGATGTCTCGGTAGGGAAAGGCTTTTTCAAAGCTAATGGCCGAAGTGTCGCCCACAATGAGACAGTCGGACAGATAAGGGTGGTACGCGACAATTCCACAAATAAAATCTTAGGAATTGCAATCGTTGGTTCTATAGCAACTGAACTAATTACTTTAGCAAGAACGCTGATAGGCCTAAGCGCCGAGCAGCTCAGCCAGATAACATTTACGCACCCGACAATTTGTGAAACGCTCGAAGATGCTGTTAAAGATGCCTTCGGCCCAAACTTGTATCTGACTTAGAACATAGGAGATGTCGGATGAACATCAAGGTCCTAATCAGAAGCATTGTTCTCGCAGTCGAGGCCCTCGTGTTACTGAACCTCTCTACAGCCTTGGCTGAGAAAACCGACAACGCCGAACGAATCAAGCCCTGGCACAAAGACACCCGCTACTGGCAGTACAAAGGCAAGCCTGTTCTGCTGCTGGGCGGCAGCCTGACCGACCATATCTTCCTGCTCGAAGGCCTCGAGGCCCACCTAAACGAGATGGTCTCAGTCGGTGCCAATTACGTCCGCAACACTATGAGCCAGCGGGAAGACGTCGAACTCAAAGCCCACAAACTCCTCGACAACGGCAAATTCGACATGGACCAATGGAAGCCAGAGTACTGGAGGCGCTTCGAGAACTGCCTCAGATGGTGCTGGCAGCGCGACATCATCATGCAGATCGAGGTCTGGGACAGATTCGACTACTCCCAGGAGCAATGGCAACACAGCCCGTGGAACCCCGCTAACAACGTCAATTACAACTTCGCCCAAAGTGGCCTGGCTAGACAATACCCTGCCCCGGCCTGGCGCGACCGACACCCATTCTTTCACACCATCCCGGGCATGGCCAAGTATAAGCCCGTGTACGATCTGATAAGAAAACACCAGGAACGCTTCGTCGCCAAGATGCTCTCGCACAGCTTGAAATACCCAAACGTCCTCTATTGCATGAACAACGAGACATCCACGGATCCCCTCTGGGGACGGTACTGGATGCGTTTCATCGAGGACAAAGCCGCCGCCGAGGGCGTTGAGATCTACGTAACCGACATGTTCGATGACGCTTACAAACCCCAGACCAGCGCCAAGCTTCACCAGGCCTTCGATGATCCCGATGTCTACGAATTCATGGACGTCTCCCAGGTCAACAGCCGAACCTTCAACGAGGACCACTGGACCAACGTGTTCTGGATCAATCAACAGAACCGCCACTTCCCCAGACCCTTGAACAACACGAAAATCTATTCCGATGGACAACTCAACTTCGGCACCGGCACACCAGTCGACGGAGTTGAGCGATTCTGGCGAAATCTCATCGCCGGCTGCGCATCCTGTCGCTACCACCGCCCCACTGCGGGCATCGGACTCAACGACATCGCCAAGGCATGTATCCGCGCCGCCCGCAATATAGAAAGCATCGTGCCCTTCCAGCAGGTAGAACCGAAGATAGACCTGCTCTGCGACCGCGAATCCGACGAAGCCTACATAGCCGCCGGCCCCGGTGTCTACATCCTCTACTTCACCGAAGGCGGATCGGTCACGGTCGACTTCAGCGCCGACCGGGGCAAACTAAAACTGCAATGGGTCAACATCGCTACCGGGGACTGGGGACCGAAAACAACAATCGACCCCGGCAAGGCTGTGAAGATATCCACCCCCGGACCCAAAGGATGGGCCGTTGCCATCACCAGCCCATAGGAGATGCATTGTTTCCTTCCAGTTATGATCAGTGACAATTATTCTTACCCCGGATTTCCCAAGTAGTCGGAGACAAATAAAGTGTGATTTGATAGTATAGAGCGTATGGAGGCCGTTCAGGCCAGTTTCAACCATCTAATACGGGACAGTACAATGGGTGAAGCACGCAAAGAGCTTATAGACTTAAGCCCCGAGCAGCTCAGCCAGATAACATATCCGCACCCCACTGTCTCAGAAACGCTTGAAGATGCAGTCAAAGACGCCTTCGGCCCAACCTTGCATAATGCACCGAAAGCATAAAACAAAGTCAAGATTCCTGACAAGATGTTACCTGTCATTGTCATTACGAGGGAGCAAAGCGACCGAAACAATCTCATCCCTCCGCAGGTTTGAGATTGCCACGCTCCGATAAATCGGAGCTCGCAATGACAAGCGAACTGCAAAGAGGCCTTGTAACAACACAAAAAAAACAAGCATTAACGAGCCAAAAAAGTCCAACCAGAAAATCTGGTTACAACCAAATCGCTTATGCAAAAAGAAAACGTGCAATCCGTACAATCTGCGGTTAAAATTAAAAAATGAAATCTGTAGCTGAAAAAATCGTCAATCCCTTGCTTATTCGTGATTGCGGGCTCGCCGATTACCGAGAGGTTCTGCAGTTACAGCACGAATTGCGCGAGAAAAGAGGCGATGGCAAAATACCCAATACTGTTTTAATCGTTGAGCACACCCCTGTCATTACCCTCGGTGCCCGGCAAAGCGCTAATAAACTGCTGGTCAGCCGAGAAGAGCTGGCAGAACAACATATAGATGTAGTTGATATCCGCAGAGGCGGCGGTACGACAGCCCACAATCCAGGCCAATTGATTTTTTATCCTATCATACACCTGCAGGAGCTTGGCCTTTCAATCACTGAATATATCAGAGAACTGGAAATGATAGGCATAGAACTACTGCAGCAATTGGGGATCAAGAGCCAAAAACGCAAAGGCTTTCCCGGCTTATGGGTTAGAAAGCGTGAAGCGAGAAGTAAAGAAGGCTTAGCCACAGAGAACACAAAGGACAGAAAAAAAGAACTAAAATTAAACTCAGCGGTCTCTGCGAGCTCAGCGGTTAAAGAAAAGCGAGATACAAGATACGAGATACGAGATACGAAGAAGATTGCTTCTATTGGCGTCCGTGTGTCGAAACATGTCACCTACCACGGCATGGCTATAAACATCCAAAACGACCTGAGTATTTTCGATTTTATAATACCATGCGGCTTGAATGGTATAGAAATGACATCGGTGCTAAGGGAAACTGGCCAATATTACTCAATGAATGAGCTAAAAAAAAGATTAGAGCAATTACTTGTTAAGCATTTTTCATATCATATTGAGCGACGAGCCACACCTTTCCAGAACCTCGTCGAGGGAAAAGACAAGAGACGAAAGCTGCCGCCTTGGTTGCGTAGGCCTCTGCCGACCGGCAAGACATACAAAAAAGTTGAAAATATATTAAGCTCCCTGAGCTTAGAGACAATTTGCAATAACGCAAATTGTCCCAATCGCGGCGAATGCTGGTCAAGAGGGACAGCAACAGTCTTGATTTTAGGAAACGTCTGCACGCGGAATTGTAAGTTTTGTTCAGTAGCTACCGGCAAACCCGCCCTACCAGATCCAACAGAGCCGCTACGTTTAGCTGAGATGGCAAAGCAAATGCGTTTGAAATATCTGGTAATTACCAGCGTCGACCGCGATGATTTGCCGGATGGCGGCGCCAGCCATT
>CAYNKI010000318.1:0-4127 GCA_964397675.1 uncultured Pirellulales bacterium
GTGTCCATACACGGTCGGCCCGCAGACGTATATTCCAACCTTGCCCTGCTCCAAGGGCTTAAATTCCTCTTTCCTCCTGGTCAAACTGTTATAAAGATTTAATCCCATTTGTTTAGTACCAATAATTGATTACAATGTTCTTCTCGGTTTCTTTCTCAAAAGTGCTATTGCAGTGGCGGTTATTGCTTCGCCGGCTCCTATATCGCCAAGTGCTTCGTTTGTTTTGGCCTTAACGTTCACTGCGGTAAAATCAATTCCCAACAGGCCGGCAATGCACCTTTTTATTTGTCCTTTGACCGGCTCAAGCCGTGGCTGCTCTGCGTGTATTATCAAATCAATATTGACTACTTCCCATTTTTTTTCTTCGAGCCGCTCCTTTACAATCAACATAAGCTCTTTACTATCCACATCCTTCCACCGCGGGTCCGTATCAGGAAACAATACCCCTATGTCACCCATTCCACTTGCCCCAAGCAAAGCATCAATAACCGCATGTAAGCCTACATCACCATCACTATGGCCAGCCAATCCAGCAGGGTACGGTACATAAACTCCGCCGAGCATCAGCTTCCTGCCCTCAACTACCCTATGTATATCGGTGCCGATACCGCTTCGATATTCGGCTTTTGGCTGCTCAATCATAACTGTCCCTTTGTACTGGGTACATCTGTTCCGACAATTCTGACAGCTTTTGCCAGAGCTTGGCCAAGCGCTTTGAAAATCGCCTCTGCTATATGATGGCTGTTTGTGCCGTATGGCACGTTTACATGAAGGTTAAATTTTCCATTATTTGAAAAGCTCCGCAGCAATTCTTGCAGACACTCGACGTCGAAATCGCCGATTTTGTCCGTTCTATACTCAACATTATATACACAGCTTGGCCGACCAGATAAATCCACCGATACATTTGCCAAGGCATCCTCCATCGGCACAGAACTATGGCCATATCTGGCGATTCCTTTTTTATTGCCGAGGGCCTTAGTTAGACACTCTCCCAAACATATTGCAATATCTTCAACCGTATGATGCGCGTCAACATTCAAATCACCCTTGGCTTTAACTACCAAATCGATCTTGCTGTGCTTGCTCAGATGCGCGAGCATGTGGTCTAAAAAGCCGATGCCGGTATCGATTTCATATTTACCGACACCATCTAAATTAAGCTCGCAGCTAATGTCGGTTTCTTTTGTTTGCCTGTGAATCTTAACGACTCTGTCTTCCATAAGAATGTCCTTCTGGCCACCAAGGCACAAAGAAGTGTAAAGTGCCTAAAGTTTGGAGTGACTAAAGTGCCTAAAATTGTTGTCATTGCGAGCGACCCGTCCTCCGCAGTAGCTCTGCTACTGCGGAGGGTGGAAGCGAAGCAATCTCAAACCTGAGCAAGGAGATTGCCACGTCGCTGCGCTCCTCGCAATGACACTCCGTGTCACTTTAGCTCACTTCTCTTTCCTTTGCGTCTTCGTGGCTATTTTCATTCCTTATTCCGATAAAATTTCTTTCAAAACAGAAAGCAGTTTATTGTTTTGCTCTTTTGTCCCTACCGTTATTCTCAATTTATCGCTGAGTCCGGGCAGGTCAAAGTACCTGACATAAATATTTCGCTGCACCAGTTTATCATAAATCTCACTGGCTTTGCAGTTTTTACTTTTCGCCAGTACGAAATTCGCACAGCTTCTCGGAACTTCGAGCTTCAATGCTCTAAGTTCCTCGGTTAATCTTTGTCGTTCTGTTTTCACTTTTTCAAAGTTTTTTTTGAAATACTGCTGATCTTTTATCGCTGCCGTGGCTACGGTAATGGCAACTACATCGACATTATATGAGTCCTTGACCTTCATCAGCCCGGCAATCAAATCAGGCTGGGCAATCGCATAGCCAAACCGTATTCCCGCAATGCAGTATCCTTTGCTCATCGACCGAAGTATGATAACATTATCAAAATCCTTAACCAGCGTCGCACAATTTCTCTCTGCAAAGTCCACGTATGCCTCATCAATCAACAATACCCCTGCCAGCTCGTCTGCCAGTGAGGCTAACTCCTCAACGCTTACGAAGCTGCCGGTCGGTGCATTTGGATTGCAAACTATAGTCAGAGCCGCACCGGTTCTTGCCAGCCTGGGCGGCAGATTGAACTCCTCGTCAAATGGAACTTCAATGGCCTGGCAATTTTGCAGATTGGCCAACACCGGATAAAGTGAATACGTAGGAACCGGATATGCAACAGGGCGATTTTCATCACAAAATGCTTGCAAAGCAATACGGAGCAGTTCATCCCCACCATTGCAGCACATAATGTGGTCTGGCTGAACACTGTTAACTTCCGCTGCCGCCTGGCGGAATGAGTTGCCGAACGGGTCGGAGTATTGGCGAAGCTGTTCCGCAGTTATTTTGGCCAGCACTTTCATTACCTGTGGCGAGGGCGGATAGGGATTCTCATTGGTGTTCAGTTTTACCACATCATTTGTCAACTCAGGCTGAAAGCCCGGCTGATAACCTTCGGCTTTTTCAATATTTTCCCGGAAATAACTCATAACCTGCTCTACATGTCATTCCCGCGAAAGCGGGAATCCATACATCGTCAGATTATACGGATATTTGGCCAGAAGCGAAAGCACGATTTTGCTATATTTACACGAAGATAACCAATTTGACCTCTATTTCTTCTTTTGTTATTATCCGTCCGAACTTGACATTTATATGATCAGGAGACGAGTATGACATCAAAGAAAATACCTTACAGCACATTATCAACCGCTGCTACGTTTATATTAGCCTTGCTGCTTATAGTACCGGCAGTGCCATGTGAGGGATGTTTTGCTATCGTGGTAGGTAAGAATGCCTCAGCAGATGGATATGTTATTATGGCTCACAACGAAGATGACGACCACCCTCAGATTGTAAACCACTACAAGGTGCCCCGTAAGAAACACGTACCCGGAGAAAAAGTAAAACTACTCAACGGAGGCCAGCTTGATCAAGTTAGCCAGACTTGGTCTTATATATGGTCGGAGATGCCGGGTATGCTTTTCTCCGACGGCTACATCAACGAATGGGGCGTCAGCATCATATCTAACATGTGCCCATCACGAGAAGATAAGCCCGAGATCACCGATGGCGGAATAGGCTATATGCTCCGGCGTCTGGTAGTTGAACGGGCCAAAACCGCCCGCGAAGGAGTCATATTAACTGGCAGGTTGGTGGAGCGGTTCGGCTACATTGACTCCGGCCGAACGTACATCATCTGCGACCCTGACGAAGGTTGGCTTTTCTGTGTCGTCAATGGGAAGCACTGGCTGGCTAAACGGGTCGGAGATAATCAAGTGGCAATGATAGCCAATACCTACACGGTACACCGGGTTGACCTCTCTGATAAGGACAACTTTCTCGCTTCGGACGACATCATCGAATATGCTGTTTCGAGGGGCTGGTATGATCCCGAACGAGATGGGCCGTTTGACTTCGCTGACGTCTATGCAAATCCTGAGTCGGCTTCGGCTCTGTACAATTTTGGCCGACGATGGGCCGGCCTAAGATACATCACCTATGAGCCAGCTCCACTCGGGCCGGAGCTTCCATTTTCGGTTGTGCCACGATGTAAGATAGGCGTAGGTGATATTATGCGGATTATGCGCGACCATTATGAAGGAACGAGACTTCAATCCTCATCGTCAACAAAAAGCCCACACGAAAGTGGTCGCCCTATTTGTGTTGATAGGACCCAGACCAGCTTTATCGTTCAATTGCGCAGGAGCATGCCGCTGGACATCGGCATTGTTTACTGGACTTGTCTTGCCTCACCCTGCACATCGACGTATATTCCTTTTCATTTCGGTATTGCAAATTTTCCTGTCGGCTTTTCCTTGGAATCACAACAACCGTCAAAAGATTTCTACGAAGCAAAGATAGATTCACCTTTTCGGGCTGACCCATCTGAGGCTTTTTGGACGTTCTCTAACTTTCGTAGTAAAATCGATAATGACTATGCCAATAAAATTGCCAGAGTAGAAGTTTTGTGCCGCGTGGTTGAGAGAAATGCGTTGGCTTTACAGAAGCCACTTGAAGAGACTGCTCTGCGGCTGTACACGGAAGATAAAACCGCAGCAATGCAGATATTGGCCAACTATTCAAAT
>CAYNKI010000319.1:0-4091 GCA_964397675.1 uncultured Pirellulales bacterium
ATCGTCCACTATTGACGTCAATCGAGACCAAAGCCTCGGTCTGCTCAATCACAATTGAGCCGCCACCTCTAAGCTGAACGGTGCGTGATTGGATTTTAGCAATTTCCTCCTCAATTCTGTATTTATGAAACAGCGGAACTTTGCTACTATAATATGTCACCTTTGGCCTCAAACGTGGCGTGGCTATGGAAAGAAAGTCCCTGATTTTGCGTACCACGTTTTCTGAGTCACATATTATTCTGCTTATTTTACTGTTAAAAACATCTCTCAGTGCCCTGATAACCAAATCCGACTCCTGATAAAGCTCGCCAGGTGCCTTACTGGTCTCTATCCGCTTTTCTATGGTTCTCCACAATCTTCCGAGATATCTCAAATCATTTCCTATATCTTTTTTCGAGCATCCCTGTCCTGCTGTTCTGATAATAAAGCCTTGTCCCTTAGGCGGATTGCTTTGCTCAAGAATCTGTCTTAGTCTTGTGCGTTCATCATCATCCTCAATCTTGTGTGACACTCCATGCTTTCTCATCCAGGACATCATGACCAAATACTTGCCTGGCAAAGCAAGATAGGTGCTAAGGGTCGGCCCTTTAGTCTTTAGACCTTCTTTGTTTACCTGAACGACGATTTCTCGCCCTTTGCGAAGGCAATTCTGGATAGGCGGACGCTGCCTTAGCGACTTCCTCTGGCCAACACTTTCGATAGCGCTTCTGTGAGCCCCGGGAAAATACCGCGGATGCAAGTCGCTGACGTGAAGAAAACCATTTTTATCTGCGCCAATGTCTATAAATGCTGCCTGTATACCAGACTCAATATTTACCACCTTGCCCTTATAAATATTGCCGACGTGTCTGCTCAGGCTTGCCCTTTCTATATACAACTCCTCGAGCGAACCATTCTCGACTACCGCCACTCTACATTCTTCTCTCTCAGCAACATTTATTAGCATCTCTCTTGACATATTTCGTCCCTCGTAGCTCGTGACCCGTGACACGACTATCGAGCATCAGTCGCAGGTCACAAATTACACTTTTTGCCATTGCACATTGGTACGCTTAATCGGCGCTGTTAGCTTTTTTACATCTATTTCCAGCAGCTTCAGAATCTCTTCAACTCGTATCGAACCAGCATTAGTATATTTGCATTCCACAATTATGCAACTATCATCCAATTCAATGGATTTTAAGAAAGGCCTGACATCCACTTCTTTAATCCTAGATCTCCGACTTTCAATTTTCAATTTTTCTGCATCTATTTTCCGCTCTACAATAATATGTTTCTTTTCTGACAGATGCTTAATCGTCGCCTTTAATCTATCATCGGCATATTCCGGACGTACAGCTAATACATAGGTGACACAAAGAGGCTGAGGTGTTGATTTTGCTTCTGAAACCTCGACCGAAAGCAACTCAATACCTTCAGGCAGATGCGCCGAAAGCCCAGCCTTAATTAAAGTACATAAGTCACTTCGAGCATCGAGTATCGAGTATCGAGTATCGAGTATCGAGCATCGAAGACATAGCAATTCATCGTCAGACTCAATCGCAACCGGCCTCGGCAAGGGCAAGGATAATCTCGGACGAGGATTAAAACCTTGACTGTGCTGGATTTTTATACCTGCTCGAGAACAGGCTCTCTGAAAAACCTTGAGCATCTCAGCGTGTGAGACAAATCTCAGAGCACCCCGAATCCTGAATTTAATCAGCACTAAAATAGTTTCCTTCGAAACCGTTATGTGAATATCTCCTTATTCACTTAGACGAGAACGTGGTCTAAAGCCCACCCTGAAGATCTGCCCCTTCGAGTACGCTGAGAACGCAGAGCTTTGTATTTTTTGCCACCAAGGCGCTAAGACACCAAGATTTGTTGTTTTTTAACCATGGATTTCACAGGTTTTTTTTTATTTAATCCGCGTTAAGCTGCGAAATCCGTGGTTAATTATTTTCTATTTCTTCGCGTCTTTGTGTCTTAGTGGCAAATATATTTGTTACAATTCGTGGCAAAAAGAAAATGCCGTTCATCCTTTTATCCTGTCTGAAAATACAAATTCCTATACATTTTAATTATTGAGCACTGAGTCGAGAGGTACGTTCTTCCATACTTTGTCGGAATCACCTGTGTAAATATCTATGTTGATCCCCGTGTCTGACACATTAATGATAGCGTATCCAGGAAAATTCGCATATTCAAAATAAGCTATATATGGTTTCTCCTCTTCAAGCAATTTCTGCCGTTGCTGCTTTGTATCAGGCTGAAATTCGGGTTCGAGTTCAACAAGTTGGCCGCCGTAATTCTTAACACCTTCAAGATGATCCCTCACTAATATTTTCGGCGAACTGATAACACTGTTCACGCTGAACTGCACAAAAGCGCCTTTCGACGTTTTTCTTACCACAACACTGTACTTGTGCAGGTGGCCAGTCAGCAGTATCACTTTATTTGCACCCAGTATGTTCAAGAATCTTTCACGAACATCTTTCTCTTGCGCTCTTGAAAAGAGATGCCACGTGGACCTTGCATTATAAGGAACTGCAGGAGGATGCATTACAACAAACACATAGCGACGTTTGTTCTCACGTAAAGTTTTCTCCAACCAGTCAAGGTTATTATCGTGATATGCGTCGAAAAACACAAATAAATCCGGCCCTTTCATAAAATAGAAAGACGCAGAATCTATTTGCTTTCCACATTCATTTGATAACCATGGTAACATAACACTGTCAAAGGCCTCCTTCGCCCCAGGGCCGGTGATATCGTGATTGCCTTTGGTAAAAATAAATGTTGTGTCAGGTATATAGTTACGAATAAATTCTTTGACGTCTTTGAATTGAGTCTCTTGAAGCTCACGACTACCGCACAGTCCCTCAACAAGATCTCCACCCTGGACGATCATCTTTATTTGGCCATCACTGGACTCTATAGAAGTCTGAATTCGCCTCAGAAGACCGGGCGTATATTTTCCCGTACTCCTGACATATCCCTCTATCTGCCTGATATCTCCCGGCATATTGGCTTGCACCCACTCAAAATCATGATGAGACCTTTTGTCGAAATGTATGTCACCAAGATACACAAATGAATATGTGGGACCAGGTACATTGCCCTGTGCTTCAGCCGCACCAAGGGCTAATACGATAATGTGCACACAGAGCACAACAGTAATCACCATAGTTTTTCTGCTGAAGGATTTCATTTTCATCTCACTAAAATAATAATTCTGATTTTATTACTGCGATATACAAATATATCGACACTACCTCAAATCAACAAGAATATTGCTTTTGTTGGTATCAAACTCTTTGAAAGTTGCCAAGATACACTGTGCCTATACCTGTGGACTTATCTCCTATTCCAAAAACGGAACCTACTGAAACAGTTCTGCCGTCTAAATAGGCAGTCCCCGTGCCCGCATAACCAACATAAAAATTGGTCCCTACATTAAACTCACCTAAATCAAGAATCAGAGTTCCGTTTTCATCGAAAACATTTTATCTTAATTCGTATCGCATCTGTTTTTTGCAGATCCCTGCTTTCGTAGGGGGAAGACTTGATGCCTCTGCATACGCGGGGTCATCAAGCACCCCTGCCCCAAGCGAAGTCGAGTGGACGCAAAACGAAACTATTTTGGCGCATTTTAACAAAACCAAATGCCATTGTAAAATGAAAAGAAATTAATACATCATATAAGTATTCCCAAGAAATACGCCTCACGAAACCTGCCCTAAGTAGAACGAAGGCGTAAACTGTACCGAAGGATACGAGATACGAAAATTTCTTGCCTTTCCCGAAAATACTGACCATAATACTACTGGTGCAACGCTTATTTCTCACCGCCGAGAACGCCGAGATCACAGCGCGACCTTCGGCCGCAACCAAAGCAGCCGCTTCGCGGCTGGGAGTTATCGCATTGCAGCCAACGGCATAAAGCGTTAAATCCGAAAGTATTAGAAGCGGAGAGGGAAAAAATCTTCTAAAAAAAACAAGAAACTGAACGTTAGTAGTACAAAGTTTATTGCTATATACCAGTAAAGTAATATAATTTTTGGTTCTTCCGAGTAATGCGTAGGTGGGCTTGCGTAAAAAAGGACATGGCC
>CAYNKI010000320.1:0-4079 GCA_964397675.1 uncultured Pirellulales bacterium
ATTTGACCAGCGCGATATCCGGCTCAATGCCGGTGGTATCACAATCCATCATAAAACCGATGGTTCCTGTCGGTGCGAGCACAGTTGCTTGAGCGTTGCGAAAGCCTATCTTGGAGCCGGCATCAAAAGCTTCATCCCAAACATCCTTGGCGGCATTACGAAGATAGTGCGGACAATGAGATTCCGGAATATCACAAGCATGTTGGCGATGCATACTTATAACCTTAAGCATCTCCTCAGCGTTCCGGTCAAACTGCTCAAAAGGCTCTTTTATTGAAGCTATCTCAGCACTTGCTAAGTAAGCGGCTCCAGTCATTATTGCGGTCACCGCCGCAGCCAATGCCCTTGCCTGATCGGAATCATAAGCCAGTGCCTGGCTCATTATAAGGGAGCCAAGATTGGCGTAACCCAATCCCAGCGGACGGAATATGTGGCTGTTTATGGTGATTGATTTGTCCGGATAGCTTCCGCTATCTACCAGAATCTCCTGAGCGATAATAAACAGCCGAACGGCCTTTTTGAAGCTGTCAACATCGAAGGAGCCGTCATCTTTGCGAAACTTCATAAGATTCAATGAAGCCAAATTGCAGGCTGAGTCATCGATGAACATGTATTCACTGCAGGGATTTGAAGCGTTAATCGGTCCAGAAATAGGACACGTGTGCCAGCGGTTGATTGTGCTGTGGTATTGTAGGCCTGGGTCTCCGCAAATCCTTGTTCCTTCCGAAATTAGCTCCAGCAGCTCGCGTGCCGAATGCTCGCCCATCTTCTCGCCTGTTGTTACAGCATAGGTATGCCAGGTAGCATCTTTTTCCACTGCCTGCATAAACTCATCGGTTACCCGCACAGATAGATTGGTATTTTGAAATGCCACGCTGTTGTATGCCTCGGCATTGTGCTCACCGTTATAGCCGGCTTCAATAAGTACCCAGGCCTTTTTTTCTTCTTCGGTCTTGCAGGTAATGAATTCTTTGATATCAGGGTGTTCGACCTTTAGCGATTGCATTTTTGCAGCCCGTCGTGTTTTGCCACCCGATTTAATCACGGCTGCAATCTGGTCATAAACTCTCATAAAACTCAAAGGCCCAGATGGCCTGCCGCCGCCGGAGAGCTTCTCTTTACCGCTTCTCAGTGTTGATAAGTCGGTTCCGGTTCCTGAGCCGTGCTTGAACAGCATCGCCTCGCTCACTGCCAACCGCATTATATCTCCCATCGAGTCCTTGACCGACTGAATAAAACAAGCTGATGCCTGTGGATATTCGTAGCTGTTTTCGCACGCAACCGTTTCTTTGCGATGCAGGTCCCAATGGAAATTGTGTTTGCTGCCAGCTACTCCATATACATCGAAAAGACCCATGTTGAACCATACAGGTGAATTAAATGCCCCGTATTGATTCACGCAAAGCCAGGTTAATTCGTTATAAAAGACGTCTGCATCCTCTACAGTGGCGAAGTAACCATCCTTTTTGCCACGGTCAGCTATCGTTTTGCAGACTCGGTGGACAAGCTGCTTGACGGAATGCTCTCGCTGGCCAGTCTCGACATCACCATAAAAGTATTTGCTTGACACAACCTTTGTTGCTAATTGGCTCCAGGATACCGGCACTTCAATATTGTCCTGCTCAAAGATTACTTGCCCATTATCGCCGGTAATCTTAGCCGAACGCGTCTCCCATTCAAGTTGTTCAAACGGATGTACACCCGGCGTTGAAAAGAAATGCTCTATCCTCAAAGCCCTCGATATTGGGGCCTCGATTGTGGTTTTCGGTTCGGGTTGCTCAGCTTTGAAAGGATTTTCAGGCTCGAACTGATAAGGCATCTATGCGCCTCCATAGGGAGAAAATAAGACTACAATATATAGAGAAATAAAATAAAATAACACAACATATAGTTAAGAAAACAAATTTTCAAATTACTCACTACCTGAGTTAGTGTAAAGTCAAAAGTATGAAATTTTTTCGTAAATCTACTTACTTTTTTCTTAGTCCTTGTAGTTACTTAATCTATGACGAGAAAATTTTTTTCTAACTGAGTGACTTAACCATTAACAATCGTAAATAAGAGCCGAATGCTAACTCATTTTTATTTATTTGAGTGCTTGCAAGGCTTGAAATTGCATCACGTATTCGTTAATATAAGCATTCGATAAGTTATAAAAATCCATGGCTCTGGCAACCGAGCAGGAAGATTATGTTTACAAAGACAAGCCCACTTTGGAAATTGTTGGTTCGTGTCATATTCTGTGCTCTGGTCGTCGTCTCTGTTGTTTTTGCAGATAACCAGCAGCAGTGGAGCCAGAGATATTCCCGGAACATGGTATCAGGTGAAACTGATATGCCAGAGACCTTTGATGCAGCAACTGGAAAGAATATAAAGTGGATAGTACCTCTGGGCACACAGACCTATTCCACTCCAGTAGTGGTCAGCGGCAAGGTGTTGATCGGCACGAGCCTTTGCTGGCAGCTTGTAGTTCCCAAGCTGATACCCACTCTATATCGGGATTGGCCCAGATCGGGTATTTGTTCGCCGGCTACAGTTGAAGGTAACATGGTTTATATTGTAAGCAATCGCGGGCAAGTAATGTGTCTCGATACGACCAGAACCGGCGATATCACTAACTCTTGTGAGGTTTGGTCCTATCCGCTCGAGCGCCACTGCTGCTCAACGCCGTCCATTTGTGACGGTTTAGTCTTCGTTGCTGATTGTGGACGAATGCTCCACTGCGTGGACGCCGAGACCGGCCAGCCTTACTGGACACACCAAACAAAGGGGGAGATTTGGGCATCAACGCTTGTGGCAGACGGAAAGGTCTATATCGGCACGCGGCGTGGGGATTTCTGGGTATTGGCCGCGAGTAAAAAAAAGAGAGTCATCAGTTCAATTAAACTTGATGGCCCTATGCACGGCTCACCTATCGCTGCCAACGGCGTGCTCTATATCGCCACAATGAAGAAACTTTACGCGGTGAAAAAGTCCTGCCCGACGTACACTTTGGGAAGGCGGGCCACAGAAAGGTAGATAGAGAATAAAGTAGAGATATTTAACATATATTTGAGCAGAAAGGAGAAGTACTCATGAAAAGAAACCGGTTCTTCACAACCTTTGCTTGTCTTTTGACACTGTGTTGCACTTTGATGGTAGCACAAGCTCAACAATCATCGTGTGAGCAGAAGGCCAAGCAGATTTTGGATGCCTGCGGTGTGAAAGGTGGGCTGGTTGTTCACATCGGCTGTGGTGATGGAAAGCTCGCAGCCGATTTGTGCGCAAATGACAGCTATCTGGTTCACGGCCTCGACGCCGACCCACAAAATGTGGAAAAAGCCCGCCAGCATATTCAGTCGCTTAATCTTTACGGTAAGGTATCAGTCGCTCAGTTGACAGGTAATCGTTTGCCGTACACCGATAACCTCGTTAACCTCGTTGTGTCAGAACAGCTCGGCAATATCCCGATGAACGAGGTCATGCGAGTGTTAGCTCCCAATGGAGTAGCGTATATCAAGCAAGGCGACCGGTCCGTCCCTTCGACAGGCTCAGGGCAGGCTCTGAGCCTGGTCAAAGGATGGACAAAGACTGTTAAGCCATGGACGAAGGATATCGATGAGTGGACACATCATCTCCACGATGCCGGCGGCAATGCCGTGGCGAACGATCTCGTAGTCGGCCCGCCACAGCATCTCCAGTGGACGGCTGGGCCAATCTGGGCCCGCAGCCACGGCTGGACGCCGAGCGTCAGCGCGATTGTCTCGTCCGGCGGGCGGCTGTTCTACATCTGCGATGAGACGCTGACATGCGTGGACGGAACCGTGCCAAGCAAGTGGTTCGTCGTCGCACGCGATGCCTTCAGCGGAGTATTGCTGTGGAAGTGCCCCATACCGAGCTGGGGCTCGGAGGAATTCAGCGGCACACCCAACACCGGCGAGGGAGTCGCAAGCGTCGGTCGCTTCACCATGCCGTTGCATGTGGGCAAGCGTCTGGTGGCCGTGGGTGATACCGTGTATGTTACCCTCGGCGCCGCTGCGCCGGTGACGGCCCTCAATGCGGCCACAGGTAAGGAGAAGCATACCTACGTTGAAACTACC
>CAYNKI010000321.1:0-4059 GCA_964397675.1 uncultured Pirellulales bacterium
AGACATTGCTTTTGGGGATTACGAAGGCTTCACTGTGGTCGGAGAGCTTTATCGCGGCAGCCAGCTTCCAGGAAACAACAAAGGTCTTGACTGAAGCGTCTTTGGCAGGTAAGGTAGATGAACTTCACGGATTGAAGGAAAACGTGATACTGGGCCACCTGATACCGGCAGGGACGGCATTCAAGCCGTATCTTGATATAAAGGTCAAGCACCTTGCGGAAGCTCCGCTGCCGAAGGAATTCAAAGAGGCCGGGGAAATCAAGGATGCCAAAGAGGCCGAGGCAAAGGCTGAAGCCGCCGTCAGGGAAGCTTTGGGAATCAATTGATTATTTTCTATTTACTATAGAAAAAAAGTGGAAGGCACAAAAGACACAAAGAATAAGATATAGTTACAGAGGACACAAAAAAGTAAGGTAGATAAACCAAATCTTACATTAGGCGGAGATAAAAACGATGTCTAAGAAAATGCTTTTCATAGCTTTAGTTCTGTTCGGCCTGCTGTTCTTTGATATAGCGGGGCCGTGTTTTGCAGATGTGTCGGCTCAGCTTCAGCAGGCGGAGACGTATAGTAAGAACGGACAATACAAACAGGCTGAGGCGATTTATAAGAAAATCGTAACAGACTATGCTTTTAAGGCACAGAAGAATCTTGCTATCTTGTATATAGCCTGGGACAAGCAGCCGCAGGCACAAGCAGCTTTACAGGAATTGATTAGCAACTTTTCCGAACATGAGGCTATAGCAACAGCGGTAACCCATGTGGCAGATGCATACCGCAAGTTAGAAAGACACGAAAAGGCATGTGAGCTTTACCACTATGTGGTCAACAACTGGCCCGGGGACATAATCGCTTTGTCCGCACAAAGCAGCCTGGCGATTTTATTCGAGCTATCGAGCGACAAGGCCGCAGCAGATGCCGCCTACGAAAGGCTGCTCCAGGTGCTGCCCGACTACGAAGTGACAGCAGAGGACGTTTACTGGATAGCAAAAACCTTCAGTTGGGCAAATCTGGCGGCCAGAGCATCTGGTGTTCACCAATACAATGTCGAGCACTTTCCTGGTGAGAAGCATGCCCTTTGGTCGCAGGTAGAAGTGATATTTCATCATATTCGCAGTGGTGACGAGAGTGCTTCTGATACGGAAGTTGATAGATTTCTTTCTATATTTGCCGGCCATCCGGCTTTGCCCAGAGAGGTCTACAACGTAGCAAAGGAGTATGACAAAGCTGGCAGGCACAGAAAGGCTGACGAGCTTTATCAGCATGTTCTCGACAATCGGCCTGCGGATGAGGACATATATGCGCGGATGTCGGCCTCGATGGCGTATATTGGCCTTGCCGATGAAGCTAATGCTTTAGCGGTTACAGATGGCTTGATTTCTGATTTTTATGACCATTCGGATTTAGCCGGCGTAGTCTTTCACATTGGCGAGCAATATTACGAAAAGGCTTTTCAGGCCGAGAACGAAGCCCTTGAGGCCCAGGCCAAAGAGAATTTCGAAAAAGCTCTAACTGTATGGGAGAAAATAATAACCGATTTGCCGGTCTCTGATCCCAATACGACAAAGGCTTATTATTTTTCGGCTGTCTGCTATCGCCGGTTGGGTCAATACCCAAAGGCCATCGAGTACTATCAAAAGATAGTTGATGATTGGCCTGATTACAAGTACGCCTGGGAGGCCAAATTTATGATAGATCATCGAGCTAAGGAAGTACAAAAGTGGGGGTCTAATTCCAATTAAAGAGGAACCGAATGATGCAAAAGGAGGTGATAAATGTTGTTTATACGAACTTCACTATTAGGTATGAGTAGTATAATAGTTGCTTTAATACTTGCGCTCTCATTGCCATCGAGAGTAGTGATAGCGTCCGAAAGCATCTCGGATTTGGAACTGGCAAGCCTCTATGGCGGTTGTTGGTTCGATAATCCCTATTGTGTAGTGACCCTTAATGGTTGTGACGAGCATACTGAGTGTAATGGTTGGGAAAAGTGCCGCTTCTGTGTGCCAGAAATTGGTGAGAAGTGCAAAGACGCCAGTTCATGGTGGCCAGATTTTGATGGTTGCGATGATGGCACCAAACCATGCGAGAACGCTCCATGGGTACCGACTCCTGGTATACCCCAGATTTATGGCTTCTGCAGCATGGCTATGTGCATTGAGGAATACAGGGAACCAGGCCACTTTTATCCTGATTGCGATGAGGATAATTATGACTGGTGTGACGATTGAAGGAGTAACAACCGAACATTAGGGAGCGTAATAATTGTAGATAACCCCTGGGTTGAGGTGGAATTAAAACCGCGCTTTCAAAGTAAGCAATGTGCCAAACGCAAAATTTTTTAGGAGTTATATCGATGAAATTTCCAGATGACTGTTTTAATTGTGGCGTGGGCAGGATCGCGCGCCAAGATGTTCGAGAACATTTTATGACATCTAAGGCCGCAGTTTTCGTAGTCGTGCTGAACCTGTTATTGACTGCCCCAACGATTGCTGACGCTACGTCCTATAGTGTTGATACTATCGCGGAAGGATTATTAGCAGCAGAAGCTCAGTTCACCGACTTACGATTGGATTATGTTTTCACCCATAGGGCTTGGAATAAGCCCAAAGGCCCTCGCCTTGTTGTGAAAGCTGTATACGCGCAGAAAATGTCTAAAAACACACCCAAAAGACTACGCTACCTGGATCGCAAACATTCTATAGTCGACCCAAACACGAAAAAGGTCACCCTAGGACAGGAAACTCTTGCAAGTTTCGACGGTCAAGCCACTATAATTCTTTACAGGAAAGACGAATCAGGTAAGCAGATGAACCCGATGAAGGGGTATATTCTTGCTGGCTATAAGCACAACCATTTCCCTACGCTTTATATGGGCCCACATACTAAGATATGGTACTACCACAAGAAGCTGCTGCTTGGCGACTTTCTGAAAAAATTTAGGCAGGGGTTTCGTATCGAAAGCGAAAGCGAATCGCTGGATGGAATATCAACTGTCAAGCTTGTTGGTACATGGGCAGATCCATATAACGGAGTGAAGTTTACTATGAAACTTTGGGTCGCCACCGAGCGAAATTTCCTTCCTTTGAAGCGTCAAATTATGCGAGCTGACGGGGAGATGCTCACGGAAACCGCACTGTATGACCTCGTGCAATTACCTAACGGGATGTGGTATCCAAAGACAATCCGGTCCCCTGCCGATCCACCTGGTATTCAGAAACCCAGATTAGCTCACATTTATAATATTTCAAAAATTTCAATTGACCCCATACCAAAGGACTTTTTTAGGCCCGAATTTCCTCCCAATACGCGCGTTCTCGATGACATCCTTAAGGTCACGTATACAACCACCGACTAAAATAATACGGCATTCGTATTGGATAGGATTTTGGTTGATAACATAGCGCGAACGCATAATTAATCAGACAGTGTAAAATGAGGTTTTATGAAATGAGGCTCAAAAATGCTATTATAGGCACAATTCTAATTATAAGCATATCCGCTTTAGGCTGTAGTTCATTGCCGTCGCACAACCAGACTGATTCTGGCAAATCATCTCGTACAGCATCTGCCGCTGTAGGATGTTCGCGGCGCTGTGCCGCTAACAGTTTATACAGCTTGTGCCGTGAGTCGAACATTCCAGTTCCGCAGGAATTATGTATGAAGTTATTACCTCCCAAGCTCGGAGGAAATAGTATGTTGGAATTTAAAGATGCGCTCGTGTCTTTGGGCTTCGGGGTTGAAGCTCAAAAACTAACGATTGATGAATTAGCTAACATACGAGTTCCAAGCGTTGTATTGATCCTGCCTCCAAAAAAGCTTCAAGGAACCGGAGCGCTACCGCTGGGGCACTATCTCGTATTATGGCCGTTGGATGAGGAAAAAGTTCGAGTTCTGGACTATCCTCATGACCCTTTTGTCCTTTCCGTGGATTATTTGGTCAGGCATCTACGTGATGCCAGCATTACGAATATCCCGGTTCTTCTTTGTAGTAAGCAGGGTCAAGAAAACTAGGGACAGTCACGAATGGCATGAAGATAAGCGTTAACGTTTTATAATAC
>CAYNKI010000322.1:0-4036 GCA_964397675.1 uncultured Pirellulales bacterium
TTTAAAAAGTCACTTGACCAGGTGTGTATATGAATATAATTATTGTTGGTTGCGGTAATGAAACGTTTGAGACAGCCGAGGTACTTGCTGAAAACAACTCAATCTTATTGATTAGTCATCGCCGTCCAGCACATCTAACGGAACTTCTTGAGAAAGAAAAAAATATTTCTTTTGTTCTATGTGATGTAACAGATTTATCCGCAATCAGAGGGATTTTGGCCCCGATGTACATCGGGGTTGATGCACTGATCAGCACAGTTGAGTCTTCTTGTTTGGCTCTACCCCATGATGGTTTTGATGGATTCCGCCGTGACTTCGAACTAAACTTTTTTGGCAATTTGGTTCCCATTAAAGCTGCATTGGCAGAAATGATACCTGCACAGGCAGGTATCATCATAGTTCTGTTTTCTACATCAGGGCTTTCTGCTTGTAACGGTCTAAGTACCTCCTCGTCTGCGAAATGGGCGCTTAGGAATTTATGCAGCTCTTTAAGGAGTGAAGTGAGACCATACGGTATTTCCGTCGATGTCTTGTTCAATAGGACCGTCAAGAATAAACATTCCAAAAATTCTATACGTGAAGATTATATCAACCACGAGCTTATTGCCGGGAAAATTGCGAGACTGCTCGAGAACCCCAAAAACTCGAACCACTTTATACCAAGGCAGAATTACCTCTTGCATCCACTTGAACGGCTGTTGCCGAGCATACTTAATAATACAACAGGTTTGAAGCGCAGAAGAACAAAAAAGAATTTTAATGTAAAGCCAATCAACAGCGTTCTTATTACAGGGGCTTCATCTGGCCTCGGAAAGGAATTAGCCAAGCTTTATTCTAAGACTGCAGAAACACTCTACCTCGTTGCAAGAAATGACAAATCCTTATTAGAGGTCAAGAGTGATATCATGGCGTGCTCTGAATGCGCTGTCCATGTTGCTAATGTGGATATTGGGGACTCTCAAGCAGTAGCGGATTTTGCTGATACCATCGACCATGTAGATATATTAATTAACAATGCCGGCTCATCAGTGATTGGACAAGTTAATGATATTCCTATTAATGTTTACAATCAGAACTTTGCTACAAACTTTTTTGTTGCTGTTCAGTTGACGTTAGAATTCCTAAAGAAAGAGAGGAAGCCGGCAAAAGTTGTAAATGTTTTGTCAACTACAGCGATTGCTGGGAGAAGAGAACAAAGCTGTTATTCAGCAACGAAGGCTGCGCTATGGGCCTTTACAAGATCGCTGAGGAGAACTATCGGTGATGAGGTGCAGATCATGGAAGTATTGCCATCCACATTCATTCATTCTAACTTTTCTAAGAATGCTGTTAGAATAACATCTGAGGGCAACACCAGGTTCGGCGAGATCTCTCCAAAGTCACACAAAGCATTCGCAGTAAGAAATTTAACTTCTCAAAAAGTTGCAGAACAGATTTATGGAGCTGAAAGAAGGGGCAAAGAAATAGTTCTGATTCCATTCAAGTCAAGGTTGTTTTTGATTCTCGAGGCATGTTTGCCTTGGCTTTTCCACAAAATGTTCAAGTGACAAAGCGTGAAAATAGAGGAATCCATATTTCACCTTTTAGTCCCAAACGTTTCCTTTAGAGACGCATCGAGAAATTGCAAACCGTGTCCTCGAATCCAGATAAAATAACAAGTTTAGAATCACCCGAAAAACAGAAGTCTGTTTGTGTTATCACCAACGGATGTATCGAATGCCGTATGGATTGTGCCCAGCTGGATCGTTTTTTTCGGGCAAACTCCCATTTTTGGCTTTGCAAGGATGCCAGGAAGACTGACCTTATTGTTTTTAAAGGCTGCGCATTACATCAGGAGAAGGAGCAGCTTAGCTGTCAAATCGTAGAGGCGCTTGAGCGTATGAAGCGTGTGGACGCTCAAATACTTGTTACTGGCTGCATTGCTAAGATGCGGCCGGAACTGGACTCGGCCTATAATAACGATAACTTCAAGGACCTTATTAATCAAATTAACCGTTTGTCACGTTTAGAAGGCAAGCAGAATTTTGCAGCCAACTTCCCACAACCTGAATTCTGGCAGATTGCAGATAATATTTTGGGCCCCAGGGTAGGTAATGACCTTATTAGTAAATATTGTCATCGAAATCCCGAAGCTTCACTGTTAGGAATCTACCCCAAATTACATACCGGTCTTATTCGACTGTTCACAAAATATAGACGTCTAATCGATGAGGAAGTGCTTGTGCTCCGTAATAAGACGTTTTGTATCAAAGTTTCCACGGGCTGTATGGGAAATTGCTCGTATTGCTCCATTAAACTGACCAGGGGGCGAATAAAAAGCAAATCCATCGATGCTGTTGTTAAAGAGTTTGAGCAGGGGCTCGGGTGGGGCTATAAGGATTTTGCATTACTCGGAACAGATATCGGTGATTACGGAAAAGACCTCGGAACAGACCTACTGGATTTATTGGAAAGACTTGTATCTCGTAAAGATAAAATTACACTGAGATTGCGAAATGTAAATCCGCGTTGGCTTATTCCATCGGCGTCGCGTTTTTGCGAGCTACTTAAAACCGGAAAGATAAAATACCTGCTCTCGCCGGTTGAGTCGGGCAGCAACCGTATCCTGGAGCGCATGAACAGGGGGTATCATATTGAAGACTATGTAGAGGCAGTACGCAAAATCCGCACTACTTACCCTCAAATATTCATGAAAACTCAAATCATTGTGGGATTCCCAGGCGAGACAAATGAAAATTTTAGCAAATCCAAGAATTTGTTGGGATTAGGTCTTTTTGACTATGTGGATGTATATGGCTACAGTAAACGGCCTAATACCAAGGCCTCACGTATGCATGGTCAGGTTTCCGAAAAGATTATCACCAAACGCTACAGGAAGTTATTGTTTAGATCTTTCTTCCAGCTTCCTTTGGCAAGATGGTTTTCAGTTTGCACGCTTAAACGTAAAAGGGTAGAAATTTGACTTCTCAAGAGAAGGGATACAATTCCATGTGTAGTAGGATGAATGTTGAGGAAGAAATCCGTCGTTATATTGTTGAAGATATCCTTTTCGGAGATGACGATAAACTTCAGCAAGATACTTCCTTTCAGGAACATGGGATTCTTGATTCGATGGGATTTCTGAGCTTAATTACCTTCGTGGAGGAGAAATTTGAAATCAAGATCAAAGACGACGAACTCATTCCTGAGAACTTTGACAGCCTGCAGAAGATTAGCCGGTTCTTGGAATTGAAACTCAACGAAAAATCTACTCGGTAAGCATGGTACGTCACGCGAAATCAAAAAATTATTGTTCTTAGCCAGACCATGTGAATCATCCCCAACGGAGAAGTTTCTTAACTTGTGACTAGATTTTGTGTTTTGGATATTCTTATGGATTTTCACAAAGACATTCTCAGGATTGATTGCAAAAGTGAGGTTAAACGTATTTGCTCATTCATTAAGCAGCAAGTAAGCGCAATGAAGCGCGATGGTGTGGTGATTGGATTAAGTGGTGGTATTGATTCTGCAGTAAGTGCTGCTATTTGTGTGAAAGCATTAGGTAAAGACAAGGTATTTGCGTTGATTCTTCCCGAAAAAGAATCTAATCCAGTAAGTGCTAAATATGCAGCAAAACAAGCTAAAGAACTTGATATAGAAACAGAGACGATTGACATTACGCCTACACTTGAAGCTTTTGGAACTTACCATAAGAGAGATAAAGCAATAAGAGAAGCTTTTCCCGAGTATGATGATGGTTACAAATCGAAAATCACTCTTCCAGCGGATTTACTCTCCAGAGATGCTTATAACTTCTTTACCTTGAGAATTGATGATGGTAAAGGCGATATAAGATCAGCAAGACTCGACAAGAAGACGCTAAATGGCATAGTAGCTGCTACTGATTCCAAACAGAGAACAAGAATGATGCATATATATTATTACGCAGAAATGAAGAACTACATTGTATGCGGCACAACCAATAAAACTGAAACCGTACAAGGATTCTTTGTGAAATATGGAGATGGTGGAGTAGATATTGAGCCCCTTGGTCATC
>CAYNKI010000323.1:0-3517 GCA_964397675.1 uncultured Pirellulales bacterium
CTTTACTGGGGCACACACTATATTGAGAAGGACAGCTCCTTGTGGCGGGATTTGATGAAAATAGCCCGCCAGCTGCGTGCTCTTGAGCCGTCAATCCTCGGTCAGCATCCAAAGACTATACCGGTCGCAATTGCAGATGAAACTTATGGCTCCATTGATGGACAGGGACCACAGTTATTGCTTCGCAAGACCGACAAAGACTGGGTATTGATTGCCGTTAACGAGCACAATCAGGGCATTGCTTTCACTGTCAGCCAGTTGCCAAAAGAAATAGAAGGAAAGACGCTTTACAGACTTTACTCGGAGGAGAGTCATATTGTGAAAAAAGGGCTTATTCGTGATGGAATTCGAGGCTTCGGTGTGCATGTTTATTCCACCAGCCGATGCTTTGAGGTCGAATAGCTTCTAACGGAGCTTTATAACCATCAGAACCATTCTGTAATATGGGAAACGCAAGAACAAGCAATTACCTTTTTGGAGAATACCTTATGTCTATTCATTTAACGGCAGTGTTCGTTGTTGCCTGCGTTGTTCAATCTGTTGCTATTGCGGGGCCGGTGCCGCCAAATACCGAGGCAGCTTACGAAGTCGTCGACGACTTATCGTATTCCCAGCCGATAGCTCAAACATCCTGGAAACCAATGACCGGCAGCAAATCAGTTTCGTTAGTAGAAATTGAAGGCAAAAAAGCATTGAAAATGGCCTGCAACTTCCATGGCACTAAGTTTGACCGGGCTTCCTGGGATAGAGAACTCAAGCTGGACCTTACGATGTGCAAGGGCCTGCAATTCCTGTTTTACTGTCGCGATGCATCACCCATAGGCAGCTTTAGCGTTTACCTTCACAGTGGAGACGGGTGGTACAGAGGGAAGTTCGCCGCCCCTGCCTCGGCGGGGTGGAGGGTAGTGAAGATTCACAAGAACTCGACCGGCATAGAAGGCCGCCCAGCCGGATGGAGCAAGGTCGACACGATTCGCATTTCCGCATGGCGCGGTCAAGACGTGGATACCGCGTTTTACATTGCAGCTTTGGGCTTGTTTGGCTCAGGCGGCAAAATTATCGTTGTACGTGGTGATTCAGTCGCAAGCCAAACACCTAATGAATTAAAGGTTGTCAAACAATACACCAACATCATGGCCGAGTTTCTTGACAGGGCTTCTCTTTCACACATAGTCCTTAGCGACCTTGATGTTACTGAAGAGAGACTGAATGGTATCAAACTTATGATTCTGCCGTACAATCCGAAGATGCCGGACAAAGTGGCGGAGAGAATAGCCAAATTCCTTCAGGCCGGTGGGAAGCTGATTACCTGTTACACACTGCCCAGACGTTTCGAAGCAATAGTGGGTATTCGCGTCGGCCCTCATATTCGCCAGAAATATCAGGGTTATTTTGCCTCGATTCGTCCTTGCGATGAGGGTTTACACGGAATGCCGGCTGTTACCGAGCAGGTTTCCTGGAACATAAATGATGTATCTGCTGTAGATGGCCGCAGTCGCATCGCTGCCTTGTGGTACAGCAATAACGGCCAATCTACAGGTGAACCCGCCGTTGTAATCAGCGAAAACTGTATCTATCTGACGCATGTGCTTTTGTCCGATGATTCAGCGAACAAGGTGCAGTTGCTGCTGGCTATGATTGGAAACCTCGTGCCTGAGCTATGGCGTGAAGCAGCCAAGGGCTGCCTTGACCGTATCGGCCGGTTTGGACCCTATGCTGACTACAATTCGTCTAAGCAAGGCGTAGAAAAACTCATCTCCAAAGGTAGTCCTGCCGAATTAGCTCTGGAACGTGCCACCGGACTTCATAAACAGGGCCTGGCTATACTATCTGAGGGTGACTTCTCCAAAGCCATTGCCGCCGCTGAAAAAGCCCAGGAGTCTATGATAGACGCATATTGCTTAGCTCAAAAGCCCCTGCATGGAGAACATCGGGCGTTCTGGTGTCACAGTGCCTTTGGTGTGGCCGGCATAACATGGGACAGGGCCATTAAACTTCTGGCTGAGAACGGCTTCACCGCTATTATGCCTAATATGCTCTGGGGAGGTGTAGCATTTTATAACAGTGAAGTATTGCCTGTCGCTGCAGCCGTGAAGGAAAAGGGCGACCAAATAGACCTTTGTCTTACTGCATGCAAGAAATATGGAATTAAATGTCATATTTGGAAGGTCAACTACAATATGGGTTGGGCAACAGACAAAAAGTTCATCGCCAGGATGAAGGCAAAGGAACGAACCCAGGTCAATTATGATGGCTCATCGAATGAACGCTGGTTGTGTCCATCACACCCGGGCAACCAGAATCTGGAGATTGAGTCTATGCTCGAAGTCGCTCGCAAGTACGACGTGCATGGATTGCACTTTGACTATATACGCTATCCCGGTAAGGAGAGCTGTTTTTGCAAAGGCTGTCGTCTGCGGTTTGAGAAAAGCATAGGCAAAAAAGTCAATAACTGGCCCACCGACCTGAGAAATAATGAAAGTCTGAGTGAAAAATGGCTGGACTTCCGCCGTCTGCAGATAACCACTGTTGTGGCTACCATAGCCCAACGGGCAAAGAAGATAAGACCAGACATCAAGATCTCTGCTGCAGTTTTTAGAAACTGGCCGGTTGATCGTAATACCGTTGGTCAGGATTGGAAATTATGGTGTGATCGTGGCTTTCTTGACTTCGTCTGCCCTATGGACTACACAGACTCAAGCAGCCACTTTCAGAACATGATTGGACAGCAGCTTACGTGGGCCGGAAATGTCCCTTGTTATCCAGGAATCGGTTTAAGTGTCTGGAGCAACTCATCTGACATCTGCAAACTAATCGAGCAGATTGACATCACCCGCCGACTCAATACAGGGGGCTTTACCATATTTAACTATGGCCCCACCGAAGCAAATGAAGTCCTACCTTTATTGGGAAAGGGCGTCACGAGGAGGAAATAGTGGGCAGGTGCTCTCCTTATTTATCTGAGGCAGCCTATCTCCTTAAAGCCTTCATCTGACTTGGAATACTTCAGCTTTCCCGTCTCTTCAAGCACTTTCTTTACTCTGCCATCGAATCTTGGGTCGGTTCCTTCACCAAACTGGACAGCTGGATATGCCCTTGCGATCTGAATCTGCCCAGATTCTATTGGAGCGTCTGGCATAAGGACGTTGATAACGAGAAAGCCTTCCGGTTAAACTTTCATCCTTGAAGGCGCAGGACAGCATAAATGCATGATTTGGCAAGACTTAATTAGGAGGACTGTCGGCTCGGATGAATAAATGTATCCTACGAGACATAGGGAACGACTAGTCGAACATGCCGCTGTCGCCTTGCGTAAGGCAATCCTCGGCATGTCTGCTTACCGAAGTCTGCTGAGGGCCTTTCGGGCTCTCTGCTTAGTGCCATCGTTTCTTGATTTCTCAGCCACCGTTTGCAGCACTTGTCGGCGCTGGTCCTTGGAAATCCCGCGGATATCTTTGGCGGTAATTCGCACCATTGCCGAATAGGCTTCCTCGACGACCGCCGGGTCCTCAGCGAG
>CAYNKI010000323.1:3527-4009 GCA_964397675.1 uncultured Pirellulales bacterium
CCCTGCCTCGCTGTCCTCAGGCCAGTTGTACGGCCAATTCGACAGGATACGCACAGCTTCATCTTGGACGGTGGGCTCAGCGTTCTCAATGGCGGATTTGACAACCATTAGCGCGTCGGAGCCGCCGACTATGGCCAATGCGCGCAGTCCGATCATGTGGAGTTCGTTGTCACGGCTCTGCGCCAATGGTTTCAGGTGCGGAATGCACTTCGCCCCGCAACGGCCACTAATCGCCAGTAGGGCCTTTCTGATGTCCGCCCGCTCACTGGAGTTTTTGGTATTCTGAAGCAGCTTGACGAGATCGGTCGTCTGCTGTTCTTGGCCTATGATTCCGATTGTCCGTACAGCCGCGCCGCGGATCCCGGCATCAGTATCGTGAAGGCTCGACACGACTACAGTAACGGCCTCGCTGATTTGCCTCTGGCCAGCCAGCTCGATGAGAACCTGTTGCAGCTTGCCTTTCGCTTGCGGCAGGCGGGCGA
>CAYNKI010000324.1:0-3939 GCA_964397675.1 uncultured Pirellulales bacterium
TGGTAGGCAATCCACACCATAAAATCCATACAGTCCATATAGCCGGCACAAAAGGTAAAGGCTCGACCGCCACGATGCTGGCCAAGATGCTCGAGGCTAACAAGTATAAAGTAGGGCTATACACTTCACCGCACGTTGTACACTTGCATGAGCGGATTGCAGTCAATTCCAAAATGATTAATGAGAGAGGGATGCTTGTCTTGCTGAATCGCATTTACAACCCGGTTGAGAGGATGTCAAAAACCGATCCGCCCACTTTCTTTGAGATTATGACAGCCCTGGCGTTTATGCATTTTGTCGACAGGAAGGTTGACATTGGGGTGATTGAAACCGGTTTGGGCGGCAGACTGGACAGCACCAACGTTATTCAGCCTAAGGTCACTGGTATAACCAGTTTGAGTATTGACCATCAGCAGCAGTTAGGCAGCACTATCGACAGCATTGCAAAGGAAAAAGCTGGGATTTTCAAGCGTGGGGTGCCTGCTATTACCGTTCAGCAAGAGCCGACAGCGATGCGTGTTCTAAAATCGCATGCTACCGCTACAAAAGCGCCATTGAGTGTGACCGGCGTCGATATTGATTTTTCATATCGATTTGAGACATCGCGAGAGCACGGCCCACATACGAGAATCTGCTTGACCACACCAACCAGTAAATTTGAACATCTGCGAGTACCGTTGCACGGCAGGCACCAGGCAATCAACTGCGGATTAGCTCTGGCTATGCTGGACAAACTCAAAGCAAGCGGCTACAAAATAGACAATGAAAAGGCAACCGAGGGACTTGAGAAGGTGACGTTGGCCGGCCGAATGGAAATTATTTGTGATGATCCCAGAATTATGATTGACGCTGCTCACAATGCCGCAAGCATCCGGGCATTGATACACGCAATAGGTCAAAATGTTCCTTATGATTCTATGGTAGTAATCTTCGGCTGCAATACCGATAAAGATGTCGAAGGAATGCTGCGAGAATTGCAATATGGGGCTGATAAGGTAATTTTTACTCGCAGCAATTCGGCCAAAGCAATGTCTCCATACGATTTGGCGGAAATGTACACAGAAATATGCGGCAAGATGTACCAGACAGCGGTCAGCTTAGGCGAGGCATTGCGAATTGCCAGAAGTGCTATCAGCAGAGGAGACCTGATTTGTATTACCGGCAGTTTTTATCTTATCGGCCAGGCCAAAATGCGCTTCCAGTAGAATCCGGCACTTTCGACTGTCCAAATTCGCTGCGCAGTATATCTTTATAGTCAGTCAACCACATTACCTACGGTCGATAAAGACATACTTGCTTCAGGCGTGCCGCCATAAGCTCCCATGTTGATTATGCCGCCATTGGGTTCAGGTTCATCGCTTACAGGAAAAGTAGGGTCCCCAGCGTCAATACACGGGCTGGTCACATCATCTTGAATCCAGCTTTGTGTAGTTGGATCCCATCTGCCCGCCTGAGACTTCAAATGATAATCGCCGTTGATAAGATCAGCAAAGAGTGGGTCGGCATCAATGTTGCCTTCAACCAGCCAGCCGCCTTGAACTTCGCTGTAGGTCACGGTGGCAAAATCACTTTCTATCTGAACATCATTGCAGTCGCTGCCGTTGTAGTAGATGATAGAGTTGGTTATGATCGGTATGACAGCGGAAATACCATGTTGCCGATTTTCGACAATGGTACAGTTAGTAAGTGTCGGCTTGCCGCCAAAAATACCGTGTTGTAGATTTCCGGCAATAATGCAATTGGTGATATCAGCGTAGTTGTACTTCGCAAACCGTCCCCCCCGTTCTGCCCACATCTCGATGCCGGCGCCATAGTTGCCGGTAATTCTGCAATTGGTGATGGTGGGATTGCTACTGTTCAACAGCTTGATACCAGCACCTTGGTTCCCTATAATTCTGCAGTTGATAATGGTGGGTGATGCGCTTGAGCAATATAGGCCTGTCTTTGCGCCTGTGATGGTAAAGCCAGCCAGCACACAGCCTGCATCTTCACCACCGGAAAAAGTCACCGCCTGATTGCTGGTGTTGATAATAGTAGTGGCCACGAGGTCTGGATCGCTGGGATCTATTGAGCTAACTGTTAAGTTCTTGCCACTGAAATTGATGTTTTCCTTATAAATTCCAGGGCTAACTACTATCATATCGCCGTCGTTGGCCTCATCGATAGCATACTGAATATGATCGTATTCTTTCTGCGTAGTTAGATTCTCAATTGCCCCTTCGGTAATGGAATATACAACCTCCAACGAAATTCCCTGGACTTGGCCATAATAGTCATCTTGCCAAACGATAATATCGCCATCTATTGCAGGGCCGCCACCATAAGCAGAACCTGAAATGGGTATATCCAGTGTGGCCCCGTACTGCCTTATCGGGTGACAGGCTTTAATTTCACCGAGAGGACCACCGTCAACGTAAACAATCATACAGCCGTCAATCGCCGGCTGTTCCTGTGTTCCGGCCTCTTTGATGATCTCAAAGGCCTCGATATTTTCCAGGTCAGAGATATCTGCGCCATATATGTCCCCTCCATCGTCTCTCTTATCCGTCCAGACCACCAGATTACCTGATATGGCAGGGTCGAGCTGCCGGCCAGCAGCGCTGCAGATGACAAAGACACTGATGTCATTCAAGTCCGAGATGTCGGCGCCATAAATATCATCCTCGGCCTCCCATACCACAGTAACGCCGGAAATATCTATAACATCATCAAAGTCACTGGAATAACTGTGGCAGGGATAGGGGTCTCGACTGCCGACATTTTCTGCGATCGTGAAATATATAGGGTTATCAAAATCGGTGATGTCCGCGCCACATATATTATAAGGTGTGTTCCACCAGTTATTAGCTTCGTTGCCAGGAGGGTTGGGGTCAAGGTTAAGGTGTTCCAACCAGACCACCTTATTGCCCGAAACAACCGGATGGCTGTATGATTCTGACCAGGTATATTGTCTCAGAGTTTTTTGTACACGGCTAATTACATTCCCGACAAAGACACTGCTGTTTGATGGCTCGTGATACCACGGTTTTCCAAAGCCCGTCTCGATGCCGAACCATACCACTATGTCACCATCAATTTTTGGTTGAATATCGGTCCCGTGGGCTGAGAATGAACGGACCTTGCCCGTTGCCAGCTCTTTCCATCTGGTCTTCCAGGTGTAGTCACAGGCCCCGCCGAAGCCGTAGACAACTACATTGCCGGAAACATCCGGATAATGAAAATACTTATCGGTATCGAAACCAACATCCAAATCCTGCTGATTTATTGTGATATTGGCGGTTACCAGTTGTACTACGATGGGATCGCTGTCGTCAAGGCCGTCACTAACAACCAGCTCGAACACATACAGTCCTGCCTCGGTGCAATCAAAGAAAGGAGTCGCGGTATTCACATCTTCGAGAACAACCTGGGGACCTTCTAATTGCGTCCAGTTGTATATCAGCTCATCATTGAGGTCAGGGTCATAAGAGCCACTTCCATCAAGATTGACACGGCTCGGCACCTGCACGACTTTGTTTGGTCCGGCGTCGGCAACTGGCGGCCGGTTGCCCACAACAACCATAACTTCATCCGGCACACTTGTTTTGACGCCGTCACTTACAATTAACTGGAACCAATATTCACATTCAGATTCGGGCATAAAGGTCGGATGCACCGCAGTGGGGTCACTTAGATGCACAGTAGGCCCGGCAATTTGTGTCCATTGATATGTAAGAACATCGCCCGGGTCACGGTCATAGCTACCTGTCCCATCGAGCGTCACCAGTTCAATAACATCGAGATACTGGTCGGCACTTGCATCGGCAACCGGCTCGTACGGGGGACCAAGTGAGAATTCTATCATCAGCTCATTATGCAGGTAACGGCTATCATCGAATGCTGCCTGTGTTCCAATTGTGCCGTCAGCATTTTCTATACCTATAGTGTAGGAATAGAGGT
>CAYNKI010000325.1:0-3936 GCA_964397675.1 uncultured Pirellulales bacterium
TTCGCCTTTCGGCTCAGCATGACAATGAAATCGGTCAGTTTGAGTATTTAAGTAATCCTGCACCGAGCTTTCTTCCAAAGCTGCCTGGAGCAACATGCATCTTAACTAAAACCTTTTAATGATCTCTGTATTGTTATTTTTGTGGCGCTGCTTTTTTCTCAAAGAATTCTAACCATTTTAACATCAACGCGTCCCGGATTCCGGCAGACTGTTTGTATTCTTCGTGTGTTTTTCCCCAGTAGAATCCTATCCAGCCGCAAGCATACTTTCTCGAATCTTCAATGAATTGCTCAAGCTCAGCAATCGAACATTTCAATGGAAACGTCTCTTCGATGACCACAGGCTTTCCTACGGAAAATCCTGCTAAAGTTTCTATCGCCTCTGTCAGCTTGCCTCTTTCCGGGTACATATGCACACTAATAAAGTCCAGTTCGCCTGCAATTTTCTCCGGCACAAAACCGGAGGTCAGCCCTTTACGATCTAAGCTCCAGGGAACCAGACCCACCGTAATTAAAGGCCGGCGGTCGTGTTTGCGAATTGCCGCCGATAGTTTTTTTATCCATTGCACCGCGATAGCCGGACGGGTCCGAGAGCCTTGCTCCAAGGAAATAAATTGAACAAAGTGTTTGCCCGCAAAGGCAGGACCCAGCCAGTCGGTACGTTTCTTATGGCCTGGCACGACTGGCTCGTTCATTAAATCATAACAGAAGATTGAAGGACTACTGGCACATCGCTGAGCGATAACTTCCCAGAACCGTGCTTGTACATCCCAACGCTGTTGCTCGGGCAATTCATCGTACCATAGGGGAACATCTTTTTTGTGATAGCAGCCCAGGCCCGTGACATCAAGATAAAGCTGTAATTGCTCAGCCAAAGTGACCAGATGCACAAGTCTGTCCAACGATGCTTCGTTAGGCTCGTTCGGCCCTTCCATGAATTTGCCAACTTGAAGGTGGATACGAACGACGTTGGCGCCGAGCTCTTTCATTTCATGGAAATCCTGCTCGATGGTGTCCCACTCGGAATTCCAGTAGTCTTCGAGCAGCCGACCATTTTCGTCATGGTCGTAGTTAAACCCCCACGGCACAAATCTCTCGTCTGATTTCTCAAGGATGAATGAGCGTGTATATTTGGAAACTCTTACCCATTGCAGTTCCTCAGATGGGGCTGGAGCCGTAGCAATGCTGGCCAGCACAAAAAATGCAAATACAACTATATTTTTTGTCAATTCTGCACAGACCTTAATCAATTACTCAATGATCTTTTTGAAGCGCGCTGCAAGCACGCTATTTTCTAAATAATGCTGCACCGAGGTCACTTCCGAAGGTTCCTTACAGTGAGTTTCTTATCGTGTCTAATCGTTCCTTGGCATGTGGGACCATCTGGAAAATCTTTTCGAGCTTTTCACACGTATATTCATTGCAATATGCGCAATTCTGGAGGTCCTTTTCCTTTCCGCACTTCCTTATCTCACAGACTCTGCAGTGACTGAAAAGACGTTCGCTGTCTGATATGCAACCGTCACAATTAATATCTTCCGGCTTAATGTCGACATTGTATCCTTTGGACCATTGTTCTGCTACTTCTGCTCTCTTTTCGTCATCATCATTCTTGGTTGCAATGAACGCACCACATTCACTACATAGCAAACCACAAATACTTATCATTTCTTCCATTTTCAAACTCCTTTTTATGTTAAATCTATCTCAAAAGGCAGACTCAAGTGCAGCCTTATAGTTTTATCCAGAGACGCAGCAAGCCAGTGTTTTACCGGTGTTGCTTCTGCTAAAGATGTAAGTAGACGGGAGTCTATGTTTTTGGTCGTCTTCTTATCCTTCCAAAAGGCACTAAGCGTATTCGAAATAGTCCTCAATCTGTCGCAAAGGGGGCTTAACTTAACATTTCGCGCACAGCACGCAAGTGGTTTGGCTGGGTGGAGGTCTCCGCCTATTGCCTTGAGAATAATAACAAGACTTCCGACGAAGTCCCAGTGACACGGCATAAACATATCTATAGCCATGGCTAAAGAAACCTTTGATTCCCGGCCATCTTCTGTGTCATGTATGACTGTCTCCTTGGTTTGCTTCAGGAAGGACGCGTCATCTTCGTAATATTTTCCCGCAGGAGTTGTGCCAGGCTCACCATAATCTCCGAGATCCAAGGCCATCCAATTATAGCGTTGGCTTGGATCCAAGGCTTCAGTAACTTTATCGATGATTCGCTGCACCTGCCATATCTTAAGAGGGCTTGGCTTGCCAATGAAACTCAATAGTTCATTTGCCGGGATGCCACCGACATCTAAGTCAATGCCCTTAATCGCTGTATTTTCACACCACATAGAGAGTATACTGCGGGCATTCTCTAATTCTTTCTTGCGCTCGGGCGGTCGCTGCTGTGATTGCTCTAAACAGTGCCCGGCAGCTATAGATTTGACAATATACTCTGCCTCTTTATCTGCCTCATGATAACACGCTTCGAACCGCGTAATAACCTGTCGTATTTGAATTGTTTGCTCGTCTAAGGGAGCAATAGAGTCTTCCATTTTATCGATAGATATAAGCTCATCATCGGAAAGAAAGCTCTTGTCATCAGGTCCGTAACAATTCAGCCAGCAGGCCCTTAAATTATCACTCATATACTTCCTCTCTTTCGAACGGTATTTGCTGTTCAGACGCTCATGAGTTTCTGATAGACCGCTTCGATAGTATCGACCATTGTTTCCGGTGCGAATTTTTCTTCTACAGATTCCCTGCCATTTTCACCGAGCTTCTTTCTTAAGTCCTCATCTTCTATCAATTCTGCACAGGCTTTGGTTAGTTGCTCGATATTTTTCTCGTCAGGGCGGAGCCTGCCGGAGCACGGCGGCTCGATGAGCCTGCCGGTGTTTTCATTTACCACTTCTCTTGCGCCGTCAACATCAAAAGATATAGCTGGTTTTCCGCAGAGCATTGCCTGAGGCAGCGTACGTGCAAGGCCCTCTCTTAGTGAACAGTGCACAAGGATATCCGAGGATTGTATGGCCAGCGGAATTTGACTGGGCGGCAATAGGCCGGTGAATTTGATTTTATCGGCCAGGCCGATTTGGCGAACCTGCTCTTTATAATGGTCAGCTAAGTTGCCATCTCCAACGAACAGCCAGACCGCATCTTCAAATCGCTTTGAGAGCTGCTTAGCGGATTCAATAATATAATCGTGTCCCTTGAACATAAACAGTCGCGCAATAGAGATAAGTACGATGGCATCCTCAGAGATTTCGTATTTCCGTCGAAAATCTCGCCTTTGGTCCTCGGGAATCGGCTCTAAGAACTGCTCTTCCTCGATAGCTGAGTAAGCGGTAGTATACTGCTCAGGCTGGCCGAGACCCACAGCGAGCGCCTGGTCAGTCATCGCATCGGCGACACTAATGAAAAAATCCGTTCGCTTCGCAGCAGACTTTTCAATGGCGATATAGAATTTATTCAGCCATTTGCTTTGATAAGGATGGAAAGCAAGCCCATGTATGGTATGGACTATTTTAGGTCTATGACGCTTCGTTCTGTCATTGCGAGGAGTCCCGCCCAGCGCAGGTCGGGACGACGAAGCAATCTCAAACTCAGGGACGAGATTGCCACGGCCTGCTTTGCAGGCCTCGCAATGACAAAGGTTGTGTGCTGCAAATCTGCCTAATATTCCTGCCTTTGCCGAGTGTGTGTGAACGATGTCAGGTTTTAGCAGCCGAAAGTGCTTCTTTATTTTTCTGTAACTTATAAAATCCTTTATCGGCTCGATAGCACGTCGGAGCTCATTTATTAGAATAACTTCATATTTTTGATTTTTCGTCTGATTGAAAAGTTTACCTTCAGGGCCTAAGGCCGGCCCGGTGATGAGCGTGACATCGTGACCTCGCTCTGCCAGCAGCTTGCAGGTGATAAGCGTGTTTTCCTGCGCCCCGCCCAG
>CAYNKI010000326.1:0-3898 GCA_964397675.1 uncultured Pirellulales bacterium
TGTCCACCCGAAAAACCCCGTCCGCCTTATGATTGCAGGACTTACGTGAACTTGCTGTATACGGCTAATTCCATTTGGACAAATGCAAATAGGTGATTGAGATGGTGACAGAGTATAAGCAGCAATTCAAATAGATCTGGCCTGTTTCCGGAATCGTCCGGGGGGGTAGCCCAGCTCCCGTTGAAACACGGCGCTCATGTAGTGGGGGGAGCTGAATCCGGATTTTTCTGCGATTACCTGCAAGGAGAGGCCACTGGACGTCAGTAACCGACGGGCCATGCTAAGACGAATCCTCAGGATTTCCTCATGAATTGTGCAATTAAGATGGCGCTTGAAACGGATCTCCAGGGTTGATCGTGACACACCGACGTGTCGAACCACATCAGGAACACCTAAAAGATAGTCAAAAGCATGTTCTCGAACGAACTGCAATGCCTGCGAAACAACAGCGTCGTCAACCGCGGTTCGATCACTGGAAGGTCGGGGCACAAGACAATTCGGGGGGATGGTGATGTGAACCGGGCGGCGCCGGCGACCGGTCATGAGCGCATCCAGCAGTTTGGCAGCCCGAAAGCCCATCTGTTCGGTATTCTGAGCAATGCTCGAAAGAGGCGGCATTGCCAGCTCGCACGCAAGTTCGTCGTTATCCACTCCAATGATAGCCACGTCCTCCGGGACACGAAGATCCGACTGCCGACAGGCCTCAAGCGCATGCCGGCCTTGAGAGTCGTTACAGGCCATCAGGCCCATGGGTTTCGCCAGGCTCGCCAGCCAGTCCATCAGCTCTGCCAGCATGAGACTCCAATGCCGGGGTGCATAATGCCGGCCTGTAAACACCGAGCATTGGTAGCCGTGCTTTGCGATACGCCTACAGAAAGAATCCCGGCGAACCGCATCCCATTGATCCAATCCACGTGGACGCAACCCGCAGTAAGCGAAATGCTCTAAGCCTCTTTCTACAAGATGGTCTGCCGCCCATTCAGCTATCGTCTGGTCATCCGTCTTGACAGTAGAGATATCCAGCTTCCGCAGGATGTCAGGCGCCAGGCAACCTATCCCTACAATTTTCCCCGTAAATTGAGGAAGTGCCTTCACGATTCGCGCATCATCCAGATCGACAATCAGCCCTTCCCCAGACCACGCAGTAAAGGAAGGAATTCTATCGGCCGGTTCTTCCTCCACGTAAAGGCGCCATGGAGCGCCGAAGTGAACATACCTTGAAATACCGCGGATGATTTCCCGATCATATGGACGGCTCAGATTCACTAAAACGGCCACGTTTTTGAGTTTGGGCATCTCGTTACTCCAAGTAAGCAGAACAGCAACACTCATTTCGCGAACAGTCTATTATAACGGATGTAACGGAAAACCACAACGATTCTACGATATTCATTGTTCATCGTCATCATAGTCCACTTCTCACTTTCGTCAGGGTCTCGCCCACACCCGAAAGTTGTGCTATGTAAAGGTAACAGATGTCGGTACGGAAAATCGCCCTTTTATTACGCAAAATCGCATTGTAGTGCCGACTTACTTTGACGATAATTAGTATATTGCTGCTGGGGCCTTTGTACCTTGGCCAAGCTGCTTTCGAGAAGTCATCAGTTCATCAAGAAACGGTCGTTGGATGAGGAAGGGCAAGGATGCTGTAAAATCCTCATCGGGAAAAAGAACTCAAGAGCAACTTGTGATTATTGGCTTTTGATGTTTATCGGAAATAAAGGCGTTTTGGCGCGTGGCCAAAGCATAATTCAAAACTGTTTTAACTTCTTTTGAAGGAGGATTATCATGAGTAAAAAACTGGTCTTTTTGGCCTGTCTTGTGTTGGTGTTGGGTCTGGTTGGCAGTGCTTCGGCGGAACTGCTGGTCCATTGGAAATTCGACGAAGGTTCCGGTGCTATTGCCACCGACACGTCGGGCAATGGTAGAGATGGCACAATCACCGGCGATCCGCAGTGGGTGCCTGGGCTTATCGGCGACGGTGCGCTGCATTTTGATGGCGCCGACGACTTTGTTTCCCACGTCTTGCCCGGAGGAGACCAGACCTATGCGGCTTTCACTATCGGGGTGTGGGTCAAGGCCGATGACGTCCCGCAGGCCGCTTCAGCGGGCGTATTCAGCAGCCGTTTCCCTGGCGGGGCCACTGGCGCCGGTTTCCAGATTGATCTGTCACCTACGGTCTACCGAATTCGTAATAATACTGGTGGTAGTGGAGACATCGGGGATGTCGGCACGGACTGGGTACATCTTGCTGCGGTCGGTGAGGGGGCCTCTGTGCAAACCTATCTTCAAGGTGCTCCTATTGGTAATACGACCCTCGTCAGTAACCTATTCAACGAGTTCACGGTGGGTGTGAACAGGGCGAGAAGCCGGTTCTTCGCGGGGACGATTGATGATCTCCGCGTGTATGACCAGGCCCTAACAGGAGCAGAGATCATAGGGATTATGGCGGGTGACGAGGCCCCGGGGCTCGCTGCCAATCCCGCGCCTGGTGACGATGCGCTTGACATCCCGCGGGACGCGTCGCTGAGTTGGAACGCAGGTGACTTCGCTGTCACGCACGATGTGTACTTCGGAACCGTTTTCAACGACGTCAATGACGCCACCACAACCGTTGATCCGGCCGGTGTCTATAAGGGCCGTCAAAGCGAGAGCACTTATGCCCCGGATCGTCTCGATCTTGGCCAGACTTACTACTGGCGCATAGATGAAGTGAACGCCCCGCCGGACTTAACGGTGTTCAAAGGCGACGTCTGGAGCTTTACGGTCGAGCCCATTGGTTATCAGATTGTGGATGTGAACGCCACCGCTTCCAGCTCCAACGCTATAAATGAGGGGCCTGAAAATACCATCAACGCTTCTGGACTGGATACCGATGATCTGCACTCGGCAATGAATATAGATATGTGGGTCAGTAGTATGATTGGGCCTCAGCCGACTTGGATCCAGTATGAGCTCGACAGGGCTTATAAACTGCATCAGATGTTGGTATGGAACCATAATGCCTCCACTGAGCTTGTTATCGGTTTCGGAATCAAGGAAGCTACCATTGAGTACTCGGCAGATGGGGCCAGCTGGACCACGTTGGGTACCCACGAATTTGCCCGGGCACCCGGTGCGGCTGGTTATGAAGCCAACACCACTGTTGATCTTAGTGGCGTGGTAGCGAAATATATCAAGATCACCGCTAATAGCAACTGGGGAGGCTTTGTGCCGCAGTACGGTCTTAGCGAGGTTCGCTTCTTCTACATACCTGTCCTGCCAAGAGAGCCTAATCCAGCTTCCGGCACAACAGATACGAACGTGGACAATGTAACTCTTAACTGGCGAGCAGGCAGAGAGGCAGCATCGCATGATGTACACCTTAGCGACAGCAACCAGGCTTTAATAGATGGTACTGCCCTTGTTGCGACTGTTTCCGAGACCAGCTATGACACTGGAGAGCTTCAATTAAATAAGAGCTACTACTGGAAGATTGTAGAGGTCAATGAAGCCGAGACTCCCACCAGTTGGGAAGGTGATGTCTTGAACTTTATGACTCGTGAATTTCTCGTAGTTGAGGACTTTGAGGACTACAACAACTTCTCACCGGATCGAGTCTTCCAGACCTGGATCGATGGGATTGGCTATTCGGCAGACGAGTTCTTCCCGGTGGATAATCCCGGCAACGGCAGCGGTGCAGCTCTTGGCCACGATATTTGGTCTTATGACAGCCCACACTACGATGGCGATATCATGGAGACGGCTATCGTGCATGGTGGTGGTCAGTCAGCGCCTCTTTACTACACAGGCCTCTCTGAAATCGAACGCACGTTTGATGTTGCACAGGATTGGACCAAGCACGGCATTAAGACCTTAACGTTGTACTTCTATGGCGATCCGAATAATGTCGCTCAGC
>CAYNKI010000327.1:0-3894 GCA_964397675.1 uncultured Pirellulales bacterium
AGAAAAACAAATCAAAGCTGGCTCACGTAAGAAAAAGGAGGAGTTAATAAACAGCATGAATAGCGAATGGAAAGATTTATATGATGGATTATGAGATTGCTTCGTCGTCCGACATCCGTCACAGCCGGATGACGGATTCCTCGCAATGACGGGGTCATAGCACAAAATGTCATTGCGAGCGAGGCGTAGCCGAGCGCGGCAATCTCTGCCTCCTTTATGGATTGTTTCGCCGTGCTCGCAATTACAGCTATATTTATATGCTGGCTCAAAACGCCAAAGTATATTTTGAGAAGTGAAATCTAACTATTATTCATTTTCAACAAATCGTTTAATAATGAATACGCGTCTTCTTTTGAACCGTAGTCGAACACAAAATCACCACGGTCGTAAGCGTAGTAAATACTTCGTAATATTTCTATCGACAAATCGATCAGCTTTTTAAGGTCGTTTGGTGATATTCCTGCATGTTTAAAAGATTCTTTACTGTCCAACTTAGCGCCGAGATGGGCAAAATAGTTATTTCTAAGAATTTGTACTTTACCAAACAAATCCCTGATTTTATTCAGTTTACTCTTAATCTCACGCAACTCAGAAGGTTGAATAAGATTATGCTTTTCAACCAATTGGAGCAGTGAGTATATATTGGTTCTCTTATTAGTATTCCTATCTAATGACTTTGACAAATTTAGTAGGATGGCTGTGAAATGGGCACTGATGGAAGCCCTGAAAAAGCCAAGATAGCGGTTCATAACATTTACATACTTTGGTCTATAATCTTTATTTTTATAGATATACCAAATATTGTAATGTTCACTCGCCGCGATTATAGAATCCTTAACCCTTGCTAAATCTCTTTCGAATTTCCTTTTTACCTCTGTTTCACTCATCACAACCAAATTCAATTACTTTCCGTCTTGCTCAAAAAGCTCTGGCTGTTGTGAGTCGGATTTCTTTTTATGGTCTTTTAGGCCTAAATGCTGGCAGGCTTGCTTGGTGACTTCTCTACCGCGTTTGGTTCGACGAACAAAGCCTATCTGCAAAAGATATGGCTCAACCACGTCCTCAAGCGTGTCCCTCTCTTCGCCGAGAGTAGCTGCAATGGCATCAATACCGGCTGGACCCCCATCATAGACATTGACCAGCGCACGCATGAATGCTCTATCCAGCTCATCCAGCCCCAATGTATCGATCTGCTCCATCTTCAGCGCGTTTTCAACTATCTTGGCACTCAGCAGTCCTGAGCCTTTAACTTGCGCGTAGTCGCGTACTCGCTTTAGCAATCGGTTTGCCACTCGCGGCGTCCCGCGGGACCGGCCTGCAATCAGTTCCAGTGTTCTATCCTCACACGGTAATTGCAAGAGCTGCGCAGACCTTGCTAAAATCTCTGTTAACTCTTCGCTGCTGTAAAAGTCCAGATGATATAGCATTCCAAATCGACTTCGGAGCGGTGCACTCAACAGGCCCGCTCGTGTCGTCGCGCCAATCAAAGTAAAACGCTTTAACGGAAAATTTATCGTTTTTGCATGCAGACCGCTGTCTACGGTATAGTCAACCTTGAATTCCTCCATCGCTGGATAAATAAACTCTTCGACCGGCGTGCTGAGTCGATGAACCTCATCGATAAAAAGTACGTCGCCGGTATTGATATTGCTCAAAAGACCCATTACATCACCAGCTTTTACTAAAGCCGGCCCTGATGAGCAGCGCAATCTTGTCCCCATCTCGTTTGCAACTACGTGAGCCAGCGTGGTTTTGCCAAGGCCTGGTGGGCCATAGAAAAGGATATGCTCTAATGGTTCAGACCTTTGCTGAGCCGCTTCCATAGCGATGGTAAGTTTTTCTCTAACATTGCACTGGCCTACGCACTCGTCTAAACTCTTCGGGCGAAGTGAGATATTGAAACTCTCCTCCGCCTCATTTAGTGACTTTCTACTTATTGTTCTGTCTATGGCCATAATATCAAAACTAAAAATTGAAAGCTAAAAACTAAAAACCATAATTCAAAATTCAAAACTGATTTGATTTTAAGTTTACACTGTGGTTTTACACTTCAACGCCCTGTTTTACTCTATATACCAAAGGCACAAGGGCCTCTGCGGAGTTTATATTAGGGTGTTTTTCACAAGCCATCTCGATTAGTTCCATCGCCTCGCTTCTCTTTTCACCCCAGGCAATAAGAATCTCCAACGCCTCGATCTGGAATGGCTTAAATCTTGCCTCTGCCGGCCCGGCTGATTCGGCTCCCAATGCGAAAGTTTGCAATTTGCCCTTTAATTCAGCGATGATTTGATGAGCCATTCTCTTTCCTACGCCGTTAAGTGTCAGCAACATCTTGTCATCGGCGTTTTCTATTGCCGCTGCTATGGTAGCTATTGGAACACTCAGCGACCGCAGTCCCTTTTTTATACCCATTCCTTTGACGCTGATAAATTTAGTAAAAAAGTCCCTCTCCTCTGCACTTAGAAAACCAACCATCCTTGGTATTAGATTGCCGCCACCCGGCGTACCTTCATAATATTCCAAAGTGCAAAGGGCAATGTTTGAGCCGATCTTGTCTGACAATGTACTTACGCAATAGCTCGGCAGCATCACTTCATACCCGACCGACCCGACCTGCACAAGAGCACTGTCGGTATCCAGCTTAACAAGTTTTCCTTCAATCCTTGCTATCATAATCTCGTTACTCGTCGCTCGTGGCTCGGTTCTCGTTTTTTTTGTTTAGAGCCTATTTCATACTGTCACCCTGAGCGAAGCGAAGGGTCTGGCTGGCTGAAAAGAGAGATTCTTCGCTGCGCTCAGAATGACAAATTGTGTTTTGACGTAGTTTCTTAGTCATTGGTCACTAAGATACTGTTCACCTCGTTCGCACAGCAGAGTGCCACAGCTATAGCATCGGCCACATCGTTCGGTTCTGGTATCTGCGGTAACGACAAAATTGTTTGAATTGTTTTTTGTACCTGTTCCTTTGATGCTCTGCCATTGCCGGTCATTGACTTTTTTATGCGGGTTGCGCTAAAGCTTCTGACTTCAATTGCCGCTTGTGCACAGCGTTGTAATATAACTCCTCTGGCATGTCCCATCAATATTGCTGTCCTTGGATGCGTATAGTGCGAGTACAATTCTTCCACCGCTACAATTTCGGGCCTGAACTTCTCCAACAGCGATTCAATATCTCTGGCGATCTGGTTCAATTTAGCCTCTATCGACGAATCGCCGGCTGTACGAATAACTCCTGCTTCGATCAATCTTTGATTATCTATGTCCGTTTCTAAACAGGCATATCCGCAGACTTGCAAACCAGGGTCAATACCGAGGATTCTCATTTCCATCTCCACTGGGTTCCGTCAGGCTTATCTTCTAAAGTGATGCCGAGGTTCTCTAACTGCTTACGAAGATTATCTGCTTTCGTAAAATCCTTTTCTTTTCGAGCTTCACTGCGTTGCTCAATTAAAATATCAACCAATTTAGCAACCAGCTCATCATTAGCTCTTTCAGCTTGCGGATATTCATCCCTTACGATACCTAATACATCTCCGCCCAATCGGCTAAATAAAACATCCACCGCATTAAGTGTTGCGATTGTTGTGTTGTTATCCTCGAGTAACTTATTTGCCAGACGAACCAGTTCAAACAGAACCGACAGCGCAACAGAAGTATTCAAATCATCATTCATTGCCGCTTCGAATTTGTTCTTTAACTGCTTAAGCTGCTCTTCAATTTCAGGATTAATTTCTCCTTGGCTGGCTTGAGCCATCCCTGCTACGGCACGCTCCGCCGTGACGAGTCTCTTTCGTACTTCTTTGACCGTCTCGGTTATTTTTTGGTATCCGCTTTGAGCTGCGAACAGAGCCGCATCTGAAAAATCCAGCGGGCTTCTGTAATGGCTGTTCAAAA
>CAYNKI010000328.1:0-3887 GCA_964397675.1 uncultured Pirellulales bacterium
GAGCTCAAAAAAATAAAGCCCGTAGTAGGCTAGGTTCAGGTGGACAAGCCACTCAAACACACGGCTTGTAGCCGACGTTCACCCACCAGGGCAATTTCAAGTATACCTATCGAAACAAAATATTCAAGATAATTTTTGAGTTTTTATAATTTTTCTTGAGAATTTATCTTGTTAATTGGAAATTTTCTTCGCCGAGTAGTTGTCGCATCTTTCGACAGAAGTCCAGGTCGGGATTGACGCTTAATTCCTTATCAGCGGCTGCGTAGACTTTGCCCTTCTCGGTTTTTACAGCTACATAAACAGGACTTCTGCCTTTATGTTGCTGGCAGATACTTCGTATCTGCATTACCTTTTCTTCGGTAACATCACAAGCCGCCAGCCTAATCCTAACCTTGGCAGCTAATTTTTCTCTGACCTCCTCCAAAGTTATCAGCTCGAAAGCTACAATATTGGGTTTCTCCCTTCGCCAGTCGAGTTTTCCCTTTACAAAGACAGTCTTATCCTGGACCACTGCATTGTGGAATCTGGCCAGCACATCCGGAAACATCACGACTTCGACTTGTCCCTGCAGGTCTTCGAGTGTAAAGACCGCCATTTTTGAGCCGGCATTTCGGCCGCTCTTTATCACATTGAATCTTATCTTTGCTATCATTCCCCCGATCGTTATGGTCTTACCCTCATTAGCCTCAGTCAGTTGCAAACTGTTATGGGTAGAATAAAGATTTATTGTCTCAGCGTGATGGCTGAGCGGATTGCTGGTTACATAGAAGCCGAGAACCTGTTTTTCATAAGCTAACATTTGTGGCTCAGGCCAGGGCGCGACGTTAGGCAATTGTTTGTGGTCCTGCGAATAGTCAGCCTCGCCGGTGGCTTGCCCGAAGAAGCTCATCTGGCCGTTTTGCCTATCTGCCTGGAGATTAGCTCCGATTTGCATTGCCTTTTCCATGCCGGCCATCATTTGATGGCGATTTCCGCCGAGCCTATCAAAGGCCCCGGCTTTAATAAGTGATTCGATGGTCTGCTTATTGACGGCTCTCAAATCGACATTTTCACAGAAATGGAAAAGACTCTCGAATCGACCGATTTTTTCACGGGCTGCGATGATTTGTTCGACAGCCTTTTCGCCGACTCCTTTAACCGCCGCCAAGCCGAAACGTATTACGCCTTTTTTCTCGCCGTCATCTTTATAAACAGGCGTGAAATACACGCCGCTTTCGTTGATGTCCGGCGCCATAACTTCAATGTCCATTTCCTTGCATTCGTTTATGTAGTCCACGACCTTATCGGTGTTGCCCATTTCATAAGTCAAAAGTGCAGCCATAAATTCGACCGGCCAGTGGGTTTTCATATAAGCCGTTTGGTAGGCGATAAAGGCATAGCGTGTGGAATGACTTTTGTTGAAACCATAGCCGGCGAATCGTTCGATAAGCTCAAAAATCTGCTTGGCCTGCGAGTTACTTAAACCTTTATTGGCGCAGCCTGCGATAAATCTTTCTCTCTCCTTGGTTATGGTCCGAGCCTTCTTCTTGCTTATGGCCTTAATCAGGCCGTAGGCCTCCCTCAGTGGTATGTCACCGAGCCGATTGCAGATTTGCATCACCTGTTCTTGATAGACCATAATGCCGTAGGTCTCGTTGAGGATTTCAGCCATAATTTGGTGCGGCAGGTGCCATTTTGCACCGTGCTTTCGGTCGATATAGTCTGAGATTAGTATCATAGGTCCCGGCCGATACAGAGCATTGGCGGCAATTATGTCTTCGAGCCGGTCTGGCTTCATTCTCATCAACATACTCTGCATACCGGCTGACTCAAATTGGAAAACCCCTTTTGTTTTGCCGGCTGAGAATAGCTGGAAAACCTTGGGGTCGGTATGGTCGAGCTTTTCCAGGTCGATTTCAACGCCGTGAATATCTTTGACCAACTGGCAGGCTTGTTCTAACACGCTGAGAGTCTTTAGGCCCAAAAAGTCCATCTTCAAAAGGCCAACTTTTTCGACCATAGGTCCTTCATACTGAGTTATGATATCGTTGGAGCCAGGCGCTTTATATAGCGGTACAAAATTGGTCAACGGCTCATCGGCAATGACAACACCGGCTGCGTGAACTGACGCATGGCGGGCAAGACCTTCCAGCTTTTTGCAGATGTCAATTACTTTTCTGGTCTGCTCACTTTGTTCGTAAGCTTCTTTCAATTGTGGCTCGGTCTTTAACGCTTTATCAAGTGTCATATCGAGCGAAAAGGGAACAAGCTTTGCTAATCTGTCGGCCTCAGCCAATGGTACGCCGAGCACCCTACAGATGTCACGAATAACCGCTCGGGCCTTCATTGTTCCGAAGGTTATGATTTGCGCGACGTGGCCATATTTTTGCCGGACATAGTCGATAATATTTGCTCGATGAACCTGGCAGATATCGATATCAATATCGGGCATTTCGTTGCGCTGTGGGTCCATAAACCGCTCAAAGAGCAGATTGTATTGTATGGGGTCAACATCGCACAATCCGAGACAGTATCCAGCTAATGTCCCTACAGCGCTACCTCTGGCACCTATGGGGATATTATTTTTGTGAGCGTACTTACAAAAATCCCATACGATAAGAAAATAGCTGGCAAATCCTTTCGATTCGATTACGTCCAGCTCTCTATCGAGTCTTTCCTTTATTTCGTCGGTAATTTTGCCGTAGCGTTTTTCTGCTCCTTCATAGCACAGTCGGGTGAGAAGTTCTTCAACTGTTGTGCCGTCGGGAGGAACGAATCGCGGCGCATGGCGTTTTTTTAAGTCAGGCTCGACATTGCAGCGGTTGGCAATTATTGTGGTATTATCACAGGCCTCGCCATTATCGGCAAAGAGCTGCCGCATTTCTTGAGGGCTTTTCAAGTAAATATCCGGCGGATAAATCATTCTATCGGGCGCATCAGCCCTTTTGCCGGTGCTAATAGCACAGAGACAATTGTGAGCTTCGTGGTCATCTTCTTGCAGAAAGTGAACATCATTGGTTGCCACAATGCCTATGCCCAACTTTTTTGCAAGGTCGATTAGTCCCTGACGAATATTTACCGCCGAGTTCGCAGAGGGAGAATTGTTTTTATTTTTTTTCATCTCTGAGTTCTCGGCGTTCTCTGCGGTTAATCTTTCCGTTTCGTGGATTTGTATCTCGATGAAAAACCTGTCAGACCCAAAAATCTTCAGATAACTTTCTGCCGCAGCGATAGCTTTTTTTTCATTGCCTTTGGCAATTTCGACCGCAATTTCACTTTTAAGACACGCTGAAGTGCATATAAGGCCTTCGTTAAATTCCGCCAGAATCTCCTTATCAATCCTTGGCCGATAGTAAAATCCTTCCGTGTAGCCGGCACTCGCCAGCTTCAGCAGATTTTGGTAGCCGACGTTATTTTCCGCCAGGAGGATAAGATGGTACGCTGCATCGGAGATGGTCGTTTTTGTACGATCGAACCTGCTGCCAGGCGCTACATAAGCCTCGATACCGATTATCGGCTTGATGTGGGCTGCGATGGCTTTTGTATAAAATTCTATGGCCCCGAACAGATTGCCGTGGTCCGTGACGGCAACGGCGTCCATCTCCAATTTCTTACAGCGTTTGAGCAGCTCATCGAAGACTATTGAGCCGTCGAGCAGTGAATATTGGCTGTGCAGGTGAAGATGTGTAAATCCTTTATTTGCCATAACTTATGCCGTCCTTTTGCTCTCTAATGTTAACGTTTGTATCATAGGTTGGTATTTTATAATTGTCAATCGAAAAGTCATCCCGACCTTGCCCGGGTATCCTTTTTTCCTTTTACCTTTTTACTTTTTCCTTTTCTTTCCCCTTCTTTTTTGTAATACTATCCGTCAGCTTCTTGTTTTTTGTGCGTGTTTTTCATGCGGC
>CAYNKI010000329.1:0-3879 GCA_964397675.1 uncultured Pirellulales bacterium
ATACCGGCCTTCACCTTCGTCTGGGAATGACCAAGCCAGAAGATTTTATGAATTACTTTGGCGGTAAAAAGATTCTATTTGAAAGAACTAAAGAGATAACAGGTAAATGGAAATTAGATGACTTGCCTAAAGAGTATTTATCCGAGAAGGGCAATATTCAACTTCTCTCGATGGGCAAGATTTACGAATTCGGTGAAGGATGTGCCTGCCCTATTAACGTACTTTCTTCGAGAATGTTGGAGATTCTTGACGTAGGAGAAAAAGAGTTTTTGATCGTAGATACCGATGCCGGTATAGAGCATTTTGGCAGAGGCGTAGAAAAAGGTGTCGATTCACTTGTTGTCGTCATTGAGCCTTCCAAAGATTCGATACTTTTGGCCCAGAAGATATCCGACCTGGGAAAGCAGCTTGGTAAGCCAACGTATTTAGTATTAAACAGAGTTAATCATGAATCTGAAAAGCTGCTTTTGGAATCGATAGACAAAGAAAAAGTAATAGCTACTATTCCTGAAAACAGGGATGTATTTATGTCAGGCCTTGCGGGCAAGGAGCTTAAAATATCCTTTGAGGGAATTAAACAAATTGCTGACAGGCTGGAATCTGAGAAAAGAAAAGTCCAAGCTAAGTTAACATAGACAAAGGAAAGGACCGAGATATGTGTCTTGCAAATATTTATCAAAACGAGAGGGCCGGTAAAGCGCTGGTGAAAAGCGTTGCCTACCTTAGAATCGACGGCAATCGAATAGTGGCAGAGAATCTTGCAGGAGAAAGTGAGGTTATGCAAGCAAAAATAAGAGAGATAGACTTTATGAACTCTGATATCATTGTGGAAGAAGTGGCTTATGAAAAGGATGAGGGCTTAAAGAGTTAAAGCAGTCTATCTATAAGAAACTTTTGTTAACTTGAAGCTGAGAAATGTAGGGAGTAACAATAAAAAGGACAAAATAAAAATGATTGGCCAAACTCAAAAACCGATAGAAGAAATTCTCGAGTACTTAGAAGACAAGGAAAAAGTTGTTCTCGTTGGCTGTGGCGGATGTGCTACAATTTTTCATACAGGTGGCGAGAACGAAGTAAAAGAAATGGCAGAAAAGCTTACTGAAAAAGGAAAAATTGTTACAGCAGCTATTGCCCCACCTTTTGGTGAATTTACCTGTTATGCTCCGTGGAGTAAAAGTCGTTTGAGTCGATATCGAAAAGAAATCGAAGAATCTGATGCTATCCTGATGTTGTCATGTGGCGATGGACTTCAGGTTGTGAGGGAGTTAATTCTGGAAGAAGAGTTTGAACTTGTAAAGCCTATTTATCCAGGAACAAATCCAATAGGGCACATGGGAGGGGGACCCACTCTATTTAAAGAAAAATGTCAACAATGTGGAGAGTGCGAACTTGGTAAATTCGCCGGAATTTGTCCTTTAACTCAGTGTGCGAAAGGATTGTTAAATGGGCCGTGTGGAGGAAGTAAAAATGGAAAGTGTGAGGTGGACCCTGATCGCGATTGTGCTTGGGTGAAGATTTATGAACGCTTAAAAACCTTAGGTGAATTGGAGAAGATGAAAAAGATAGTTGGACCTAAGGATTGGAGCAAGATGACAAGGCCTCGGGAAATCGAAGTTGCTCCACTTGAGATGAAGTAATGTTTTTAGTCGAAACTTAAGAAGAGAGGAGTAAATATATATGAGCAATGATCCACTAACGCCGTATGGTAATAAACCAATGGTTACACCTATCGTTAATGCCGTTAATTATGAATATAGTTCTTTTGAGGTCCTGCGACAGATCACAGACGGTGAAATTGACGGTTATACCTATCATAGAGACGACAATCCAACCGTCCGGGAAGTAGAGAGAAAAATAGCTGCTCTGGAGGAAGCTGAGGATTGCGTTATTTGTACTTCAGGAATGGCTGCATGCACCATGGTATATTTAACATACCTTAGTGCAGGTGATCACCTGATAATATTTCATGATGTGTATGGTGCTCATTATAAGGTTTCGCATATCCTGGAACGGCTGGGTATCGATATAACGTGGCTTGATGCTCGCGAAGGCCACAAAATTGCAGAGCATATCAAACCAAATACAAAAATGATATTTTGTGAAAGTCCGAGTAATCCCTTATGCAAGGTTTTGGATATAGCTGCCTTGCGCAAGGAGGCTGATAAGGTAAATGCTCTTTTGGTAGTAGATAATACTTTTGCTACTCCATACCACCAGAAACCACTGCTGCTTGGTGCTGATATTGTAGTTCATAGCGCAACAAAGGGATTAGGCGGACATAACGACCTTATGGCAGGTGCAATAGCTGGCTCGAAAAAACATTATGACAATCTATGGTTTACTCGCCAGGCTATTGGGACAACTTTGGATGCTTATTCCGGATCGCTGCTGGAACGAGGGCTTAAAACCTTCGAGCTCCGAGCAGAAAAGATGGCGGCTAATGCTATGGCTATAGCGAAGTATTTATCCAGTCATCCAAAAGTTTCTCGTGTTTACTACCCGGGCTTGAAGGAGGATCCCGGGCACTCAATTGCTACTAAACAAATGCATAATGGATTCGGCGGAGTCTTGGCATTTGACGTTGGCAGAAACCAGGAAGATGCCAAAAAGTTCATAAGTGAGCTTGAAGTTATATGTCATGCCGTTAGTTTGGGGGCAACTGAATCACTGATATGCATACCATACCTTACAACGCTGCTTTACATACCACCAGAACGTCGGACCGTTTTCGGGGTTAGCCCTAACACCGTTCGTATCTCCGCTGGAATTGAGGAAATCGAGATACTGCTTGAAGATTTGAAACAGGCATTGGACAAATTAGAAATCAAACCTGTGACAAAGACCAGGATTGATGTTGTACAAAAAAGCCCAAAGAAGAACGGAAGTGACTATGCCAACGTACGAGTATAAGTGCCAGGACTGCGGCTTCACATTTGAAAAGTTTCAAAGTATGAAGGACAAACCATTGGAGAAATGCCCGAAATGTGACGGCAGAGTTCAGCGTTTAATCAGCAGCGGAGGGGGCATAATTTTCAAAGGTTCAGGCTTTTACGCAACTGATTACGCTACCAGCAATTCTCCGGCTTGTGGTCGAGAAAGACCTTGTTGTGGCCGTGATACACCATGTGACAAAAGGCCGTGTGAATCTTAATCAAGCGCCTAAAAAGTTCTAAATCGATGGAATGAATATGAGCATTGCAGAAAATTATGCAAGACTCCGGGAAGAGATTCCAGCAGATGTGACCGTAGTTGTATCCTGTAAGACGAGAGCAGCAGAAGAAATAGAAGAGGCAATAAATGCCGGGGCTACAGATATTGGTGAAAATTACGTTCAGGAAGCCGGGCAGATGTACAGTATTTTAAGGAAAAATGCGGCTAAAGTTAGATGGCACATGATAGGTCATTTACAGACGAACAAAATAAACAAGGCCTTAAGGGTTTTTGATGCTATTCAAACTGTTGACTCTCTTGAAAAAGCAGCGGCTATTAACAGAAGGGTTGAGAGAGCGAAAAAGAAAATAGTTCCGGTTTACATAGAGATAAATATAGGCAGCGAGGATTCCAAGGCTGGTATAAGACCCGATGAGCACGAGCCGTTCGAGGCGTATATTGAAAGGTTGATTAAGGATATGTCGGAACTTGAGCATTTAAGTATCGAAGGGTTGATGACAATGGGGCCTCGCTTTGGAAATCCTGAAGATGTCAGACCGTATTTTGCAAGGACGAGAAGGATATTCGAAAAAATCAAAGAGCTTGACCTTCCAAACATAGATATGAAATATCTGTCTATGGGTATGACAAATTCATATAAAGTCGCCATAGAAGAAGGTTCCAATATGGTTAGAATAGGAACAGCAATCTTTGGAAAAAGAAAGTGTG
>CAYNKI010000330.1:0-1960 GCA_964397675.1 uncultured Pirellulales bacterium
GTCTCGTATGGAGGCTTTGGAAAGGAAACTAGATGCCGACAAATAAAGAACTAGAGCAGCGTCTAAACAAAGTGGAAGAGACTGTCGCCTATTTGGAGGAAGAGATACGTAACAGGCCAGAACTGAATGAAGATGTCGTTTATGATGTTGTAGAAGCAGTCATTATAGCGCTCAGGGCCGTCAATCTGACTAGTACTCATAAGTTGGCTGACGAGTTCCAGGAACGCTATTTCGGTCCGGATGAAGGAGAATAATGTCCGATTTTATTATCGCCCAGATTAGAACCTATGTGCCCATGATTGTCGGTGCTGTTGCGGCTTGGCTCGCTGCACAGGGTATTTTGGATGCTGACGCCTCTCAGGAGGTCGTTACCGGTTTGACGGCTGCTTTGACGGCTGTGGCTGGCGGCATCTACTATTTCCTGGTGCGTTGGGGTGCCGAACAGTTCCCTTGGCTGGGTGTCCTGTTGGGTGTGAATAAGGCTCCCGAGTATAGCGGAGAGTAATGGATCTTGGTAGGGCAGTTGTAACATCGGTAGTGTTAGGTGCGGTAGCGTATGTGTTGCCGCGTCTAGCCTACCTTGCCTTGGAGCGGGAAAAGGTGGAGGCAAGTACGGTAGCATTAAGTAGCTTTTTCAAAGAACAGGACAAGAAAAGTTTTGTCCCTTCTCCTTATGCTACAGAAGCAAAGATTACTACAGAGCCGCCAGGAATGTACATGTGAGACATGAATGGATGCACGGCTACTTTCGAGGGCCAGAAGACGATCCCGAATGGGTTATCGTAGACAATATAGAAGACGCTAAATCCACCCAGCATTTCTTCTCCGATGTGGCCCCGGACGGCCAAGAATACGGTATGGCCTGTTTTATCAGTCCGGCAGCAGAACAACTAGATGATATCATTATGAATGATGTTAAGAAAAAGTTTGAAAAGTATGAAGCTCTCCACTGCTGAACGCAGACGCTACATAGAAGAACGTCTAAACACCGACTGGGGCTGGAAAGACTACAAAAAACCTGCCCTACACGACAACCCCAAAGCATACTCCTACAACGACATGTTGAACCATCTGCGTCGTGTGTTTGAGCCGGGGAATGTGCCTGAGCATCCGATGACGATTAAGCGTGACGTGGATTGGTTGCGCAAGTTGCAGGACACTCCGGAACCGGAGGAGCGTATACGTGCGAAAGACCTGTTAGCGCCGGAAAGGTTCCCTGAATGGCGGAAAAAAGTTCGTGGAAAAGATTACAGCACACCCTTCTTCCAATACGGTCTTTTCCGTATAGCCTATGCGTTAACGTACAAGGAACCGATACCGCAGAAGGTCATCGACTATTTCGACCAACTAGACCCGAAAAATCCGTTCCCAGAAAACATTAACGAACTTATTGTCCAGCAGAAAATACTGTTATCCTTCGTGTTCCTGCTAGCCCCCAGGCATGGCAAAACGGACCTGTTGCAAGACTTTATGCTGCATACCCATATGAAGGATCAGAGTAAGGCTATCATGTTCGGGAACGGCACTCAGCAGAAGTCTGAAGGGTTTATTGACAATTATCTGATGGGTATGATGGAGGGCAACGAGTGGCTTATCGACATGTACGGCCCTTTCAAAGCAGACAACAGATCATGGAGCCGCCGGGGTTACGTGTTGGCTGGGGCGCCAATTGAGAAGGCCATGTCGATGCAGCCGTTCGGCATCTCCGGCAACATCCGTTCCTTCGACACTGACCTTATCATCGCCGACGACCTACAGTCGCTGCAACGTGCCCGATCCGAGGCGACTACAGAGGGAGACTTTCAGTGGCTGACGACCGAATTGATGACCCGCAGGGAAGCCCATACGCCATTCTTGTTTGTTGGAAGTCATGTGGCTGTGGAGACTGGAGATTTGTTTTCGTGGATCGAGCAGAAGAAAGAAGAGATTCTAAAGATTGTACTCGATTATTATCAACAGG
>CAYNKI010000330.1:1970-3868 GCA_964397675.1 uncultured Pirellulales bacterium
AAGAGATCAGTGTGGGGGAGCATGTACTGATCATCAAGAAGGTGCCTGCACACGACTACACGAAGTGTACCCCCAATGATCCGGAGCATAAAGAATGTGTGATGTGGCCTGAGAAACGCCCCTTTGGTTTTTTGGAGGCTATGCGTGGTTTGATGGAAGATGATGCGATGTTTAATGCGGTGTATAATCAGATTCCGCAGTCGAAACGTATGATGCATTTCCCAGGTGCGTTGATGAGGAGTGACTATGTACAAGTTGACTACAACAAAGAAGAGGGACGAACTCCTCCGCCAGCTAAAGATAATCCGGAACCCGGGGTATTGGATAGGGGACGTTCCTTCCGCGAAGGCATTAGTTGCTGTGGAGACAATTGTATCCTTGTTTTCGGATTCGACCCCGCAGCCTCAGAACGATCAGGAGCATCCTTCTCCGCTCTGGTGGCACTAGCCGGATGTGTAAAGTGCGGCCGCAGATATGTGGTCGACTATTGGAAAGACAGACAGTCACCGGAAGTCCACCCGGCCACACTGGGCCAATTCGTGCAAGCCTACCCGTACGTATCCATGATCTGTATCGAAATCAACGCATACCAACGTGCTCTATCTAGGGACCCGAGGATGGTGAAACTGGAAGGTGAGAACAAGTTTATCATCAAGGAGTGGAATACTGATGAGCGGCGACACGATCCGACTTTGGGTATCCCTGCGTCGGCGCGCCACGTTAAGGGTGGGATGCTTTCGGTTCCGTATCGCACCACCGGGGATCAAGAGTTTGCAGAGACTTTCCTTAAAGAATTCATACGTTGGCCTCAAAAGCCCAACGACCTCGTTATGGCATATTGGCTTGCCGATCTCGCCCTGGCAGAAATGATCGAAGACGCCCGTTACGCCGACTCTGAGATCATGCCAGGTATCGATAAGTGGATGACTCCGTGGCATGAGACTCAAATATATGAGGTTGACCTGTCTGACATTACGCCCGATATGGAATATTCTTGAAAGAAACTAGTTCTGGGCTAATGAATTCTAGCCACTTCAGGACATGATTTGAGCAAAAAAATATACGACGATCTTTGGCGGGAAGCTAACCGGCGCAGCAACGAGACTGTAAAAACCAATCAGAACCGGATGGCTAACCTATATAGGGGTAAACTGCCAGACGAATATGAACAATACTTTCCGGTAGGGCAGCCGAAAAACATTATCCAACTGGTGAAGAACGCTTGGAATGATCTGTCTTCTGAGGTTGGTCGTGCCCCAGAGTTGGTTTCTCCTCCGTTGGATGAGTCACGTACCGAGTCGAAACTTGCCGGTCTGCATGAACGGATCGGTTACTATTATTTGCGCAACGCTGAACCCACTGGTAAACAGTTTGCATGGCAACTGGCCTGGTGGCTAGTCGGCACAGGCATGGCCGTGGGTATGGTCAAACCGGACTTCAAGAAGAATATGCCGGTTTTGACTATTAGGGATCCGCGTACTGCGCTACCGAACCTGCGCACCGTCGGGAACGTCCCGGTAGAAATCTATGACATCTTGTTCAACTACGAAATTCCATATAACACGGCCGTTGAGATGGGCCTGGCGGAAAAGCGCAGGATGCCACAAGGAGGCCCCTACGAAGGGGACGCCATCAAAGTCAAGGTACTGGAATTCATTGACGACCAGTATCATACGCTAGTGTCCGAGCAGGGCATGATGATGCGGGAGGAACACGGGCTGGGTAAGGTCCCAGCGTGGGTCTTCCAATCATTCTCCCCGGAAGAAAAGGACGCGGGCCTGTCCTTGTTTAAGGACCAGGTGTCTTTGATGGTGGCAGTCAGCATGCTTATCACATATAAGCTAGCAGCGGCGGATAGGAATGTCAACCCTATTTATTGGGCGAAGGGGCATCAGGGT
>CAYNKI010000331.1:0-3860 GCA_964397675.1 uncultured Pirellulales bacterium
CCATAATGCCAAACGCCTGCCAACATCCTGCTTATTTTTCGGATGTATATCGTTAGCCTCTCCGATATCAATAATAACCGCCATCCCAGTATTTGGCAGTGATAACGTCATTAGCTGAGCCTCGCGCAGCTCCGCCCAGTCACTTTCGGATGGCTCAGGATTGACCGCTTTGAAATTAGCCAACTGCACGAAAAGGAAAGGAAAATCACCTTGCCCCCAATCATCCCGCCAGTTCTTAATCATCGTGGCAAAGAGCTTGCGATACTGATATGCTCGTCCAGCATTCGCTTCGCCCTGGTACCAGATAGCGCCTTTGATTCCATACGACATCAACGGAGCAATCATAGCATTATACAAACCCCCAGGTGAGCGAGGATTTCCCGGCCCTGAAGGTTCACGAGGTCTCCGCGGCGGCTTTTTGCCTTCAGATTTGGCATTTGCAACAGCATCCTTCCATTTATTCACCTTCCGCTCATACTCTTTCTTTGCTTCTGGGTACTTTGCAACCGTATCAGCATACCGCTGCAAAATCGGCGCAAAATCCGCATCTGCCTGAAGTATTTCTCGTCTCGTCCATGCTTCGGCTGGTGTACCTCCCCAAGATGTATGAATTAAGCCAATCGGAACATTAAGCTCCTTGTGCACCTCTCTGCCAAAATAGTAGGCTACTGCCGAAAAAACCGGGATTGTCTCCGGACTACATAACACCCAATTACCCGTACAATCACTTTGCGGCTCTTCGGCCACTTTCCGTTCGACTGTGAATAACCGAATTTCCGGATAATTCGCTTCTGTGATTTCCGGCTCAGCATTAGCTGATCGTTTCACCGGCAATGCCATATTCGATTGCCCAGAGGCAATCCAAACCTCTCCAACCAGGATATTTTTAATTGTTATTTCATTTTTACCTCTGATAGTCATTTCGTATGGCCCACCTACCTTAGGAGGATTCATCCTGAACATCCACTTGCCATTTTTATCCGCTGTAACTGCCCACCGCATACTATGCCAGCTGACGCTGACCATGATTTCCTCACCGGGCTCAGCCCAACCCCAAATGGCTACTTTCATCCTACCCTGCAGGACCATATTGTCGCTTATTACTGCCGGCAGCCTAACGTCAGCGATAGCTATATGCACATTCAACAACAGCAAAAATAAAGAAAACAATGAAACAATCAGCCTACTTGAACCATTTTGTTTTTCAGTCATTTCTCAACTCCTTAAAATCAAGAACACGTAAAATAAGCTATACTCTCCAATATTAACATTTTATCTGCTACAAGCCACCAGACCATCGGTTGTCGCGTGGCAGCCTCAAGCGCAGCTTGGGGATGGTTTGGCGCAATACTAATGCAGTGAGTAGCCATCGCCAAAACCTGCGGTTTTGACGCTGCCACCCTCCTGACCATTATTACTGCGGCCATTATACTACGACCCGAAGTGTAGGTCAAAAAAATGCTCTTCGCAATTGGGTACATATAAGGAAAAAATTTGTCAAATTAATATTTACGCAGCCTATCAGTTGCAGTATAGTAATGTTGTTAACAAATAATTGCAGGGAGAATCTAAAATGACCGAACGAAGAAACCATTGGCCGATGGCGCTTATCTTTACAATTATGCTTGTTACGGTGATAATCTGGGCAGGATGCAAAAAGCAACCTTCTGAACCAGTCGAGGAAAGTACCGATGAGCTTCCAAAGAATGATACCGAACTTTTCGTTGAGCCTAAGATAAGTTTAAAAAATATCATCGAAACTGCAAGAACCTGGGGCCCTGCTTCTGATTTTGAATCCTGGTTTGGTAAACCAGCACCGGATTTCATCCTAACTGATATTACTGGCAAACAGCACAAACTGAGCGATTACCGCGGCAAGAATGTGATGATTATCTTCTGGACAACCTGGAGCGGCCAGTGTCGGATGGAAATACCGCATCTTATCGAATTACGAAACACAGTCGAACAAGACAAATTAGCCATGCTGGCTGTATCAAACGAGTCCACAGCTTTGCTGAAAGATTTCGTCACCCAGCAAAAAATAAACTATGCGGTTTTTTCGAATCAAGAAGGTATGCCAGAGCCGTATAGTTTGGTAAGATTCATACTGTGCAGTTTCTTTATTGATCCGGAAGGCAAAATAAAACTTGCTACTATTGGTCTGCTGCCATTGAGCGATATGAAAGCTATAATCCAGGCCAAATAGACAGGCATCATCAGGTGTTATATTCAAAAAGCCTGAAAATTTTCTGGACAATACTACCAAAGGCTGCTATAATCACGAAAAATTAGCACTTTAGAGTTCGTTATTGAAACAAAGGTAGGTAACTATGGCACATAAAAAGGGACAAGGCTCTTCGAGGAACGGCAGAGACAGCAATGCCCAATATAGAGGTGTAAAACTGTTCGGTGGCCAAGCTGTAAAAGCTGGCTCGATCATCATTCGGCAGTGTGGAACGAAATTCTTCCCCGGCCATAATGTGGGTATGGGCAAAGACTATACATTATTTGCCACCGCGGAGGGACAAGTGCGTTTCCAGGGCCGAAAAGTTCACGTGGTCTAATAGAAGGTAAAAATACTTAGCAAAATTAAAAGGGATGGTCAGTACACCATCCCTTTTTTATATAATAAAGACGCAATACGATATACGCAATACGCGATACGAGCATAATGTTTATAGACGAGGCACAAATCTGGGTCAAGGCAGGAGATGGCGGCAACGGCTGCGTGAGCTTCCGGCGCGAAAAGTATATCCCCAAAGGCGGGCCCGACGGTGGCAACGGTGGCAAAGGCGGCAGTATCTATTTTCAGGCGGTGCAAAATCTCGATACCTTAATGGATTTCACAGGCAAGCACCACTGGCGAGCTGAAAATGGCCGGGCCGGCTCAGGAAGTAAAAAACACGGAACAAGCGGCCAGGACTTGATAATCAACGTACCGCCGGGCACTTTAATCTATGATACAGATTTGAACTTGTTACTCAAAGACCTCAACGCCGCCGGATTAAAAGTATGTGTCTGCCGTGGCGGAAGAGGCGGAAAAGGCAATAAAGCCTTCGCAACGCCAACCAATCAAACTCCAAAATACGCCGAACCCGGCAAAAAAGGCCAGCAAAGAAATATAAAACTCGAATTAAAGCTCATTGCCGACGTCGGACTGGTCGGCATGCCCAACGCCGGCAAAAGCACTTTAATCTCCCGCTGTTCAGCAGCAAGGCCAAAAATCGCTGATTATCCCTTTACCACAACTGAGCCAGTACTCGGCATTGTCGATCTAAGCGACTTCCGCCGATTCGTTATGGCTGACATTCCCGGCCTAATCGAGGGTGCTCATAAAGGTGCCGGCCTCGGCCACGAATTCTTAAAACACATCGAAAGAACCTCAATTCTCGCTCACATCATTGATATAATGCCGACAGATGGCTCTGAGCCAACGGAGAATTACAAAGCCATCCGCAACGAATTAGAGCAATACAGCAAAGTCTTAGCCCAAAAACAAGAGGTCATCATCGCCAACAAGATAGACCTCGACCCGGCTGGTAAAACAGTAAAAGGCCTGCGAAAAAAGCTAAACAAAAAGATTTGCCTAATCTCTGCAGCCACCGGAGAAGGAATCAAGGAACTAACTGAACTGCTGTGGCAAAAGGTCAAAGAGCTCAAGGGATAATTTCCATGATTAGCCCCGTTTAGCCCCCGGACACATAGCCTGAGCGATCTGTGGTGAGTCTGCCGAACCAAGCCTGCGGTGAGCATAGTCGAACCGTCGAAGGACCTGTCTTGAGCCGTGTCGAAGGATTGTCTTTGTTTGGCTTTGTTTTTCATTAACCGCCGAGTTCGCAGAGAACGCGGAGAAATAGGAT
>CAYNKI010000332.1:0-3851 GCA_964397675.1 uncultured Pirellulales bacterium
CCAATTGACTATCGAGCAATTTAAAGATTTATACCGCTTTGAAGATATAAATTCCAACACAGAATTATTCGGCGTGATTGCCGATCCGGTCGACCATTCTTTGAGTCCTGAGATTCATAATGCCTGCTTTGCCGATAAGGGTATGAACAAATTATACCTGCCACTATTGGTGCAGGGAGGCCAAGACAAATTCAATAAATTTTTAGACAATATCATTTTGAGAAAATGGCTACACTTTAAGGGCTTTAGCGTGACAATTCCGCACAAACACAACGCTCTTAATTACGCCGGGACAACCAGAGCGAAGTACTGGGCTGGGTCCTACTCACTTTCGATAAGAGGCTTTATTGAGCCTTTAGCTGAAAAAATCGGCGCTGTTAATACGCTGGTCGTCGGCGCAGAGAATAAAGTAGCCGGCTATAATACCGATTATGCTGCTGCTTTAGATTCAATTACTTCAGTCCGCCGCGGCGGAAAGATTAGAAAAGCCAGCTTAAAAAGTCTACCTGTTGCTATCGTTGGCGCAGGTGGAGTCGCCAGAGCAATTGTGGCCGGCCTAAGTGACGCTGATGCCAAAATCAAGATTTACAATCGCACTCTTGAAAGAGCTGAGAGACTTGCAGCCGAGTTTGGCTGTGAGTTTGCTGGCCTCGATGATTTGCAAGACCTGGATGCAAAATTGCTGATAAATTGTACCAGCATCGGAATGCACCCGAATATTGATGCAACGCCGGTACCGAAGGAATATTTGAAAAAAGGTATGGTCATTTTCGATACGGTCTATAATCCTGCTCAAACTTTATTACTAAAGCAGGCGAAAAGGAAAAAGCTAAAAACGATTGATGGCCTATCAATGTTCATCAACCAGGCCTTAGCCCAATTCAAACTCTTCACCGGCCAAAACGCCAATCCCGTCCTTATGCGAAAAACCATTTGTACTTATCTGCCAAGGTAATGAGACCAAAACAGATAATAATTGATAAGGATATGTTCAGAGGAATAAATCTCAATGCTCTCTGCGATTTCACATGGAACCACTTTTTGATTCTTCCTGATGTTTTATACTATGAGTGTGTCACCGCTGATGAGATTCGAAAATGCGATAGCAGTAAAGCGTGTCGTCTTGAATGCCTCGTAAAACGGGTTGAATTTATTGACTCTCAAGATATACAAAACGCTTCAAAGGAGATACTTAAGGGAATTACAAAGTTTCCTGAGAAAGATGTGTTTTCTGATCTTGATGAAGTGTCGGAAGAGTACCTTTGCAATTTTAGCTAGTTCTCTGTCGCAGCCGAATTGACGGTTGGTATTGCTGAGAAACATCGTCACCCCGAGCAAGGTCGAGGGGTTTGTTAAAATAGATTCCTCGACTCCGCTTCGCTCCGCTCGGAATGACAGTTTGTGATTTTGTGTCAGACAGAATGTTAGGGTCAATACTGTCTGATTTAATTGTTGCTCTACGATAATGATTATTGACGCGGGCGTCTACATAAGTATTTATTTTTCAGTTGCTTATATTAATAATCCCTGTGGCTCCTATTTTAACCTGTTTTTTAAGGTCCTTTGCGGAGACAAAGTGGAACTCAGCCTCTCCTTTTACCAGCACCCCATTATTATCTGCTACAATTTGAACATACGGTTTAGGTTCTCTATAAAGAATCACATTAGTCAGGAAGAAGGCCTTTTCGAGTCCATCACCGGTTTCATAATTTACCACTTCATCCGGCTGAGCCAGTCGCTTGCCATCATAAATCGAGTTATTTTTCATCGCTTTAAGCCAAGCATAAACTTGCTCGAGTGACATTGACTTTACAGCCTGGAGTGAGACTGGATTGCGCTGCACCGCTGCTTTTATAAATGGGGCCCAATCACAGGTTTCCATATCACGATACGCATAAAAAGCAAGGTCCGCGGTAGGATTGCTTCGGCGCATCTTTTGCAGATACTCAATTATCTGTTCTCTACTTTGCTCTACGGAGATTTTAATCCCCGATCCGGTCGGGGACTCAGTCGGCAGAAAATTCTTGTCCATGGTGGGTAGCTTCGCCTCGGTATGTACAAAATCAGTCAGCTCGTCTACAAACTTCTGCGCATCAGGGATTACTGACTCGATGTATCTTCTTAGTTTTTCCTTGCCTTGTTGCTTTCTGACGTCAATCTTCTGATTTTTAATGAATTTTTCAAGCTCATCACAGCGAATTCTGCCGGGAAGTTCGTAGGGAACAAAATCCTCATCGGAAACCTCTGTCAGCAATTTTTCGTACGTTGTATCGGCTATTTTGTAATTACTGCCATGTTCATAATGAAATAGAACCTCAGCTTCCAAAAACTGCGCTTGTCCCCGGCACTCGCGGCAGACCTGGAAGAATTTTTGGTAGTCCCGGTTGGTCCGTAAAAAACTGGCAAAAACTTGCAGAGTTAATTCTGTTGATAAATATGAACTAAGTCGCTTAGTAAAATGCTCATAGGCTTTTTTGTCTATGGTTGCATCATCGTACAAACAATGCACGTAGCCGGTTGAATGCGCTACGATAGTGACGTTCTCATTGCGCAGGGCACGCTGGGCCTTATTGGAAATAGCAGTGCCATTGAACCACATCGTTTTGGTAACGAGTCTTCTGTTATTGGTCAGAACCCCATCCTGTATATCTATGAAATTTTGTGAATGAAGAGGAGTAAGTATCATATAGATGTCTTCCAGAGGGATTCCACAGACCACAAATGTCGCCGCAGCATACAAAGCCGCTAACGAAACACACTCTCCAGCCTTCTTAGCGTAACCTTTTTTGTATCGAAAAGCATCCATAGCCTCGACAGTTTCCGTTTTCCAGTATGGAATCACGTCACTATCATATTTATCCAGGCCGAAATGCTTGCGTATATCTACGTCAAAGTAGTATTCGTCGCCGTGATAACCAAACAGAGCGTTGCTTTTGGCAATATCATCAGGCGAAATGAACTTCTCGAATCGCTTAAGCTCCTTTGCCTTGCTGGTAAGGCCCCAGGTTTCCAGATCGAGGTTAAACTCATACTCATCTATTATGAATTGTTTCAGCCGAATCAACTTTTTATAGCTGCTCTTACCTTCCAGCTTCTTAAAACAATCCAGTTCACGCCACCGCCAGATAATTGGACTCATAATATTAGCCAAAACCAGGCTGTACATCAGCTCCGGAAATATAAAGACTTCCATATCCGATAGCGTTATCGCTGAACTGTATTTTTCCAATTGCTCTGCATCCATTTTCCAGAAGCTCCACATGTTTACTGGTAACTGGTAACTGGTAATTGGTGACCAATTCACTAATTCACTAATTTACTATTCTTACCTTCTATGCTCTCCTGCAGAGTTTCTATAAACGCTTTGATTTGGTACCAGGACATTGTTCTTTCGCGTTGTCATAGAGTGTCACCACATAATCGAAATCTATTGCATTTAGTTCATCGACATGCTTGGACGAATGCTGCGATATATCAACTCCCGCATCAGCCATCACCTTTATAGCTCTGGAATTAATACCAACTGGACTCACACCTGCAGAGAACGCCTCAATTACGTCGCTTTTCAGATGCCTGGCCCAGCCCTCTGCGATTTGGCTGCGACATGAATTGCCCGTACAAAGAAACAATACGTTAATCTTCTCTTTACCCGAATTCATAACTGTGTTACAAGCCCCTTTCTTGGGGGAAAGGATAACAGAAACGAAGGGGAAATCAAAAGGTAAAAATTAAAAGGCAAAACCACAACGCAAAAATTAAAAATAAACCGCATGTGTTAAAAGCTCATTCTGTAACTTCAGGACTCCTGATCCGTACCGATAGCGATTCGGGGCTTGGTCTGGCTTAAAACG
>CAYNKI010000333.1:0-3850 GCA_964397675.1 uncultured Pirellulales bacterium
GAAATACTGGCCCAGCTCTACACAACCAGTGTAGTTGTCGGACAATATCTGCGTGACGGCAACATCATTGGCATTGATTTCTCTGTCAATGCAAAATGTGGGTACGCCCGCCTCTTTAGACTTTCTCACATTTGCAATGGAACCATCAGCGTCGGTTGGATTGAACAAAATAGCAGCATAGCCCCCGGTGATAATATTATCAATGTGATCCGACTCCTTGGCGGTGTCGTTTTGAGAGTCGAAGATGGTTACCTTATAACCCAGTTGTTCTGCTCTTTCTTTAGCCGTATTACCCAAAACAACAAACCAGGGATTGTTCAAAGTGGAAATGACGACCGCTATTTTCTCCTTGTCCTTAGATTCCTCGTCGCCGACTTGTTCCGGTCTTTTCTGTTTGCAACCGAAGGCGAACAGAGTCAGTACCAGAATCACAGTTATAAAAAGCAAAAGCTTTCTTGCCATTGATAGAATTCCTTATCGGTTCGATTCCTCGTTTGGATTCAAAAAACACTCAGTGCTATTCTATAATTGGAGATTTAAATATGCAAAAGTTATATTATTAGGCTATTATCCGCATTCCCACGTTTAAGGGAACGCCATTTTGCGAACGCTTGCCTCGGATTTTAAGCAATATTTCTGATGGACACTCCAGTGTTCTCGAACTGCGGTTCTTCATGTTCAGTTCATGAACGATTCTCTGTCTTCATCCTTACAATGAAGACGCCACACGCTGCAGTATACCATTGATACTGCTTTTTCGGCACTTTAAGTCCTTCTCATCTCCAAATATCTTTTAGTATGACCGAAAGACCGGTCAGTTTGAGTCGATCAGCTCCTGAATCATATCGAGCTTGATATACTCAAGAGAGTCACAGACTAAATCAGCTTCGGAAAGATTTGCAGCGCTTATGGAATTTGTGACGGCGATACAGTTGGCACCTGCGGCTTTGGCTGCCTGTATGCCGTTGGGGGTATCCTCTATTGCAACACAATTCGCTGGTTCAATACCTATACGTTCGGCAGCAAGGAGGAAAAGCTCCGGGTCGGGTTTTTTGTTTTTAACGTGGTCACCATTTATATAAACCATCTTCTGATACGGGACTTTTGTGGCCTCCAAAACGGCACGGGATTTTTCAAGTGTGCCAGACGTTGCGATGGCCACACGAAAATCCTCTCTCAGCATAGCCTTTTTCATCAGTTCTAACACGCCAGGGAAAGGCTCTAACGGCTCTTCGCTAAGAACTTTAAGAAAATATTGCTGACGTAATTGAGTTGCTTTGTTTATTTGTTCTTCGGTCAGCTCCAGGCTGTGAATTCTTGCACCGGCTATGACGTATTCCTCAGCCGCCCGGCCGAGGCCCGCCTCGAAATCCTTGCGCACAACACCCTCAACACCGAAGAAGTCAGCAAAGACCTTGATAGAAACCCTTGCGTTGACAGACTCGGTGTCGGCAATTACACCATCAACGTCAAATATTAAGCCATACAACTTATTCATAGCGTTTAGTGTATAATATATAGCGTTTAGTTTTTCAACCGTGGATTTAGTTTTAGCCGACATTTCCCAGATGATGTCATAAACGAAGACTGTAGAAGAGTAACATGGTGCTACACAAAGCTTCTATAAAAGGACCTAATTTTCACACGTTGATGACTACAACTGTCTGAGAGATTACGTATCTACTATACCCTAAGTCACCTTTTTCATCGGACGGTGACGAAACTGTAACCTTGACATTTCATCTCTTCAAAATCCATATCTGTCACCCGCAATTCCTCGCACTTAGCCAAGGGATAGAAGCGACTAACATCAAGTTAATCCTGGATCAGTGTGTCGGCTTCAGCGACCGGTTGGGCGGGGGCTACCAACGTCCTTTCTTCTTTGAAGCCCTCTCTCTCTTTCTTACCTTTCTCCTCTTGGCTTTCTCGTTGTTTTTGGACTTCGGTCTCACCTTCTCACTCGACGGAGTAGAGCTACTGCGAGATGGCTCCCGGGTCCTGAAACACGCCCACCACGACATGTAATCATGCACATTCTCCGGCGACTTGCGTCGAATTCTTGTCTTCACTCGTTCAAATGCCTGCTCTTTGCCGACTCTCAAGGTACGCTCGAAATCCTCAATCCTTATAACCCATGGAGAGATCAATCTATCCCGAAACGCCTTCTCAATTACCTCCATCATTCCTTCAGGGTACAGATCGCAAACACTATTTGCTAAAAAGCTCCAAAATGAAGAATCAGGGTCTGCTTCGTTGCCCGTGAACAGCGAGCCGAATAACGCTAACACCTTCTCTCGTGGTATCATTCCATCAGCTACAGCAAATACCGTCGCCCTCATCGCCTAACTTAGACAGTACTCATCCGCATCTTTGTTCAAAATCAATGACCTAATCATATCCGTTGAGCCACCACAAGTTCTGAATAGAATGATAGGCAAAGTTTCCGTGACCAGGTCTCCAAAAAGCTGATAAGGGATGTCAGGGGGGAGGCTAAACAGCTCGACGATTATTCGGTGAGCATGCTGCACCTTAAAATGTCCCAGCAAGACAAGGGCATAGATGTGAGCATAGTAGTCTTGATTATCAGCATACGAGGCTGGATCCGAAAGTACGTGTTCCAAGACGCCAATCAAATGCGGTGTTATCTCTTCTTGGAGTTCCAGTGCAGCGTCTACTTGAGCATGCTTGTAGAGCCCATCAAAGACTTCAAAGGCTTTCAGTATTTCTGCAATTCTTAAACTACTCATTTCCACTTCGTGACCTTCGTTTTGCAGACCTTCCCCTGACATGACTTCATTCTGTCTATCCATGCAAACAGTCTAAACTGAAATCCTCGTCTTTTCAAGGAATACGAGTACAATACAGTATCATAAATTTATGGCTGCTGAATGAAACATACGTTACCAACATAACACATTACCTTAACGAAAAGGGTGAGCTTGCCGACATGCCATCCCCGGCTAAAGAAGTTGGCCAGCTTTCTGGTCCTGGTTATTGACAGTACGACATGAGTCGGCTCGATTAACTATGACGATACCGTGATCAGATGCCGTTCAAAAGCATGTTCCGGCTCCGTTCTGTCTCGCCTCACTAAGGACGCGGAAGAAATTCTCTGGCACTGCCCCCATCTGCGGCCACAACGGCATAATCCGGAACTGGCAGAACACGAAGTGGGATCAGAGGAAACAGTAGAATTAACTTGCGGGACAATTCTGCCATGGAATATTTGCTAAGAAGGAAATAACAGCGATGAGTGAGATATGATTGACACCGTCTGGACAACTTCGCTGGCAAGCCGTTTCTGGTGAGCCAAAGCCGCCTGAATTCGCGAAATTACAGAAATCATTTGAGCAGGACTGGCCTCAAGGGCTATTCAAACTTGCTGCGGACAAATACAAAACAACGAATTCTCTGACATTAGGATACTGGCAGGGATTACAAGAACAAGCTGAAAATGGCGATATATCATTTATCGAAGGAATGCGGTTTCTGGCGGGGTCGTCTTCTGATTTGACCAATGACGAGCAGGCCGACCACGAAAAACAGTGGGTTCACATTTCTGCCGGCGATGCTTTGCAAGAAATTCTCTCTGGCTTGCGTGAACCGGCCAATCTTGATTCCGTGAAAATCGGCAGCCGGCTAAAGACACAATTGCGTCCCTATCAGCAGCGGGGCCTGGCCTGGTTGCGATTTCTTGCAGAGCTTGGTCTTGGGGCGTGTCTGGCTGATGATATGGGGCTTGGCAAGACTTCAGCAGCAAGCCAACAGGAAATAGTTCGATAACACAAAGGATTAGAAAAAAGATTATACGTGCCTTGCTCAAAAATTCGTGTTTGTTTATTTACAAGGT
>CAYNKI010000334.1:0-3841 GCA_964397675.1 uncultured Pirellulales bacterium
AGAGCACGTATTGCTAAAGGGCTTTCACAGCGTCAGCTTGCAGATGCTATTGGTTTGAAGGAACAACAGATTCAGAGATATGAAGCAGAAGAATACGCTTCTGCGAAATTGCGTCGGCTTGCGGATTTATCAAATGCGCTCGGTCTAAACATAAGAGAAATTGCCGAATTCAAAACAACATCGCAAAAACCTCTTTACCCAGACGGAGAGGATTTAGCATGGGACCAGTTCCCGATTAAGGAGATGTATCGCCGCAATTGGTTTGAGGAATCTCCCGGCTCTTTGGAGGCGGCCTTAGACAATGCTGAGGAACTTGTCAGGAACTTTGTGAAAGGTTCTCTTGAGCCAGTACAAGCGCTCGCACGTCAGCGCGTGCGTTTAGGAGGTAATGTAAATCGGTATGCTCTTCTTGCATGGCAATGTCGAATTATAGCTCTCGCCGAGAAGCAGAGTTTAAAAAACAAATACAAACATAATAAGATTACCAAGGATTGGTTAACAAAGCTCGCGCAATTAAGCCGTGCAGATGATTGGAAGAAAAAAGTCATTGAGTACTTGAGAGATTGTGGGGTCAGGCTCGTTGTGGAATCTCATCTACCTAATACTTATCTGGACGGTGCTGCAATTTTACTTTCTGATGGTTCGCCAGTAATTGGGATGACGCTGCGTTATGACAGACTCGATAACTTCTGGTTTGTTCTTTTCCACGAGCTTGTCCATATAATGAAGCACCTTCACAAAGGAGATATTGAAAGCATATTTGACGATCTCGATGTCGAAGCTGGGGACATCGAAAAAGATGCAGATGAGCAGGCGGGTGAAATACTTGTACCTGAAAAAAAATGGCATACAGCTTTGGCCCGTTATCTAAGAAGTAAAGATTCTATCATTGATTTAGCTAACGAATTAGGCATTCATCCGGCAATAGTTGCAGGAAAAATAAGAAAAGAAGCTAATGATTATATAATTCTGAAAGATATGGTTGGACAGGGCGAAGTAAGAAAGCTATTTCCGGATGTCTACTTTTCTTAACGAAGGAGAATATCATGAAATTTGACCATCATCACTATGTACCATGCCTCCGATGGAAACAGGGGGAGTATCAAGCCGTATTTCAATTACCTCCTACGACTATGCGTATGTTTACACCACTAATAGAAATTCCAGGACTTGGATGGGATTTCGAAGATGAAAAAGAAAAAAAGACTATCGACGAACTCTTGAATGATTTTGCTCTAAAAAAAATCTATAAAAAATGGGGGAGTTCTCCTTGCTTTGTTGACTTAAATCTTATTCCATCTTCTAAACGGATGAAAAACAGCATTCACCCCGTACGTTTTATTTTTGATGAACTTCGATGGTTGGGGTGCCAATCTATACCTGTAACAGGCCTATTCAGGGATGGTGAATATCAACGAGAAATTAAAGCGGCTTCGGCAACAGATAAAAGGGGTGTTTGCTTAAGAATAACCATAGAACAGGCCGCAAAGAATTCATTAAAAGGAGAATTGAATTCCCTTTTGTCAATGTTGGGTATTCGGGCCAGCGATAGTGATTTTATCTTAGATTTAGGTGCACCAACAAATTTTCGTCCACTTGACGGATTCTCAAAGGCTATTCAGGCGATTGTGAGTAAATTACCTTATTTAAATGGCTGGCGAACCTTCACAATTCTTGGCACCTCTTTTCCGAAGACGATGGGGGGAATTAGAAAGGGAGGAGAAATTATCCCCCGATATGAATGGAAATTATATAAGAGGTTATTCGGCGATTTAAAAAAAGCAGGATTTCGACTTCCCGCCTTTGGCGACTATGCCATAAATCATCCTAAAGTTCTTGAAAAGGATATGAGACCACTGAAACCTTCCGCTACTATCAGATACACTATTGATGATAGTTGGTATATCGTAAAAGGAGAGAATGTTAGAGATAAAAAATTTGGTAAGTTTAAGCAATATCGCGATCTTAGCAGGAAATTCATAGATTCGAAATACTATTATGGACCAGCTTTCTCATGGGGGGATAATTTTGTCCAAGAATGTGCAAGTGGGCGGGGCAAAACCGGCAACCTTTCTACATGGCGGCAAGTTGGTACAAACCATCACATCGTGAAGGTAATTCAGGACATCGCCAGTTTTTACGCTTCTTAAAATAGTCTCTGACGAATTTTCGTAGCTCACAAATCTTTAGTATGTTTACGAGATGCTCATATAATACCTCACGTGGCTGGCGAAGTATTTTGGACGATAGGTTTTTCTGCCGTAATATTTCTTCCGCTTCATTACGCCATAATAATTGCGCTATAGATATCGGGTCGATGTTTTTATTTGTCTGAGCTTTACGGATTAAATCAAAATTGACAGCACCTCTTGGGCCTCTTGCAGACTCGATTATACCCCACCACTCAGGGACATGGTTTTGAATTGATTTTATATGACGGTTACCTACAACTATGGAAACTTTATCAAAAATTGCATTGTATGATTTGACTTGCTCATTAAGCCTGCGGAGAGAATCGTTATTACTTTTGATCTCATAACCGACAAACCGACCATTGACAACGGCAATATCTGCTCGACATTTCCCATGATTCAAGCCAAGTTCATCAATCACAAGCGTATTTTGTTGGGCGTGTTGCCGTATCAAAATCTTTCTATGGAAGTTTTTTCTAATCTCTACATCATTCATAACTTAACACTTTGTTAATCAGGCCAGGATTTCTTGACCAATCATACACAAATTCAAAATTTAAATAAAGAAGAAAGTCCTCCTTTTTTGTAACTAGTTATATATCATATCCTAAGGAAATGCCTTCTGAAAAATGGTAGCTTCTTTTGCCTTCAATGCAAATCCCTTCATACTATGTATTTCGGGTTTATCTGATAATATCTTGATTTTAAACTAATAAATGCCCAAGGGAATAGGGCACGTTTACCTATTATCAGGTATGATTGGTGGGCAGTGCCTAATTCGTATCTCGTGTAAATTATATCCCCCGTCGCGAGCAACAGGCTAAACAACCTTGTGTGATAGTCAGAGCGGCCAAAATTTTGGCAATTTTGGTCATTTTTTATTTGACTTTTGTTTGGAAATGTGGTATAATGAACAGTTCATGGATCATTGTTCATGGTTCATAGACAACAGACATCAGATATTGCGTATCTGTAAGCCACAGCGTGGCAAGGTCTTATGGCCAGCAGGCAAACTTAACCTGTCCTGAGCCTGTCGAAGGGAACCGCCCGGCGGCGGATTTAGCGGAGAACCGCACGAATCGGGCAAGCCGCCCAAGTCAAATTTACTCGTTCGTTAATAACTAACAACTATTAACTAACAACTATTAACTAACAACTATTAACTAAGAGGAGCTTATCATGTCTACCGAATCCCAAATACTCGCCAACCGTCGTAACGCCCAAAAATCGACCGGCCCCCGCACCAGCGAAGGTAAGGTCGCCGTCTCACAGAACGCGGTCAAGCACGGCCTATTAACCCGGCAGGATGTAACCAGCTCAGAAAGCCAGGCCGACTTCAACCTCTACCGCGAACAGATGTTAGACGAGCTGGCACCCGTCAGCCCCATGGAATCTATGTTAGCAGAACGAATTGTCACTCTCTCATGGCGGCTAAAACGCGCTGGACGAATTCAGAACCAGGCCATAGACGCATTGAACGCAGATAATACCTCCAGCCCATTAGCCAAACTCGCTCAATCGATGCTTTTCAAAAACCAGGACCAATCGCAGGCCGGGCCAGCCACATCCGCTACCCATCTGGCTCTTGGCCGTATGGCCATAAAGGATTTCGCAAATGCAAGGGTCCTCGACCGACTCCTGATGTATGA
>CAYNKI010000335.1:0-3833 GCA_964397675.1 uncultured Pirellulales bacterium
TAATTCACTAATTCACTAATCCACTAAAATTCCTTTGCCTTTTCCCTTCTTTTGTGCTATTTTGTGCCATGAAAGTTAAAAGCACCCGTCAGCTCAAATCTTCCTCGAAATAACTTAAAATAAATTGACCTTCACGAGATACGAGATACCAATTTTATTGGCGGGAATTGCGGTTATTTGTAGGATTGTGTGTAAAAGTGAGGAGACAAGGGATATTAGTCGAGAGCGGTCGAGATGCAAGCGAGCGGGATTTCGGAGCTAATAGAAGTTGTTAAGGTTGGCTGGCGACTTATTGTGACTCCTAGGTTCGTGATTAAGTTACTGGTGCTCATCGGATTGTGTGGTTGGCTGGGCTATCTCGTGTGGAGGCGACGCTCGAAAACTTTATCTGTGTTAGTGGAGAGGAAGTTCGCAGAGTACAAGGGGAAGTTGCGCCGACGGCTTTCGTTATCCGAACGACTTTCATCCCTAAAATATGTAATCACGGCTTTATTGCTTCCGATTTTTATTTCGGGAGTGGTTGGTTCCTTGGGACTCATGTTTGGAAAGGGGGAAAACAACCCGCAAGATGTCGGGCGCTTCTTAGGCACACTTCACGCGTGTGGTACTATAGTTGCTTCTTTTACAGTGCTGTTAATAACAATAATTGTATTCACGGTTACAATAAACAGTGCATATGTAGTCAAAGCGAGTTCGTTGTTCAAGTTCTACCTTCAACGATTGTATTTCAAGCCGGTACTTGCTTTTGCTGCCGGAACGGTGATAGCATGCTTAATGAATAGTATAATAATCAATCATTTCTATTCATGGCCGCTGGTGACTGTCACTATAATAGTATTTTTGGGATGTTCGGTCATTTCCCTTGATCTTGTTGTGTTATTTACGGCAGTACGGGTACTTGTGCGATCTGCAATAAGCGAGTTCTTGGCAGAGAGCTATGTGACTGAGCACAGAAATTCCTTATTGGCTAATGTCAAGAGGATGCTTGCGCAGACCATGAATGCGGAAGTTCTGGAGAGTCTTGGATTTTTGTGGAATCCGTACGGGTTTTATGACAAATCAGAACGTGCTGAGTATACGATCAAAGGTCGAGGGCTATTCGTTAATGATGTTCACTTCGCACGTCTGGAGAAGCTAGCGAAGAATTGGAATCTTCGGCCAATTGAAAGGAAGGAACGGCAACGCTTGAAAATGAATGGGGTTGATCCTCCAAATGTTCGTGTCTGGCCTGGTCAGAAACTACCTGAAAAGGAAGATCGGTATGCAGCAATGTTTGTGAAAGACGCAGAGTGTGAGTTCAAGGCGCAACGAACCTTCGACAAGGCGTTTGTTTGTAGGAAGAAGGAAAGATGGAGTGTCGCGCCAGTGGAGTGGTCGGAAATTTCGCATTTATTAAAAACACTTGTTGAAGATAAGGATACGGCGGGAGTCAAGAACGTATTGGAGGCGTTCCGCTCAATTGCTAGTGATTATCTTGAAAGCCGGCGAGAAATTGGCTGGCCGCATGCGATTCATACGTTAGATGAGGATGTAATGTCGCCTTATCGCGCGCCAACGCTAATGAATTTGGACTTATTTAACTTCATAAGATTCGCGATTAGAAACGAGGACGAGGAGTGTCTCGATGAAATATCGCGGTTTCTGTATGGAATGGCGTATACGGCGTTTGAGTTTGAGAGTGAACAATATTTTGAAGAGGTGCTTGTTAGACTAAACTGGCTGTATGAGTTATCGAGAGGAAGTGAACGACTTGCGGAACGTGCAGCGGCGAATGTTGTTCGGTATTACAAATATGTTGGAAATATTTTCGATGGTCATGTGTACAAAGACGAAGATAACACGGATTTGTACAATCACGTTTTTCCATTTGTGCAAAAGTACTTGGCAAACATCTTGAATGGAATGAAACAAGCTGCAAAGTTCGGTGACAAGGAGACGTTCCAAAAATTGCTGGAAAACGCAAACTCACTGTTGAAACACCATATCCCGGACGATATTTTTGAACAGTATTTGTACAACTATGAACAAAAAGACCCTGCGTTGTTGGAGGCGAAACTGAAAATCAGGGATATAATGCTGCTGTCGAATCTAGTGATATCGGCTTGGTTATACAGAGGTGTAAAGGAGAGTGAATATGACCAAGACACCATCAAACCATTCATTGAAACAGCACTTGAACGAGTTCTTGATTTTAATACATTGATTGAGACATATCTGCTTGCAGAGAGTTTGGAACGTTATGAATCAGGATTGGGTTATGATTGGTGGGAACTCTCAGAGAAAGAGCCAGGCGAAAGTATAGAGGGCAGCAATTTTGGAAATTGGATTCAGCCTTTCTGGATCACAATTGCTTTAAGGCAAGCGGCGAGCAAGCCCAAAATAAATCTGAAGAAGATTCGGCTTCTTCACCGTGTCAGAGAATTTGATTGCCAAGCGTTGCTTTCCCAGATTGACAGCATCCTGAATTCTGGGGATCACAAATGGCTCACTGGTAAAGAAAATCTTAGAAAGGGGAAAGAGTATTTATTAGGTGTGTTTGGTGCTCTTGCACAGCGCCAAAGGAAAGTAGATTATGAGAAAATAATAACAGATAGAATCGAAGAGCGTGCGATTGATGCTTTCAAGAAGAGAATGGTTGAGGCGTATGAAAGTGAGTTGAAATTGCGAAATATGCTTACAGAGTATCAATGCTCTGAACAAGAGAACGCTGGAACAAGCACCAAGGCATTAGGGGAATTCCGATGGTATATTGACAAAGAAGATTTAACAGGCGATGGGAGGGATACCGGACTCGCAAGGATTTGCGGTGAGCATGTAGGGCAACGAGAGTCTCTTTATTACGCATGGATTATGGAGAAGAGGCTTGTTGAAAAGGGGACCATCGGAAACTTCGGGGAGTTAGCTGCAAGGATAAAAAATGAGGCCACAAGATTACGGAAGAAGGGGTTCAATCCACAAGTGGTGCTAATTCCGTGGGATCATCGTTACGAGCAAGCGCTGACAGATGTCCCCAAATGGAAGCGGAAGTGTCCCTTGGCAGTAGAGGTTCTACCGAGGTGGGTTACTACATTGGACGGAATGGAGGTCTTTGTGTGGCCGCATAAGCGTTCCGAGTGTGTAGGTATTATCGACATTGGCGCATTTGCGAGATTCAAAGAGAAAGAAGATATTGAAGAAGTTCGTTTGTCGATTAGTTTTAGGCGCCTTACAGGAGATGACCTGAGTCAGTTCTTGGTAAGTGAAGTCAAAAATAGAGATCGCCGAGAGTTTAGGAGATGGTTGCGCACTTTTGAATACGATATGGATAAAGTGGCTGAAATGCAGCGGATTTTGGTTATCGAGGATATGGTTCGGCTGGAGTTGCTTGTTCGTGATGCCGGAGTAAAGTTATTGCCGGTAGAGAAAACAATGGGGATCGTATACGGGGAAGGACAGACAGTCTATCACTTGCCTGAATGTAAGCTTGCACAAGAAATACCTGTGACTGAGCGCAGGTATTTCACTACTCTGGGGTTAGCTAAATTGGAGAAAGGCTTCCAACGCTGTGACAGTTGTCATCCAGACCGAGAGAGGCAGTGAAGTTTAGAAACGAAAAAATTTGATTTACTATTTACTATATAGTGGAGTTTGCTTCAGCCTACAAAACAGGCCTCGCAATGATCACGCACTAAATTACGGGGCAAGGCACCCAGACCACAGGGGTCGGGGGATAAACGGGAAGGAACGGTGAAACGGTTAGACGTTAAGTGGATTTCTACCCATTCGACTCCTTCGACCTTGCTCCCCGCTTCGCCCAAAACGATGGGGCTTCGCAGGGCAAGCAGTGCAGGCTG
>CAYNKI010000336.1:0-3787 GCA_964397675.1 uncultured Pirellulales bacterium
TATCGCTGCCGTTCTTGTGACTATACCGACTGGGTCGAAGATATTGTAGTTGCCGTATCCCGAAGTACTTCGGGATACGGCATAGGGCGGCGCCTGTCTTGGTGCCGTCCTTTATGATATGCCGTTGGCTGCAATGCGATAACTCCCAGCCGCGAAGCGGCTGCTTTGGTTGCGGCCGAAGGCCACGATGGGTAAATTAACGATTTGTAAGCTCACCAATAATGCACAATATCATTGCCAGAATTGTTGAGAATATGAAGAATAAAAATCAAATATAAAGAACCAAAGAGAGCTTTTGTATTTTGAATCCAAGGACAAATTTGTTAAAATGTATTCCGTGGACATATCGGCAGTTTGTGAATTCCTAAGTTAGGAGACGTCTGAATGTATAGAATAACTGGATATATCGAAAAAGACCCAGAAACCGGCCTGTACGTGGCTATCGTGCCGGGAATCCCGGGGGCACATACCCAAGCGGAGACTCTGGATGAGCTCAAAGACAATCTCAAAGAGGTAGTCGAATTATGCCTCGAGGAAATGGATCCTGAAGCAAAGAAGCAAATACCTGAATTTGTGGGAATCCAACAACTTGAGGTGGCAGGTTGAGCAAGTTCAAGCTTATCGATGCAAAAAAGATGGAGAGGTTGCTGCTGAGGCTGGGTTTTTAGAAAGTTCGTCAGAAAGGAAGCCACGCCTTTTATAGACATCCAGATGGAAGGGTTACTACTGTGCCACACCACAAGGCAAAAGTTTTGGCACGGCCTATAATCAAAGAAATTCTACGCGAGATAGAAATTACGATTGATGATTATAATAACCATCTGAAAAATCTATAAGAAAACAAACAGGCTTAATTTGCCTATGTATGCAGCCGTCATGTTTACCTATCCGGAGCAGAATTACCTTATATATTTTTCCACGCCGCTCGTTTTTATGATCTGATGCGGGGATTGTGTAGTTATTAAAATCGCTTCGATTCCTGGCATTGTTTCAATCAAGGCAAGGCCCCTTTCGTCTCCCATTACACTCACTGCCGTTGCTAAGGCATCAGCATTAGTTGCATCGCTTGCGATGATGGTTACACTTGACAGGCCTTGTGCACTTATGCCGGTTCTGCGGTCGATAATATGGCTGTATTTTTTCCCGTCGATTAAGGTAAACCGTCGATAACCACCGCTGGTGGCAACGGCGGCATCTGTCAACTTCAGAACCAACAAAGGTAGGGTCTTGGTAATAATTTCATCTGGTTTATTAGGGTCTTGTAGGCCGATTAGCCAATTTTTTTTACCTCGTGTCGGTACGCCAAAACATCTGATGTCACCGCCAATATCAACCATTGCCCCGATTGCCCTAACATTTTGCATAGCTTCAACTGCCTTATCGACAGCATAACCTTTGGCTATCCCGCCCAAATCCAGCCGCATACCCTCAACGGTAAATTTTACTGTCCTGTTTCGTGAGTCAAGCTTTAGCTTTTCAAAACCAACTTTTGACTCGGCCCGGTCGATTTCCGCTTTACTGGGAGAAACACCCTTTTTCTCTGCTAATCGCAATAAATCTACCAAAGGCCCAACGGTAATATCAAACGCCCCGCCAGTTAGTTTGCTGATTTCAATGCTTCTTTGTAGAACTTGGTATGTTGATTCGCTAATTTTAACTGCTCGGCGGAACGCATCTCGGTTGATTTCGCTTATTTCCGAATCGCTCTTGTAGTCGCTCATCAGCTCGTCAACTTTTTGGATTTCTGCAAGAGCGGCCTCAATGCAGCAATTAGCTGTATTTGGATCTGCTGCTATTACGACAAGGCGGGCGAACGTTCCCATGACTAAGCGATGGCCACTGTCGACCTCGACCAGCCTTCTCGCACTAACAAACAGATAGAGCACAACAACCAAAGACACGCCGATGATGGCCATTGCGACTCGGTGATTGGTCTTACTCATAAAAACCCTTTCAAATCATAGAAATTGATAATTGGTTATTGGCCAATAATCAATAGAAAATAATCAACAATCAATTTATAATTGCCGTTATGAGTGCGAAAGAAATGACAATCTTGGCTGAGCGTATCGAACGAGAATTTTTACCCTTTGTGCGCAAACCCAGCAGATACATCGGCGGTGAGATAAACCAAATCAAAAAAGACCTGTCGCAGTGCGAGTTGACTATTGCTCTATGCTTTCCCGACGTTTACGAGGTGGCAATGTCCTACACGGGCCTAATGATTATCTATGATATCCTCAACAAAATCGATGGTGTCGCTGCTGAACGGGTTTTCGCGCCTTGGATTGATGCTGAGAAAGTGCTGCACGAGAAAAAGATTCCGTTATTTAGTCTGGAATCCAAATCAGCATTGGCAAGCTTTGATATTGTCGGCTTCAGCATAACCAGCGAGCTTTGTTACACTAATGTGCTTAATATGCTCGACCTCGGCGGCCTGAATATCCGCAGCAGCCTTCGGGGTGAAGACGACCCATTGGTCATCGCAGGTGGCGGTATGGCTAACTGTTGTGAGCCTATAGCTGAGTTCATTGACTTGTTCGTATTGGGCGAAGGCGAAAAAGCTGCGGCTGAGCTAATACAATTGATTAAGCGACAGAGAAAAGTTCGTGCGATAAAAAAAGAAATTCTTTCATGTGCTTCTAAGAAATTCGACTGGGCTTATGTCCCAACCGTTTATACGAGTCACGAGTCACGAGCCACGAGCCACAAGCGGAAAAATGCCTTAGTTAAAGATTTCGAGAACGCACCTGCGCCGCTCAGCCCGATAGTTCCTTTTACTAAAGCTGTGCATGAGAGAGTCATCGTTGAAATTATGCGTGGTTGTCCTGGCCGATGCCGATTCTGCCAGGCCAGTTTTTGCAGAAGGCCGGTTCGCTATCGCAGCGTTGAAAAAATTGTAGAGATTGCTAAGGCCTGTTATCAATCAACGGGATTTGACACCGTCAGTTTGTTGAGTTTATCAACTGCCGATTATCCTAAGCTTGAGGAATTAGTCTCAAAGCTGCAGGAATATTTTCACGACAAATATGTCGGGCTGTCACTTCCGAGCTTGCGTGTCGAGAAGCAATTAAAAATGCTTCCTAAATTGGTAACCTCGGTGCGAAAAAGCGGCCTTACTATCGCTGTTGAAGCTGCCAGCGAAAGATTAAGAGAGATTATCAACAAGCCGCTAAAAAATCAGGACTTGTTTGCCGGGGTTGAGGCGGCATACAAAGCTGGTTGGCAACGATTGAAATTATATTTTATGGTTGGCTTGCCAGGCGAGACTCCAGAAGATATAAGAAAAATTGTACAGCTATCATTTGAATTGGCAAAACTCCGTAAAAGAATAGACGGCAAAACAGCTCAAATTAACGCTACCGTGAGTTGGCTTGTGCCAAAGCCTCACACTCCGTTCGGCTGGCTCGGACAAAAACCGTTAAGCTACTTTGAGCAAGCAAAAGAGTTGATACTCGATGAGAAAAGAAAACTGCACGCAAAATTTCTGCACTTCAAATTCCACGATATAAACCGCAGCGTATTGGAGTCGGCAATAGGCCGAGGTAGCAGGCAATATGCCAACGTTATTGAAGCGGCCTGGAAAAGTGGTGCGAGATTCGATTTATGGGACGAGTGTTTCGACTATGAACTCTGGCAGAAGGCTTTCGAAAAATTTGGAATAAATGTTGAAATCGCCGCACAAAAGCAGTTTCGCACCGATGAAGTCCTGCCGTGGGAGCATCTCGGGGGCCCAGATAAAAAATATCTACTTACTCATTTAGAAAAGACAATTTCTTCTTAAATC
>CAYNKI010000337.1:0-3747 GCA_964397675.1 uncultured Pirellulales bacterium
TTAATCCTCCTTATAGTCTCAAATGTACGATAAGTATAGCCCGGCACGCCAGGCTCCATCGGCATATCTATCGCTAAGGGAAATACGGTCGAATCAAAGAATATCTCATGTGGTTTGAAACTATATTTACCAACTGCTACATTAAAGATTTGCTCTGCCAAAGAATATAGCTCATCAACCGAGTGCGAACCGCCCGGACCTGTGGGCTTATCCTCACTAACCAAAAGGCCGATGAACGCGAAGTCGAAATCCTTCTTTAGTGGCAGTATATTTTTCATCGTATAAACTTTGACCGAATTTAGGAGAGGCTGCTCGACTTTTTTCTCAGTGTTGTACCATTCCTTCAAGCCTGCTATCAGAACATCGTCGTTGCTGCTGTCGATGCAGACCGGCACGCCGCCACTCCACTTACGGACCAGCTTCACATATTCTCGCATCATATCGACAGTTAGCTTTGGGTCGTCCTCGCCTAAGGCATCAAGATTGACCGCTATATAATCAGCACCATCGGCTGCCTGTGATTCAATCAGGGACCTGATATGGTTCAATTGTTCGCTCGGCGTCAAGTCCCCCGAAGTACTTCGGGGTAGATCGGGATCTCGACCAAGGTCGCATAGTTGCTTCATCATCTCGCCGGTCTTCGGGATTGAAGCGTGAATTGATTCGCCAATTGTAATCAGTGGTTTTTTCATTTCGATTTTTTCGTGTTACGTCGTTTTTTATTTCGATACGCTCAAGCCAGGCTTCTGTCTTCCTTTATTTTATATCTGCATGATAGCTCTGCAGCGATTTAACTTCACTTTGCTTCTTTTGGAATGCTTCTATACCTTTTGCAGCGGCAGCGGCGGCAGCCACGGTCGTAATATAAGGTATCTTGTATTTAATAGCTGCTTTGCGAATATAAGAATCATCATATTTACTTTTCCTGCCGCTGGGCGTATTGATAATAAGCTGTATTTCTCCATTCTTTATACTATCGATAATATTTGGTCGGCCCTCATACATCTTAAGGATGCTTTCTGATTCCACCTCCTTCTTAGATAGAAACAAATGCGTTCCCTTCGTCGCTTTAATAGTAAAGCCAAGATTTTTAAACTGCTTTGCCACACCAGATACAGAGGGTTTGTCCCCTTCTGAGACGGTAATAAGAACTGTTCCTGACAGGGGTAATTGCAGTTGGGTTGCTTCCTGAGCTTTATAGAAAGCCAGTCCGAATGAATCTGCCATGCCAAGGACCTCACCTGTTGAGCGCATTTCAGGACCCAACAAAGGGTCCACCTCATGAAACATATTAAAGGGAAATACAGCCTCCTTAACGCCAAAATGAGGTATTGACAATTTCTTCAAATTCATATCCGAAAGACGCTTGCCAAGCATAAGCTGCGTTGCAGTACGAACCATCGGGATACTGCAAACCTTGGAAACAAGCGGAACCGTTCTTGAGGCACGCGGATTGGCCTCCAGGATGTAAACAACATCATTAGCAATGGCATACTGAATGTTCATCAGCCCAACTACATTAAACTCGATTGCTATTTTCCGATTATATTCATATATTGTTTTTAGGTGTTTCTCAGGAATGCTAACGGGTGGAAGCACACATGCCGAGTCTCCTGAATGGATACCCGCTAACTCAATATGCTCCATAATGGCAGGTACAAATGCATCTGTCCCATCGGCAATGGCATCTGCCTCTACTTCGATAGCATTCTCGAGAAATTTGTCGATTAAAATAGGCCTTTCAGGCGATACATCAGTTGCCTTTGCGACATAAAACTTTAGCATTTCTTCATCATGGATAACCTCCATAGCGCGACCGCCAAGCACATAGGAAGGCCTGACCATTAATGGATAGCCGATTCTTTCTGCAATTTTAAGCGCCTCGTCAAGTGTGCTCGCCATGCCGGATTCGGGCTGCGGAATATCAAGTTTTTTCATTAATTTGCGAAATCTGTCCCTATCTTCAGCCAGATCTATCTTCTCCGGCGAAGTACCAAGAATTTTTACTCCAGCTTCTTCCAGCTCTCTGGCAATGTTAAGGGGTGTCTGGCCGCCAAACTGGACAATAACGCCTTCGGGTTTTTCCTTATTATAAATACTTAGCACATCTTCAACTGTAAGCGGCTCAAAATACAGCTTATCTGAGGTATCATAGTCGGTAGAAACAGTCTCCGGGTTACAGTTGACCATAATGGTTTCATAGCCCTCATCTCGAAGTGCAAACGCCGCATGAACACAACAATAGTCAAATTCAATACCCTGGCCAATACGGTTGGGCCCGCCACCCAACACCATTATCTTTGGTTTATCGCTGATCTGCACTTTGTCCGGTGCATTATAGGTGGAATAATAATAAGCGGCATTTTCAACGCCGCTCACAGGAACGGCATCCCAAGCCTCGACAACGTTAAGAGCAATCCGAATCTGGCCTATTTCTTTTTCCGGAACACCCAAAAGCTGGCTCAGATATTTATCTGCAAATCCATCCTTTTTTGCCTGAATTAGAAGATCGTCCGGCAACTTTTTGCCTTTAAACTTCAAGATTTTTTCTTCGAGCTCTACCAGCTCTTTCATCTGCTCAATAAACCAGGGCTTGATATATGTCTTGTCATAGAGCGTACTAATATCCGCACCTTTACGCAGTGCCTCATACATAATAAACTGACGTTCACTCGTGGCTTCGTTTAATAGCTCCAAAAGCTCATCAAGGGTCTTTTTATTAAAATCCTTGGCAAAGCCCAGACCATAACGGTTTATTTCAAGGGAACGAATGGATTTTTGAAATGCCTCCTTATAGGTCTTACCAATGCTCATAACCTCTCCGACCGCGCGCATTTGCGTTCCCAGCTTGTCTTCGATACCCTCAAACTTTTCGAAAGCCCAGCGGGCAAACTTTACAACCACATAGTCCCCTGATGGAGTATATTTTTCAAGTGTGCCGTCGCGCCAGTAAGGAATCTCATCCATAGTCAGACCGCCTGCAAGCATGGATGAAACCAGTGCGATGGGAAAACCGGTTGCCTTGGACGCAAGCGCTGACGAACGTGAGGTTCTTGGATTAATCTCGATAACGACGACCCTGCCGGTTTTAGGATCGTGGGCAAATTGAATATTTGTTCCACCAATAACGCCAATGGCTTCCACAATATCGTATGAATGCTTCTGGAGACGTGCTTGAAGTTTAGGATCTATGGTTAGCATAGGGGCAGTACAATAAGAATCGCCTGTATGAACGCCCATAGCATCAACATTCTCTATAAAGCATACTGTGATTTTTTGGTTCTTTGCGTCACGTACAACCTCAAGCTCTAATTCCTCCCACCCGAGCACAGATTCCTCGACAAGCACTTGTCCGACGAGACTAAAAGATAGCCCTCTACTAACGACGGTACGAAACTCTTCAAGGTTGTAAACCAGCCCGCCGCCCGTTCCGCCCATGGTATAAGCAGGGCGTATAACACAGGGCAAGCCAAGATTATCCAGTATTTTTTCAGCTTCCTCAAGGCTATTTGCAATCTCACTTCTCGGCATCTCGATACCTAATTGATTCATCGTATCCTTGAATGCCTGGCGGTCTTCACCTCGCTTAATGGCGTCAGCTTTAACGCCGATTATTTGGACACTGTATTTGTCCAAGATGCCTCTTTTTGATAATTCTGAGGAAAGATTAAGTCCGGTTTGTCCGCCGAGATTTGGCAGCAGCGCATCCGGCCGCTCTTTTGCAATTATCTGCTCTATGGTTTTCAC
>CAYNKI010000338.1:0-3732 GCA_964397675.1 uncultured Pirellulales bacterium
GTGAACCGGGCGGCGCCGGCGACCGGTCATGAGCGCATCCAGCAGTTTGGCAGCCAGTACCGTCCTGGAACAAAGGATAGCCCGCAGGAAAGTCAGAGCATATTGGAACGGTTCATAAGCGCAAACAAGAAGATTGCAGAGGTTTGTCAGAAGGTTTCTTAGTGCATCCATACTGCCAGAATAGTAGAATCAACTGCATATGGCAAGTTTGCGTAAGTGCTTTAATGACAACGCGGACGAAGTTTTTCGGTGGGACACCCTAGAGATTGCTCACGAAATTGGAGATAAGGGCGGACAGAGTGAATGCTACAAAGGCCTAGGTGATGTGTACCAGAATTTAGGTAGGGAAAGAGAACGTATTGAATGCTATGCAAAGTCAATAGAAGTCACAAAAGACATCGGAGATGAGATTGAGAAATCAGCACATGTAAAGAGAAACAACCGACTCGTTGATGTCCACCAAGATGAAAGAACTTTGGAGTTGTGTAGGAATTTTAAGCGTATCAATCAAATGATGGAGGAGTACAAGGATTCCATAGAGAAGGATGATGACAAAGAGAGATTCCGTAAAGCCATAAAGACGCTGGAAGTTGCACTCGACATGGCCAAAAAGCAGGGTTACAGAGAATTAGAGGCTTCCAGTTACATTAGTCTAAATAACATTTCATAAAAATCGCGCCATCATTAAGCAGCTTCTCGTCGCCGTTTTGCTGCTGCTGACCGATTTAGTCTCGCAAGATAACGGCGAACCTCTTGCATTAAATTATCCATATCCTGGCATTTGTGGTTACGCGTTACGTTAGCATGCAACTCTCGCCAAACACACCGCTCAATCTTATTATAATCGGGACAATATGGTGGAAGAAAGTGAAGCACTATCCTGCCATTGAATTTCTCGACAGCCTTTTGAGTGATCTTGCTGGAATGAATAATATAGTTGTCCAGGATAATGTGGATTACTTTCTTGTCTGCATAGTGCCGGTCGAGCTTCTTGAGCAACTCAATAAACAGTGCACTGCGTTTGCGATCACCTTCCACCCAGATCACACGTCCGCTCTGAGCATCCATAGCTCCGGCAAGGTAGTGTTTTACATTCTGACCAGGCGTCAGTACGGTCTTTTGTTGTCCCGGTAGCATGTAATCAGGGCCTATCTTGGGGTTCAAGTGAATGTCAACCTCGTCCTCGTACAATGCCGCCTGATCCGGAGGCAGTGTCTCAATCAGCCGCTTAATCAGCCGAATACGGCGTTTTCGGGCCTTTTCTGACCAGGGACAACACACCGTGGGTTTAGGCATCCCACGTCTAATACCAAAGCGGCGAAGTACTCGAGACATGGTAGACCGTGATACTGTGACACCGGTCAGCTCCGTCAAGACGCGAATCAATAACTCCTGTGTCCAGGTAGGTCGGCGATACCCGTAGTCCAACGGGGTATGTTCCACGGCCTTGAGCAGAGCCAAGATGTAATCCTCGTTGATCTTGGCAGGGCCGTTATCGCCACGCCCATCCATCAGTTCTTGCTCGCCTTGTTCGCGAAATCGTTTGCGAACCCGATCCACCGTTGAAGCAGAACACAACAACATCTTGGCGATCTGGCGACGGCTGTAACCTTCGGCGGTGTGTAAGACGATCAAGTAACGCGTCTTCAATTTTGCATCCTTGATTTTGTTGGCGGTGCGGCGAAGATGACGCTTGACTTGCCGCGTTAGTTTGATGACAATCCGTTCCATGAGTTTTTCCTTTCTGTCGGCTCCGCCGACTCAAAAGTAGTAATGTAAGTTATTGGAAACACTCATTTTACAATGGCTTCATTTTCGCGCAATTTTATTTAGGTGAAAACTACTATATGCTTGGGAGTTACAAGAAGGCAATCGAATACCATGAAATGGCTCTAAGTATTGCCATCGAAACTGGTGACAAGTATAGAGAATCAGATTCGTACGAATGCTTGCATAGAGCTTACCGGAGCTTGGGGAACACAGAAAAAGCAAAAGAGTGTCGCGATAAATATATGAGACTCAACAAACAGATAGGGACTAGCGAAACGTTGAGAGAGGTTTAGTCGTGTCTACTATCAGGGTAAATGAGAGAGGAACGCTTTTGCCGAGCTGCTGGCATCAACATCGCCATCAGTATTGCAATAATGGCAATTACCACCAAAAGCTCTATGCTGTGTTTTTGAGCTGAAAAATGGGTCTGGATTTGAGATGTTTCCAATCGCTACAATAGTGGGTCAGCGTTCTATATGATTGATTTCACATTATGACGGCAACCTAACCGCTGGTTTTTTAAGAACTTTCACTTTCCCACTCTACTGATCCTGCACTGGCCGAGGAGATGATTCTGCTCCGCTCTAAGGTACAGTTTTGAGCGAGGATTTGGCTGTGCAACCAATAGAAGCGCTGCCAGATAACGCCTTCTGGCGGTAGAAATTGAGCTTCTGTGGAAATTACTTATTTTATCACAAGACAGGTGGCATTTGGAATTTTGGGCAATTTTTTAATTGACTTTGCTGCAAAACCTACTGTAAAATATTTTGTTGAGGAAGCCTGGGTGTTGACGAAGAAGATAATACAAGTCAGTTTTTCAGAAAATGGTTAGAATCAGGAAGGAGAAACATTATGAAAACTAAAATTCTGATAGCCGCTTTGGCTGGGTTCCTCGTAATTTCGCTTGTCGCTGCAAGTACGGTGGTTGCAGCAAATAGCAAGGCCAAGGGAGAACCAAAAGGACCACCCGATAAAGCTGGCGAAAAGGCAAAGGCCCCGGATCTGGAAAAGATAGAATTCATCCACTGGAGGAAAGGATTTGGAAAGCCGACTTGTAATAACAATGGAATTTGCGAACCGGAGCTGGGAGAAAAGAAAAATTGTGGGGATTGTAAGAATGGCGGGAATGGAGAAGAGCCTCCGCCACCAACATGCTACGCGTTCATGGGTAAATATGGAAAGAGATATCTAAAATGGGCGGATGGCTTACCTATAACCTGCGTGATAGACTCGACAAGCCCATATGAGCTTTCAGAAGACTTTGTTATTGGGGCAGTTTCTACCGGAGCAGCTGAGTGGGATTGGCACACAGAAAGCGGATTATTCATTGGCTGCACAACCGGCCTTGGGACAGGCTACAAAATTCAAAACTATGTGAATGGCATCTCTTTTGACGACTACTATGACAACCCTGATATAATTGCAGCATGCAATGTTTGGTACAGCCCGGCGACAAAGCAAATAGTCGAGTTCGATATTGTATTTGAAACCGATTATACTTGGGGAGACGGAACTGCAAATCTCTCAGTCATGGACTTGCAAAATATAGCGACTCACGAGCTGGGTCACGGTCTTGGTTTAGCCGATGTGTATGAGTTGGAGTGTTCAGAGGTAACTATGTACGGATATTCTGACTATGGAGAAACCGACAAAATAGATCTTGCAGGCCCTGATACTACCGGTATTCAAACACTGTACGGCGCCCCCGAATGACTACATGGGTTGGCAAAATTGAAGATAAGCGATAATAAAATCCCCCGATTTCGCGGGATTTTGTTCTGTCTCTCGGAATTTCTCCCTTCTATGGCAACCGAATTGGACATGTTCATGCAGCGAAGACCCGTCGCCCCGATGCTTTCGGTAGGATAATCTGCTTGAGAGTCTCATTGTCTGCGATGGGGTGGGTTTGGGTAAGACGTTCCTTGGAGGTCGTAGGTATGAAACGCTCCCCCGCTATTAACC
>CAYNKI010000339.1:0-3712 GCA_964397675.1 uncultured Pirellulales bacterium
GATATTCCCAATAACAAAGCTATATGGATTTCATTAACCTACATTGCGGGTATAGGTAGATATACTTCAGAACAAATTTTGAAGGAAGCCAGGATCGAGAAGGGTACAAAGGCCAGCCAACTCAGCGAAGACGAGCTTAGTCGGATAACTCAAATTATTGACCGTAATTATGTCATAGGGGGTCAGCTTCGTAGACAGGTTGCTCAAAATATTGCTCGGCTGCGTGATATAAGCTGTTACAGAGGCATTCGCCATAGGAAGGGATTACCCGTTCGTGGTCAGTGTACTCAAAGCAACGCACGAACTCGCAAAGGACCAAGAAAAACAGTCGCAGGCAAGAAAGGTGTAAAGGAAAAGCGTTAATAACTCAATTACTTTTATTGGGGTACATAATATAGTATACACAATACGGAAAGAATAATGGCAAAAAGTACGAAACGAAAAGTTAGAAAGAATATCGCACGAGCTATTGTGCACATAAAGGCGACGTTCAATAACACGTTAATTACGTTTACGGATTTAGATGGTGACACAATTTGCTCGGGTTCAGCAGGTTGTGTCGGTTTTAAGGGCTCTCGCAAAAGCACACCTTTTGCCGCCCAACAAGCTGCACAAAGTTGTGCCAATGCTGCTAAGCGTAATGGTGTACGTGAGGTTGAAATCAAGGTTAAGGGACCTGGTGCTGGTCGTGAATCAGCCATCTCAGCCCTGCAGCAGGCAGGTTTACGTATCGCATCGATAGAGGATATCACACCTATTCCACATAATGGCTGTAGAATACCAAAGCGAAGAAGAGTGTAAAAAGTAAAATGACATCTTTTTGGAGATGAATAAAAAGCATGGGACGATATATTGGTGCATCTTGTAGATTATGCCGCCGTGAAGGAATGAAGCTGTTCCTGAAAGGCGTTAAATGTGAGACGGCTAAATGTCAAATAGAAAAAAGACAGCGTAATTTGGCGCCCGGTATGCACCGCTGGCATAGAGCAAGAGCAAGTGAATATGCCATTCGTTTGCGTGAAAAACAAAAGGTCAAGAGATACTATGGACTTCTTGAGCGACAGTTTATGAGATATTTCCACAAGGCTGAGCGATTAAAAGGCAATACCGGCGAAACTTTGCTACAACTATTGGAAAGACGCTTGGATAATGTGGTATATAAATTAAATTTCGCACCATCCCGCAAAGCAGCAAGACAGATGATTAGTCATGGTCATATTTATGTTAATAACCATAAAGTTGACGTCAGCGATTATTCTGTAAAAATTGGTGACAAAATAACAGTGAAAGATTCAGAAAAGAGCGTCAAAAATGTAAAGCAACAGTTGGAAAGTAATCCCAATTTTACTATCCAGAGTTGGTTGCAGTTGAACCGTGAAAAACCTGAAGCTACTATTGTTGCATTGCCCAGCCGATCTGATGTTCAAATCCCTGTGGAAGAGCAGTTGGTTGTAGAATTCTGTTCGAGATAGGAGGCATATATGCGAGTTACTTGGCGTGGTTTGGAGTTACCCACAAGGGTTGAAAGAGATACCTTCGTATCAACAAATAAGTATAGCAAGTTCTTTATTGAGCCATTCGAGAGGGGATTCGGCACAACTATCGGTAACAGCATAAGACGTGTTTTGCTTTCATCTTTGGAAGGTAGTGCCGTAACGTCTATCAGGATAGAAGGTGTAAACCATGAGTTCTCCTCTATCAGTGGAGTGATGGAAGATACAACTGACATCGTTTTGAATGTCAAAAACCTCGTCGTTAGGCTCCATGACCAGGGCCCAAAGATAATGAAGGTATCGGCAGACAAAGCTGGAGTCGTAAAAGCAGCTGATATCGTTGCTGACCCTGCCATAGAAGTCATAAACAGAGATATGGTGTTAGCTACTCTGACCGAGGATGTAAATTTTCAAGTGGAAATGGTAGTCGAGAACGGCAGAGGTTATGTACCAGCCTCTGAACGAATTGCTGCCGCCGATAGGTTCGAGCAGGAAATTGGAAGAATACTTATTGACGCTGTATATTCACCGGTTACGAGGGTTCGCTATACAACCGAAAACACCCGTGTAGGCCAGCGGACAAATTATGACAAGCTGATTTTGGAGATCTGGACCAATGGAGCAATCACTCCAGAAATGGCGTTGGTAGAAGCCGCCAAGATATTGCGAAAGCATATTAATCCGTTTGTGCAGTATTTTGAAATCGGGGAGCAAATTATCACTGGTCCAGTGACTGAAGAAGTAGAAGAAGAACCAATCGATGAGGAATTATCCAAAAAACTAAATACTCCCATTCAGGAATTGGAACTCTCGGTCAGAGCAAGCAACTGTCTTGAATCAATGAAAGTCGATACGGTTGGCCAATTAGCCCAAATGTCAGATGCTGATTTGCTTAAGATTCGCAGCTTCGGTAAAACTTCTCTGCGGGAAATTAAAAGAAAGCTTGCTGACATCGGTTTGTCTTTAGGAATGAAAGATATAAGCAAAGAGTAGTCAATTACAAATACAGAAATATAGAAACCTATTTCTTAAACGCTAATGAGTGAGGAACTTAAAATATGCGTCATAGAGTAGCGGGGCGTCGTTTGAGTCGAAAAAGTGAGCACAGGTTAGCTTTGCGAAGAAATTTAGTCGCATCTCTCATCGAGCATGAAACCATTTCGACGACCATAGCAAAAGCCAAAGAGACAAAAGGCTTTGCTGAAAAATTGGTTACACTGGCCAAGCAAGGTACATTATCAGCAAGACGACGAGCCATTGCTTTGCTTGGTGACCGTGACATCATAGATTATGAAGATAACAAAGCCGTTAAAAAAGGTACGATAATTGGAAAGTTGTTTAGCGAGCTTGGGCCCAGATACCTTGATAGACCGGGTGGTTATATAAGAATTATCCCTCTATCACTAAGAAGATTAGGAGATAATGGCCAGCTCGTCTTGCTGCAGTTCATAGGCCCAGATGAGAGCCTTCAAAAAGAAGCTAAAACTGCTACTAATCAGCAATAGTAACATATTACTTCAAGGAAATCTCCAGAATGAGTGTTAACGATTGTGTGTTTTGTAAGATGGTAGCCGGGCAGATTCCTGTTACAAAGATTTACGAAGATGAAGTCGTACTTAGTTTTTTAGATATCGGCCCCATAAGCGATGGTCACACATTAGTGATTCCTAAACAGCACTTTGAAAGATTACACGATTGTTCCTCTGAGCTTGTCGGTAAGGTCGGCTCCCGGCTCGGCAAAATTGCCAAAGCTGTAGCTGAAGGGATGAATTCTGATGGCTATAATGTATTATGTAATAATGGCAGGGCGGCCGGGCAAATTGTTGAACATTTGCATTTTCATATAATCCCACGTAGCAGCGACGATGGTTTATTTAGTCGTTGGCCTTCCTATAAATATCAGCAGGGTATAATTGAACAAATTGCCGCCAGAATTCGTAAAAAATTGTCTGGCGACAGTCAAGATTTATAATTTTTTTTTCGGTCTTGAAAAATTAGTTTTCTATGGTATATATATTTGATTGATCGCGGGGTAGAGCAGTCCGGTAGCTCGTCGGGCCCATAACCCGGAGGTCGCAGGTTCGAATCCTGCCCCCGCTATTGCGTAAGTCACGTAGGGACAGACGATTAGGTCTGTCCCATTTTTTTGTTCCACTGACGAATGTAGCAAAAATGTAGCAAAATCTGAAAGACATCGAGATGTAATTGTTTCGTCAGTA
>CAYNKI010000340.1:0-3699 GCA_964397675.1 uncultured Pirellulales bacterium
AGGTGCAATTCCATATTTCCGGTTGCCTTAAACTCTTCAAAAATCACCTCATCCATTTTTGAGCCGGTGTCGATTAATGCGGTGGCAAAAATGGTCAATGAACCACCCTCTTCAATGTTTCTTGCTGCACCGAAGAACTTCTTGGGCATCTGCATTGCGCCGGCATCAACGCCACCTGTCAGAATTCTACCTGAGTGCGGGGTCTCGCTGTTATAGGCACGGGCAAGACGGGTTATCGAGTCCAACAGGATTACCACATCCTGGCCGTACTCAATCATTCGCTTTGCCTTTTCGCTTACGACCTGCGCTACCTGGCAGTGACGTGCAGCCGGTTCATCGAAGGTGGAGCTTATAACCTCAACATCTTCAGCGGTTTTCCGCTCCATTTCTGTAACTTCTTCAGGCCGCTCGTCGATAAGCAGCACTATCAGTTTTATATCAGGATGGTTTGTACTGATAGCATTTGCTATTTTCTGCAGGAGAATTGTCTTGCCAGTTCGCGGTGCAGCAACTATCAGACCACGCTGACCTTTGCCCACCGGGGTTACCAGATCAATTATTCGCATGTTTAGTTCTTCTGTTGTGGTCTCGAGTATAAGACGTTCATCCGGATGCAATGGCGTTAAATCGCTAAATACCACCTTTTCCGCAAGGTTATCCGGGTTTTCATAGTTGATCGCTTCGACCCGCAGGAGAGCAAAATACTTTTCCGAATCTTTTGGTGGTCTAATCTGCCCTGATACGGTATTTCCCGTGCGCAGGCCGAAACGCCTGATTTGAGATGGTGAGACATAGATGTCATCAGACGACGACAAGTAGTTATAATTCGTATTTCGCAGAAATCCATAGCCGTCAGGTAGCACCTCTAATACACCCTCGCCGTACAATAGACCGTTTTGACGAATACGTTCTTTGAGAATTCTGAAAATCAGATCCTGTTTTTTAAGAGCAGTGTATTCTTTGATGCCTTCTTTCTTAGCAATTTCGTGCAGTTCTGCCACCGTTAGTTTCTGCAAATCCGTCAGGTACAATTCGCCCTTTTTAATGCGCTCATATTTCGCATGGGTTGATTCTTCATCTAATTCTTCCTCTACCTGGGCCTGCTCAACGTTTTCGATGTCGGTGGGCTCTTCAGGTGTAATCGTATCGACGTCACTCTGTGCTTCTATTTGCTCTGTCGGTTCGACGGCAGCTTGCTCTTCTTCAGCAGCCTTTTTCTTTGTGGTTTTGCGTTTCTTAGCAGTGGCTTTTTCAGTTTTAGCAGAAGCTTTAGCCATAATTACTCCTTTTACATTGCAAGTTACTTTGCAAGACTTAATTGTCACCCTTGCAGAAGCAGGGGTATGGTTTAATTAAACAACCCTCTTGTAGGATTTAGTAGGATTTGTGCTTCGGATAGTAAAAATAAAATTTAATTCTTAAAAACGCTTATCACTAATATACGCAATTTGTAGTAAATTGTATCTACTTAATTTTTCACAATATAAGAAAAGATATCAGCGACTTGTCTGACTAATGTCGAGAAGTCGGAATTGTTATCAACAACATTATCGGCGATGTCAGCCTTGTTGTCCAGAGAAATCTGAAAAATTTCTCTAATTTTTATTTGATTTTTTTCAAAAATACCCATTTTTTTAGCTCTATCTATCCTTAATTGCCTCTTACAATCAACAAAAATCAGCTTATCACAGCGTTTGGCCCACCCAACCTCCATTAATAAGGGCATATCCAGCACAATTGCCTTGACTCGAATTTGGCTATTATATCGCTTTATAAGCTCCTCAGCCCGTTTTAGGACAAAGGGATGGATTATTTTGTTAAGTGACGAGAGCTTCTCAACATCGGCAAATACGACCTTAGCCAATTTCCTATGGTCAATTTTACCTGCTGGATTTAAAATAGTTTGGCCAAAAAGGCTGACTATTTTTTCACTTAGAGCTTTTTTTTGGAGTAAATTGTGGGCGATTTTGTCGGCATCAATGACCTTACAACCTAATTTGGCAAACTCAGATGCGACAGTACTTTTACCTGAACAAATCCCGCCCAAGATACCTATTATTGGTTTTTTTCTGGTATTGCCCACGACCAGGCAGTTTAATTACTTTATAAGAGCCGGTCAAGTCAATCAGTATTTTACAATTTCACCCGGCGCATGTCAAATATATTTTCGTTTTTATTTTAAGCCGATTCTGGACTATAGCGTTGTCGTTCATCCATAGGTCTGAACGTCAATGACTCTCCGGCGAAAAACCCGCTCATGCTCATGAGGAGGCTGGAGACTTGTCTGATCTTCAAGATTATATAGATAAGGGACTTATCAAATTTGCTGAGGATTCCGATATCTTAATAGAAGTGTGTCACGTAGGATCAACAGGGACGTTTGCTCCTATGCTTGCTGATATAACTGGTTGTAGCGTGATTGCTGCGTGTGGAAGTTCATCAGAGGGTGCCAGGGTGATTTGTTTGCCCAATAGTGATTTTATTGGGTGGGTAGATACTTTGTATACAGTTTTTCAATATCCTGAAGCAGATCATAATTGACTGGATTTCCGACATGGCAGTGCCTGAAGTGAAAAGCACAGTCCCAAATGCAAGGATCACGAAAGGAGGTTTATAATGATATATAAAGTATTTATTTTTCTATTCGCTATATGTATACCGGCAATGTCAGCAGTTCGTGAGGTGAAGCCTTATTCCTCAATTGAAAACATCGTACGCGCTCATCTGCGTCCAGATAGCCCTCCTGTAAGGGACGATATTCCGATCAACAACCATCATCTAAGGAGGCTGACTGCGCTGAGTATTCATGGGCAACGTTTTAAGGATTTTTTGATTTTCCGACGCGGAAGTTTGGGAAGTTTGGAAAGTTTACGGATGTACAACTGTCAGGTTAGGAATTTTGACACCATTTTATCTGGAGGAATAAAGGAACTTCACTTGCGAGGTTGTCGAATCAAAAATATCTCATTCATCGCAAAGCTAATATGGTTGACTAATCTTTCGTTGACAAACAACCATATTAGAGACATATCAGCGCTGTCTAATTGCAGAAAACTGGCGTGGCTGGATCTACGCAATAACAATATCGATAATGTGTTTGCTCTTAGAACGTTGCGCAAGCTCGCCTATGTGGATCTCCGTAATAATCCAATGGGAGCAGACTCTGTCGATAGCGATATCCAAGTGATCAAAGCAAACAATCCCGGCGTTCGTATCTTGTTAGGCAAACAATCTATCAGCAAGGCTGATTTTGAGCAGCAACTCTCTGCGAGGGCCAAGATCGCTGAATTTGCTCTTTGCGCAAGATTACAGTATATAGATGGACTTGCGTTTCCTTTGCTTCCGAATGTTTCCGATGAGATGTCCGAGGCACTTACATATTTCGGAAAAGGGGACGAAAAAGAATACTTGGCTGATATCGCAGCTTTGCTTATAAAATATATCATCGAGATAGAAAGCTATTATCGACCTGGGCCAGTTTTTAGTCGGGGGGAGGAACCACTAATTGACGCTTTTCTTAATGGGGTGGGGCTGCAAGTACGTCGTGAAGGCATACCAGCGGTAGCCATAGCAGACTGGATATGTAATAACCGATACAAGTTGGCACCTTCCCTTGTTCTTGATATGCAGATGAGGGGAAATTAGGGACAGTCACCTATATTTTCTTTGACAAGTGCATAATAATTGAGTAATTTTGGA
>CAYNKI010000341.1:0-3683 GCA_964397675.1 uncultured Pirellulales bacterium
AGTAAGTGCTCGTCGTAGAGAGCGTCAGATAAATGAGGGGTCGGAGGTAAAACTCTCCGACCCCTCAGGTAATTGTCGAGCAGGCTCACCAGTAGCACCCGAGGATGAGCGTCCTTTGACAAGCCGATGGATTGGCTTGTCTGCTCGGCCGAGTCCCCGCCTTCCTGCTTAAATCTGTTGGTGGAGGGCACTTGGAAAGCTCGGTATTTGAGTCGCACGGCATTCGCGAAAGCTGGAACGTATTGTGCTTCCCTTAGTGCCTGGAACCGGAGTTTGGCTTCATACCCCCGACGGGAAAAACAATTTTAGATTTTAGAAGAAACTCATTGGTTATTACGTGTAACAATGCCCAGCGCAGTCATAACTACTTATTAGAAGTGATACGCCAAGGCTTTACGAGTCATTCGCTCCCATCTGGCTATTAGTCTTTGGATGGTACAATGATTGCCGCTGAAAGTGCTACATATTTGAAAACATTGAAAATAGAGCTATTTCTTCACCACCTTAGTGAAAGGCATAGAAACACTGTTGAGCATAGCCACATTCCAGACAGGTCGCTAGTCTAAGTATTTTGTGTGGTAAGATGATTTTTCTTGATTTTGCTGATTAAAAAGGCTAATAGCTATAACTGTTCTGTGGAAGTGGTGATAGGATTTAAGGCAGGTTGGGTGCCAGGGATGGAATAAATTGTGAAGGGGATGAGTTTCTGTATTGACAGTGGGGAAGATTTGTTTTTAAAGTATGTTGATATTAAGTGATAAAATTTACAAAAAGGGAGGTGACATTTAATGAGGCCTAAGAAGGGATTTACTTTGATCGAATTGTTGATTGTTGTCGCTATTATTGCCATTTTAGCTGCTATTGCAATTCCCAATTTTCTCGAGGCTCAAGTCAGAGCCAAAGTCACCCGTGCTAAGGCTGATATTCGAACCCTTGCTACTGCTCTAGAAATTTATATGACCGATTGGAACAAGTATCCGGGCGATGGTGCGCAATTTTGTTGGAACTATCCCAATTATCCCTATGACTTATACTGGTATGTTCCTGATACGGTAACCACACCGATTGCTTATGTAACTTCTGCGGTTTTGGTTGACCCGTTCCGAAAAGCCCTTGTCTCGGTGTGGGCATTGCCTGGTGAAGATCCTAGGAAATGGTCCCGATATCGCTATTGGTATGTACATATGACCTGGGGCATGGCTGGCACTCGTACATCATATTCAGATTATTATCCCTTCCTTGAATCTTGGTATGGTGCCTGGAAGCTTAACTCCGCTGGTCCTGACCGGACGTATGGTCCATATTATGACACCGGCAGTTTTCCGGGGAGTGAATATCCGCAACTTCCGGTTCCTTATGACCCAACCAATGGAACAGTAAGTGACGGAGATGTTATGCGCAGTGCGAAACGTTCAGAACAACTATTATAGGATTTAAAAGGGGAGCCTTAGAATTCGGTAGAATTCGGGGACAGCAACCGTATTTTGCGAGTCGCATGAGAGAATACTGAGCTTTAGAACTTTTCATACCGATCTGAGATTTTAAAAAGTCTGGGTATCGTTAAGTAATGTAGTGTGCTTGCCGTGGCATTGGCGTCACGCCCATTGCTTCTCACAGGCAAGATGCCCGTGGCACTCCTCAATGAGCTCTAAGAATTTCTTTCAGCTCGCCTCGCGAAGCGGGTTTGCATTCAGGGCTCAAAGCAGATGAGATTGCTTTGCCTGAGTCTGGTGTCCAGACGCACTAAAGGTCTGATAAAGTAGCGGTGCCGCGAAAAGTTCTAAAGTTGAGAAGAATAGGGAAGCGTCGGAAGTGCAATACGGCAAGGCTGAAGTGAGCGGCAGGGAAAAATGAAAATGAGGTTGCTGTCCCCGCATTCCCCCCATTTCATAGAGAAACTAGCGCCATTTCCCAAAAAGTAGTTACTAGCGCGATGTGCAGGTCTATAGGTCTGCGCGCAAACTCAAAATTTGCCGTGTAAGTATTTTAATCGAGGTAATCTCGAATGCACAAGCATGGCAATGCTCCACCGCGGCGGTCTGACGCAGTACTACGCCGTGCCTGTTCGCACCGCGCACCAGCTTCTCTCGCATCCGGTAATACAACTTCACATCGGTGGGAAACGCAATGGCTTTTTCTTGAACCGTCGTATCCAAATTGATCTTTCCAAAACCTTTTACCACCTTCGTCTCGACACCCACCGAGATCAACTGGGAAAACATCAACTCAATACCCCACACCCTCTTCCCCTATCTTCTTTCGCCACCGCGTCATGGATGAGGGGTCGATCGGCATCTCGTGCATGAACCATTTTGAGCCACAAAAATATTGCCAGTACGCATTCTCTACCCAGCGAGCAACCACTTCCTTATCGCTAAAGTCACAGGTGTATTTGAGATAATGGAGTCCCACCATCATTCTCGTCGCAATCGCCGGACGCCCTACCTCTTCCCTGTAATATGGAGCAAGTGACTTGTCAAACTCCTCCCAGACAGGTCGCTAGTCTAAGTATTTTGTGTGGTAAGATGATTTTTCTTGATTTTGCTGATTAAAAAGGCTAATAGCTATAACTGTTCTGTGGAAGTGGTGATAGGATTTAAGGCAGGTTGGGTGCCAGGGATGGAATAAATTGTGAAGGGGATGAGTTTCTGTATTGACAGTGGGGAGGATTTGTTTTTAAACTATTTTGATATTGAGTGAGAGAATTTACAATAAGGGAGGTGACATTTAATGAGGCTTAAGAAGGGATTTACTTTGATCGAATTGTTGATTGTTGTCGCGATTATTGCCATTTTAGCTGCTATTGCAATTCCCAATTTTCTCGAGGCTCAAGTCAGGTCTAAAGTATCACGCAGCAAAGCAGATATGAGAACCTTAGCTACTGCACTAGAGGCCTATGCTGTAGAATACACCAAATATCCCATTGATGGCTCAGGATCCGGTGACGGGCCTTTCTGGTATGTACCTAATGCTGTTACTACCCCTCTATCTTTCATTTCATCGGCTAAAATAGTCGACCCATTCCGTTCAGTGCAGGGTTTTAACCTGAGTCTTGATCCTGATAGTGCAGGCTGGAGTGTCAATGATTATCGCCGCTATCGTTATCGCAACTTTTCCTATACTTATAGCGCAGCCAGAGCAGGTGTTTATGAGACGATTTATGGAGCCTGGGAACTGATGGGTAACGGCCCTGACAGAAGTGCCGGACCGTTCATTTACAAAACCATGAGCAGCCAGGTAATGGAGCTAACCCTTCCTTATGACCCTACAAATGGAACAGTCAGCGCCGGGAATATTATCAGATGCCAAAGGTATCCTGATGGCATGGCGCCAGTGTGGGGCCCATAAGATAGCTAGCGCCAAAGGGATTATTCAGTCGGCCCTGAAAAAGTCGGTTTTTGGATCGAAATAAGTAAAGAAGGTATGCAAAATTCTGCGATTTGTTCTTAATGATTCCGCCGACTTGGAAATCCAGGGGGACAATAAAAGCAAAAAATAAATGTGCGGCAGATCGGCTTTTAAAAGGAGCCTCATATTCTGCCCGCAGGCACTCAGTATCGCGTTGATCTTATCTCCGATGATGAGATGTTAAAGTACGATTAGCGTCGGGATTTTATTCCAGCGCTAATTTTTTTGTCTCTATGGCGCGCATCCTGGTGAGCATGAGCAAGACGTTGAATCTG
>CAYNKI010000342.1:0-3682 GCA_964397675.1 uncultured Pirellulales bacterium
TAGCCTTACTATTTGTCGAGTGCAGTTCAACGGCATCCAGCCCAGAGCCGTTGATAGTATTTTCAGGCCCCTCCTCTGCACTGTTAGAGCTGGAAGCATTGGTGGCGATAGACGTGTCGGCAACCGGATAAGCGATGGGCTCGGTCGTAAAACTCCAGATGCTGCTTTTGAAGATTGTATTATCGGGTGGTGCGTTGACCTCATCTATGCGCCAGTAGTAGGTCTGGCCCAGTTCCAGACGATCGAGCGCATAGATTGTCTCGCTTTGACGGCCCTGATACACAGTGCTGTCGGTCGTAGCATCATTGACATCATCGAAAACGGTTCCAAGGTAAACATCGTGTGTGTTAGCGAACTCTCCCGGCGTCCAGCTAAGCGCTACATCCAGCGGCACGTCTGTTGCCCCATCATCCGGCTCGGGGTTCTGGGCCTTCATTGGCAGCGAACCTGTCCACTCATACAGACCCACTATGTCATCCGTTGTCAGAATTCTGTTGTATACGCGGAGCTCATCAATCATCCCGGCGAACCACCGGCTTCTATTCCTGTTCACACCCACCGTGAACTCGTTGAATAGGTCACTGGCGAAGGTCGCTTGAGTAATAGGAACACCCTGGTAGTAGAGTTGCGCAGATGTACCCTCACTGACTATAGCAAGATGTACCCAGTCCGTGGTAGCGTTCCCGAATGTTCCAGCACCGGTAGGAGGACGAATCTGGTAGACCATGGCCCCAGCATCCACATCAATCTGGAAACCAGCGCCAGTGGACCCACCAGGGGAGCGGCTGGAGAATACGCCCGCCATACCAGCCTGATCGGTGCCATCAGCCTTGACCCACATCGCGACAGTGAAAGCCGCATACGTCTGGTCTCCGGGCAAGGAGTGGGTAACAAAGTCATCGACGCCGTCGAAATGCAACGCCTTTCCATATTTTCCATCCACCCATTGTGGATCGCCATTGAACGTGCCATCGTGGCCATTGCCCGTTGCGTCCGAAACTGTACTACCGGCCCCTTCATCAAATGGCCAGTACACTAACAGTCCTGCAGTGATATCTGCGTTCGCCACACCTGTGGTTGACCCCAAAACTAAAACAAAAGAAACCAAACAAATCAATCTTTCGACTTCGCTCAAGACAAGCTTTTTAGACATGATATTCCTCCTTTCTTTCTATAGTTTTGAGTTTTTAGTTATGAGTTTTTAGTATCTCATCTCAAACAACTTCCAACAAAACGACCGATAAAAACGGTTCATCCCAGCAAATCAACCCTTAATCAACAAAAGTTTTTAGGATTTGACTCTACCTCCTTCCTTCAAAAATTCGTAACCGTTCACAGTGTCAAAATGTCATATAAGCTTAATTAAAGCGTTTTTTTGTAATTTAGTCAAGCTTTTCTTGGCGATTTTTTACCAAGTAGTCGGACAAATCGCCCATAAAGCCCAAAACCGGAATATTTTCCCCGTGAACGGTTACAATGAGTGATTAAATATTCTCCAATCTCGAAGCTTTCACCTCGTTTATTCTTCCCACCGCTGTTGGTTGCTAATATGCAGTCCAGAGGTATAATATCCGTGGCGTGCTAAGTTCGTAAAGCATGTCTGTATTGATTCTTGGCATGTCTCGATTGCGGTAGCTTAGAAAGCCGACTAAAGAGAACGGCTTTCAATATGCTACTACCTGAGCCTTTTCAACACCCGCCAATGATTTAACCAATTCTATTTATTGCCTCATCCATATAGCCAATCTCATCTATTAGTTTTTCATCAAGTGCCTCTTGCGCACCAAATATGCTGCCATCAGCAAGCGGTCTAATCTCATCATCCTTAAGTGATGCTTTCCTTCCCTCAACGACAATCTGTACGAATCTCTCATAGGCGGGGGTGATTAGCTTTTCCTGTAAGTATTATACCTTCCACTGTGATAACCGCTATCTTGGTTCCCGCTGGCCCCTTTCGTATAACTTCTTCTGTAAGGAGCCGTCTTTGTCCTGTCGCCAAGATTGCAACTATACCAATTAGCATAAAAACTAATGCGATATTTGCTATAATCGATAGTACTAAATCGCTTCTAATTTACAAGCGAATTGTGAAATCTTCAGTTAGACTTTTACTATTGTCTTTATTTTTTTCTACGATTCCTCGCGGCCAACTGCCGTTTTTTGGGAAAAAATGGCTATTTCTTACAAAGAATCGCACTTTAGCTCAAAATACGTAGTCCCCACGATTGACTCAAATAAGAAAAAAGTCCATAATCCAAGATGAGGAATCCTAGGATTTTTCTTGACAATTTGACCTCACGCTCTTAAACTGTTAATAGAAACACAGAGGAGTATCAAATTGCTTGTCAGAAGCGTTACTTTTTATCAAGACTCTTGTGCGCATCCGCAAACTATACGGATTCAGGCTCACAATTCACGGAATGAACAAAGTGAGCAGACAAACAAGCTCAGCACCTTTTCAAATAGAATAGTCATTGACAAGGTTGTTAAGGAAGGAGGTAAAGTTAAATACTAAAATACTCAAACTGACCAATACGATAGCAGAAATAATCATAAGTCCTTTATTTGCAAAAACATATAACAGTTTGTCATTCTGAGCGTAACGAAGTGAAGCGAAGAATCTGGCCCACGATGAAATGTGATTTCCTATTGCTAAGGCCAGATGCTTCGCCTTTCGGCTCAGCATGACAATGAAATCGGTCAGTTTGAGTAAAATAGCCGCAGAATCTTACTCGTCTCGGCCTAGGTCTTCGCCATAGCAGGATGGAAGGGTGAAATTTTAATGGTCGTTTTCATGGAGGTTGTCTTAAACAGGCATCATCACTTGTAGTGATAAAAGGTCAGGTTGCTTGTTGAGGACAATTGTGTTTTGGTGTGTAGCCAGAACACATTTATCGTAATTTTTTTTTAGGAGGTAAGAAAATGAAAACTAATTTCAGATTAGTAAAAATTTTGGTGTTAGCTGTTATGTCTTTGTTCCTGGTTGCAGAAACAATGGCGGCAGTTAATACTTATGACAGCGATGATGTACCCAAATTTATTCCGGATAAAGGCAAGACCACATCCTCTTTAAACGTGCCGGATTCTCTCATAATTGAGGATGTCGACGTCGTAATTACCATCACGCATGGATACGATGCTGACCTTGATGTGTTTCTTGTCGGACCTGATGGAACAAAGGTGGAGCTGTTCACCGACTGTGGCGGCAGTGGCAAAAACTTTTTGAACACCACTCTCGATGATGAAGCCACCATGTTGATTACAACGAGCTTAGCACCGTATATAAATTCCTACCAGCCTGAAGGAAAACTGTCAGACTTTGATGGTCTGAATGCCGAAGGCACCTGGCAGCTTGAGGTTAAGGATGATGACGCTGTGTTGACGGGTAAACTGCGTTCCTGGAGTTTGGTCATCGAAGGTGGTCCGCCTCCGGTGGAGCCGGTGGAGCCGGTGGAGCCCAACGAGCCGGTGGAGCCGGTGGAACCCAACGAGCCTGTGGAACCCAACGAGCCGGTGGAGCCGGTGGAGCCCAACGAGCCGGTGGAGCCGGTGGAGCCAGCCCCGGTCACGATCACTGTGGAGGCGGGTGGAGACATCGTAGCGGCGAACGCGATAGCCCTGCCCGGTGACATCATCGACATCGCCGCGGGAACCTTCGTTCTCGCCGAGCAGATCGAAATCA
>CAYNKI010000343.1:0-3676 GCA_964397675.1 uncultured Pirellulales bacterium
CTATAATTGCACCATCGGCGTTTTCCAAAAGCTGAACCACAGAAAGTGGCTCATCGCCCGTTCCGGGAGGCGAATCGACAACCAGAAAATCCAAGCTGCCCCAATCTACATCTTTTAAGAACTGCTTTATCATCTGATATTTCATTGGGCCTCTCCATATAACGGCATCGCTACTTGCCCGCAGCAGAAAACCTATAGACATAACCTTTAGGTTTTCTGCCATTGCAATCGGCAAAATCACATCTCCTGCCGCTTGGATAGTCTTTCCTTCAAGGTTTAGAATCTTCGGGATACTTGGACCATGTATGTCGATGTCAAGAAGCCCCACTTTCTTACCAGCAAGTGCGAGTGAAACCGCAAGATTTACCGCCACCGTGCTTTTGCCAACGCCTCCCTTGCCGCTAAGCACAAGTATCTGGTGCTTTATTTGTTTTACTCTTTTGCGAATTTCTTCCTGTTCAGCCTCCATTTGTTTTCGCTGATCCTCGGTAATATGAGCGGCTTTTGTTTTTCCTGTCATAACTGATTACCTCTTTTTCTTTCACACTAAATCTGCTTATTCTTCTTTAATTTCAGGACACGCATTGGATATCTTTGCGGTTAGCACGACCTCGTATCTTAAAGCAAGTTGCTCAAAAGCCTCCTGCAGGCCTTCAAAAACAACCTGGCTGTCTCCAGTGATGAAACTACTCATTGCTCCGGTATTGACCTTTAGATTATTGCTCTCCATCACTTTCACAAATTGCTGGATTGGTTTGGTCAAATCTTTCTGCCGTAATGGGTATAAGCTCACTTCTGCCTGTACTTTCATAACCTTACCTCCGCTGCAATAAAAGCTCCGTATGAGATATGAAGCAAACGGCCAATTGTGTCGATTAATGGTGAAAATGGTAAAAGATGCTCTTGCCCGGGAATAAACCCAGCGGTAATCACGCATGTTTCACCGTACCGTGCTAAAAGCTGCTTTAGCTGGCTTGGAGAAAACAATTGAGCCTTTGCATATGACGATTCAAAGTTTTGTTTTCTATTACGGTTCACTCGAGCCAACACATTCAATGTCCCAATCAACAGTTGTCCTGCTGGCTTGCGGGTGCAGCGTACCATCTCCTGTATAACCGATTCTGCATCACGAACGAATTCCAAGGTTGTGATAGCCGCTGTCACGTCAAAACTATCATCAGCAAACGGCAAAGAATGACCATCAGCTACTTGAAACGAGGCGTTAGAGATATTTTTGCTCTTGGCTATGTCTATCATCCGCTCAGAAACATCAACGCCGGTTACCTCAAAGCCATATTCGCTGAAAAACTGAGTCCAGTGGCCTGTACCGCAGCCAACTTCCAGCAACTTTGTTCCCCTTCGTTTTCCTAACAGATATTTAGCAATGGCTCTTTTCTCCAAACGATCGTACATGACTCCCTTGGCACTTTCATACCACGAGTCATATTTATTAGCCAGCACATCAAAATCAAACCGTGATGATTTCTCTACTGTCATTTCCGAATCGGCATTAACCGAGAGCATAAGTAATATTTCTCCATAAGGCTTTTACATCCTCGGATACTGCACCACCGGTATATTCCAGTACTGTCGATTTGAGAATTTGCGCTTTGGTAAAAGCGTCGTCATACCGGATTTTTCCAACTACTTTTATATGGTGATTACGGGCGTCTTGCTCGATTTGCATGGTTACATCTGGATTCAAATCAAATTTATTAATGGCGACCAGGACAGGGATTTTAAAACCCGCAGCTAAGTCTGCAACCCGGCCCAAATCGTGCTTGCCTGAAAGAGTCGGCTCTGTAATTATCAAAACCAGGTCTGCTCCTGTAATCGATGCGATTACGGGACAGCCAATTCCTGGTGAGCCATCAATAATGAGTAGATTCTTTTTTTCTTCGGCAGCTATTCTTTTTGCCTCTTTGCGAATGAGAGTTACCAGTTTTCCGCTGTTTTCCTCAGCGATTCCCAACCTGGCATGAACCATTGTTCCAAATCGCGTATCCGATATAAACCACTGTCCGTTTATACTGTCGCTAAACTCGATTGCATCTACCGGACAAAACTCTACACATACCTTACAGCCCTCGCATGAGATGGGATCAATGGTAAACGTCTTGTCAACCACATCATTTCCCGGGCCATTGAAATGTATGGCGTCGAACCTACAAAGGTCCTGGCATTTCCCGCAGCCGATGCACTTTTCTGTGACTACTGCTGCGCGTTTGCCACCGGAAAACTCAGATTTTTGCTTTGTCTTTGGCTGTAAGACCAGGTAGAGGTCCGCTGCATCGACATCGCAATCAGCGAATACCGCATTTTTCGCAAGTTGTGCAAACGATGCTACAATACTGGTTTTACCAGTTCCACCCTTACCACTTATTACCACCAATTCCTTCATAAACCAGCTCCTCAATTAATAAACCTTACCTAAAAGCGCATCCACTTCCCTGTGGATAGTTGTGTAGACTCTTTCTTCCAAACGCTCTAAAGGTAACTTTTTTACCTTTCTAATGCCAAGAGTCGAAGTTAGCTCGATGTAACTATCTACCGACATTCCCTGCCTCTCGAAGAGTTTCCTGCCACATTGAACAGCGCAGGCATCTATCAGAATGCGTTTCTGCGAGTTTCTCGTAATCTCATTAAACTTCCATGGTACTATAACAGCAGGAAGACATCCAATCTTCACATCATCCGGGTTTTCCTCCCATATTTTGATACAAGCCTTGGATGCAGCAACGCCTGTGGCACATCCGCCGTAGCAGGTGAAAATAAAAAGTCTAAAACGGGCGTTTTTAATCTCTTTTGGGATTTTATCTATTCCTTAAGATTATATATTTTTTATTTTCTCAAGTTCTTCCAATGTCTTCTCTGCGATAATCTTTTCTTTCTTAAAATGCTTTTTCATTCTCTGTAAGCACTTATCCTTTTCTTTAACATCACCGAGATACTTTGCACAGGCCTGCATAAATCTTTTCGTCTCTTCCACATTTGCTTTTATAACCTCTGGTATTTTCTCACTATCATGTCTTACTGCTTCCTGTGGACACACATCGTGACAAATGCCGCATCGAATACACCCATCCATATTTATTTCAGCTTTTTCATCTTTCATTGCGATTGTATTTACAGGACACTCCTCCACGCAAATTCCGCAACCATTACAATCTTCTACATTAATCCAGGGCACTTTAACACCTCTTCAAATTTAATATATCAACCCATTTTCACCACGAAAAGGCGGTGTGCTACTCTCTACAGAAACTCCCGCACCCGTAAACGCTGTAGTATGTGATGAATTTTTTATTAATCCGATTGCTCGATTTAATTTATTTTTAATGTCTCGGTCTTCTTTATTGCTATTGAATTTTTTGGCTTTCAATAATCTTACATAATTCTTGAAGAAAAAAAACTCTTCAAAGCCAGCGAAATTATTACTTTCCAGTATCTGCTTCAAATCTCTTTCGATAAAATCAAAGGCATAAGGGCATTCCATAAGCCTAAAAGCAAACCTTAAGTAAAAAGGGATATCTGGCAGCGAGAATTCGTTATAGTCAAGGATGAGTAACTGCCCATGCTTCTTTAAGGCGTTAAAGGCATTTTCAATAATTACCTTCCTGACATTTTGTGGGAACCCATGCAAAACAAATGAGATAAAAACTTTGCTAAAATCATT
>CAYNKI010000344.1:0-3654 GCA_964397675.1 uncultured Pirellulales bacterium
CGGTCTCAGCTTCTGCGCCTGGCCAAAAGAGTGGTTAATAAAAACGCTACAGGAGAAAACCAAGAAAAATCGCAGATGCATAAGACTGCTTATATCTATTATGCAAAAAACAACAATAAAAAATAAGCTGGTTTCAATTATCATGCTGACTTGCATCACTGCGTTATTGTTAGCGGGCAGTGCATTCATTGCATGGGAGTGGACCGCTCTTCGCCACGCTATGGCCCAAAATCTGTCCACACAGGCAGCGATGATAGCGGATAACTGCAAGGCTGCTTTGGCTTTTGATGATGCCGAGGATGCCAAGGCGACACTAAGCGCTCTTAAGGCGGAGCCTTCTATTGTTTTTGGTGGTGTTTATACTAAGGATGGTAAGTTTTTCGCTGGTTATTATCGTTACGGCGTTGATAGCAACTTCCGGCCCTCTGAAGCTCAAGAATGCGGCTATAGTTACAGCAATGGTTTGCTGACCGTATTCGAAAATATCATTCTCGATGGTGAAGTAATCGGAATCGTTTGTCTGCGGTCGGATTTGCATCCTTTGCACGTAATGCTCAAGCGTAATATCAAGATAATTGTTGCCGTTTTAGTGTTTGCCTCTTTAGTAGCTCTGCTGGTCTCATCAAGATTGCAGAGGATTATTTCCAGCCCGATTCTAAGCTTAGCTGAGGTCGCAAAAGCAGTTTCAGAAAAGAAGGACTATTCTACACGAGCCCTAAAGCAGAGTGACGATGAAGTGGGCCTGCTTATAGACGCATTTAACGAAATGTTGGAACAAATCCAGTATCGCGATTTTGAGTTAGTGCAAGCCAAGGAGCAACTGGAGGTGAGAGTCGAGCAACGCACTGCTGAGCTAACAACTACCAATGAGCAGCTAACCACAGAGGTTGCTGAACATGAAAAGTCAGAGAAGAGGAAAGCTGAACTTCTCGACGAATTGGAAAAGACTAATAAGGAATTAAAAGATTTCGCATACATTGTATCACATGATTTGAAGGCACCGCTACGCGGGATTAAGACATTAGCAAATTGGATATCAACTGACTATGCAGACAAGCTCGATGAAGATGGCAAAGAGCAAATAGCTCTGATTTCGAGCCGGGTAGATCGAATGCATAACCTAATTGATGGAATCTTGCAGTACTCGAGAATCGGACATGTTAAGGAAAAAATGTTTCAGGTAAATCTTAATGAGCTTGTGCCGGATATTATCGATATGCTTGCTCCGCCGGAGAGCATCACTATTACAGTCGAAGATGAATTACCTGTAATTGAATGTGAAAAAACTCGGATTAGCCAGGTTTTTCAGAATTTGATTAGCAATGCCATAAAATACATGGATAAACCACAAGGTCAGATAAGAACCGGATGCATGGAAGAAAACGGGTTCTGGACATTCAGCATTACCGATAATGGTCCAGGGATTGAGGAAAAATATTTTGAAAAGATTTTTCAAATGTTCCAAACATTATCGCCGCGAGATGAATTTGAAAGTACCGGTGTCGGCCTGACGCTGGTGAAAAAAATTGTAGAAATGTATGGTGGCAGGATTTGGGTAGAATCCAAAGTAGGCGAGGGAAGTACGTTCTTCTTTACGCTGTCCAAGCAGAAAGTGGGGGGTAAAAATGAGAAACCAGAAGCCAATATTGTTAGTCGAAGATGATAATGTAGATGCAATGACGGTTAAGCGGGCATTTAAGGACCTGAAGATCTTAAATTCGTTGGTTCGAACAGCCAACGGCGAAGAAGCGCTCCAGTACTTAGGAGATGAAAGTAATAAGAAGCCTTGCGTAATCTTGTTGGATTTGAATATGCCGAAGATGAACGGCACCGAATTTCTAAAAGTTGTAAAAGCTGATGATGTACTGAAAAAGACTCCTGTGGTGGTGTTGACCACGTCTAAAGAAGAGAGTGACATAGTTGAGAGCTTTAAGCTCAATGTTGCCGGTTATATAGTCAAGCCTGTCGATTATAAAAAATTCGTGGAGGCGATTAGAGCTATTGAGCTGTATTGGACTTTGAGTGAATTGCCAAATGGGGGGTAGGACAATGGATAATACGAGATACAAAATCTTGCTGATCGAGGATGACAAACTCGATCAAGCAGCTTTCAAGCGTTTAGTCGAAGAACAAGAGCTTCCGTACGATTACACTATAGCCGGGTCCGCTTCAGAGGCCCGGAAAATTTTGGGTTCCGAACGGTTTGATGTGGTGATTGCTGACTGCTTTCTTGGGGATGGCACAGCATTTGATGTCCTGCATTTAGTCAAGGATACTCCTGTTATAGTTGTCACTGGGACCGGCAATGAGGAAATAGCAATCAAGGCCTGGAAGAATGGCGCTTATGACTATCTGATAAAGGACATCGAACGAAACTATCTCAAAGCGTTTCCGATAACCGTTGAAAACGCCATCAGGCACAAGAAGGCAGAAGAAAAACTGCGCTTGCTGTCAGGTGCCATTATGAGCACTAATGATAGCGTCTATATCACCGATATAGATGACAAGATTATCTTTGTCAATAAAGCATTCTGTGAAACTTATGGATATAAACAAGAAGATGTTCAGGGAAAAGACAGTAGTATCCTATGGCTGGGTACAACAAAGACTGCCAATACGAGGACTGTTTTCCGAACTCAAGGTATCGGAGGCACCTGGGAAGTTGGATTTTACCACAAGCGAAAAAACGGCCGTATATTTCCTGTTTCTCTTTCCAGATCAATCATTAAAGACTCGAACGGAAACAAAGTCGCAGTTGTTGGAATCGCTCGAGATATTACGGAACGTATTCTGGTAGAGGATGAGCTTAGAAGAGCAAACTCGAAATTGAAAGAGCAGAATCAGCTAAAAAGTGAATTAGCTATTATGGTTTCAGAAACATTGGAGCAATTGCTGGCTGACGATAATATCAGAGAGGTCCAAATGAACACAAACGATATTTGGGGACCCATTGACAAAGCCAGAAGGATAATTAATGACTTTCTTGGAATCTCACAAATTGATGTAGGAACGATGGAATTGGCGCAGACCAAGCTTGACATTCGCTCTATTGTTTCAGAAATCGTGCAAGCTTTGTCACCACTTGCGGAGAAAAAAGACATCGAGTTAAAAAGTTTTATGCCAGACTACAAACTTAGCATCAATGGGGATCATGACAGAATCATACAAGCCTTAACCAATCTTATTAGCACTTCGATAAACTCTACCCCTGCAAAGGGTCATGTTGAGGTTAATATAAAGGACATCGGCCGTGAAATTAGCATAGAGGTGCAAGACGATGGCGAGACGGTCGAAAGCAGCAGGATGAATAAGGTTTTCGATTCATTTGAGTGGATCAAAGAACATCCCTATTGGCGTTCGGGAGAAGATTTATCTTTGGGTTTGTCGTTAGCTAAAAAAATAATTGAAATGCATGGGGGCTGCATTTGGATTGAAAACACAGACAAAGGCAGAGGAAACATTTTCTGCATTAACTTGCCAAAGCTAAGTGTAAGAGAAAAAATTACTACGGCTGCAACAATAACAGATATCCATTAGGCAACTAAACCCGACAATTACGAACCTGTTGTTAAAACTGTTAAAAGCTCTTTCAGTAGCAATCTAACAGCCTTATCCTAAATTACTCAAACTGACCAATACGATAGCAGAAATAAT